>NZ_JAMPLL010000005.1:0-277630 GCF_039962495.1 Leptolyngbya sp. AS-A5 | reverse complement strand
GCTATTCTAAGTCCATCAAGATGCTAAAAGCATCAATTCGTCTGCTGATCTATTACCTGAAGCATGGACAAGTGCCTGCGTTGAGGTAAATCATTCATCCTCTGTGCAACGCCATTTATTGAGTCCAGCTCCGTCAGTTTTAGCGGGATTTTTTGTTTGAGGATGAGCGCAAATCCGCAACAAGAGACACAATCGTTGCGGAAATTGCACCTGATCAATTAGCCGATGCGGTTGCTCAACTACCAGAAGCACAGGCATTAGAAGCAACTCTATCTTTGGCTCACGCTGAAGATAGAGTTGCGTGGATTGATGTGGTGCGGTCGTGCTATAGGGAGAATAAAGCTATCGACATTGGTTCAGAGGTCGGAGCTGTCGATCGTTCAGGTGTGGATTGCTCTGCTGTTTGGCGGGTTCACGATCGAGCGAGAAGGCGACTTTTACGATGGGATGATTTTCGTCGGGAAAAGCATGGGCGACAGTTAATTAATGGTGCTTTTTATGTCGAAATTCCCTTGCATCCCGCCAAAGGGGATAATCAATACATTTTCAGACAGATTTGTCATTCTCGCGCTTCAAAATGTTCCCTTTCGATGTATCGCATTGGGCATCCACGATGTAGTAGGTAAGCTAAACTAGCAAGGGGATAAGCAAATATACTGTGTTCGCTGCCTCTGGGAGTCCTTGCTCGTCAGACAGGGAAAACCTAGTTTGCCAATTTCTCACACTTGCCTTTGAAATAAATTCCCATCCATGCAGACTAGTCAGCAAATTGTGACAGAAATCGAAGAGAAGTTTGGGTTTTTCCCGCCTTTCTTTTCCCCAGCCTTACAGACTCCCCAAGTGTTAGATAATTTGTGGCAACAAACCTGCTCAACCTACGTTGACAATCCACTTCCTGCTCTATTTAAGGAGAAGTTGTCCGCTTATCTGTCACGCTTCTGTCCGGTTCCGTACTGCCTGGTATGTCACAGTTGCTCATTACGTAAATTGGGGATGCAAGCGCGGGAAATACTAGCCCTGCTTGAGATGACTCCTCCAGGACGGCAAGAGGTAGACGAGCATCTTCAGCTCCTGGCTGCCCAAGATAGCTTGCTCAACATTGTATCCCAGCTAAACTCAGTCCTTGAAGAGAGCCTCCTTCATTGCTCAATCTTTATTGCCTTAAGCACCGATGAGGCTGATTCCTGTCGGCGAGAGTTGCACCGTCTTCTAGGAACCAAGAACTACCAATATTTGGTGACGTTCATTGCTTACATCAAAACCTGCCATCAGTGGATGGAAGCACATCCAGACGTAAGGTATGAGAACGATAAGCGAGTTCAAGACCATTTCAATGACTTAGTGGCTGAAGAACCTGAGCTTGCCAACTTTTTCAACACTTACTGGGATAGGGTCAAGCAAGAGCGGCTCACTTGGCTGGATCTGTTGACCCAAAAGCCACCCGCAGAGAAGTTAGCTAATTTGCCGTTTGCTAGAGCGATTGATTCTGCATCAGATGGCATTTTGCTTAGCGATCCCAATCAACCCGATAACCCCATCATCTACGCCAATCCGGCTTTCTCAAAACTCACCGGATATCAACCAGAAGAGGTCGTGGGATCCAATTGTCGATTTCTCCAAGGACCAGGAACTGATCGAGAAGTCGTAGCGCAAATTCGTGAAGCGATCGCTCAACAACAGGAGTTTCAAGCGACTCTTTTGAACTATTGCAAAGATGGTCAACCCTTCTGGAATGAACTCAAAATTGCTCCTATACGGTCAGATGCAGGCAAGCTCCTGTATTTCGTGGGTATTCAAACGGATGTCACCGAGTGCAAACAAGCTGAAGAACAGTTGCAGGTGCAATCAAGGCTTTTGGATCAATCCCAAGATGCCATTCTCGTACTGAACCTGGAAAATCGAATTCTGTTTTGGAATAACAGTGCAACCTGTTTGTTTGGCTGGACGATGAATGAAGCAGTGGGGTGTTATGTTGATGAGCTACTGTTTGAGGAATTTCCTCCCCAACTTCGTCAAGCTCAAACAGCTGTCATGAATCAGGGAGAGTGGCAGGGGGAACTGCAGCACCAAGGCAAAGGGGGTCAGAAAATTATTGTAGATAGCCGTTGGACATTAATTCGCGATCAAGCAGGGCAACCTCAATCGGTTCTAGTCATTAGTACCAATATTACTGAGCGAAAGCAGACTGAAGACCAGCGTCAGCGCACTCAACGGTTTGAGAGCATCAGCACAGTGACCGGTGGTATAGCACACAACATCAACAATGCGTTGACTCCTGTACTGATGTCGATTCAGCTTCTTGCGAACAAGCTACCAGATGAATCGAGTCAAAAATTATTAGCATCCATTGAAGCTAACACGAGGCGTAGTGCGGATGTTGTCAGGCAGGTACTGTCTTTTGTACAAGGACTCAAGGGCGATCAAAACACCTTCTCCTTGGAGCCATTACTGGTAGACATAGCAGCGATGCAGAAGCAAAGCTCTCCACGCAATATCTTAGTTCGCATGAACATTGCATCCGATCTTTGGTTAATTTCTGGGAACCAAGCTCAACTGCACCAAATGCTGCTAAATCTCTGCGAGAATGCTTGTGATGCCATGCTGGAGGGCGGAATCCTACGCATTTCAGCAGAAAATATCTGGGTCTGTGCAGATCTTGCTCGCACAAACGTAGATGCAAAGATGGGTTCCTATGTTGTGATTACAGTTTCCGATACAGGAGTTGGAATACCCACGGAGAATTTGAACCGCATCTTTGAGCCTTTCTTCACAACTAAAGAATTTGGTAAAGGGACAGGATTAGGATTATCGATGGTTGCGGGAATTGTCAGAGGTCATGAGGGCTTTATTAATGTGAAAAGTGAAATTAATAAGGGAACTCAACTCAAAGTTTACTTACCAGCTCAACCATCAAATTCTCTCCAGGCGGTATTGTCAACTTAACCGTTTAAAGGCTTGCTTATTGAGAAACTGCCTAATTTTCAAAGGCTGAAAGGCTCTTTTTCTCATAATTAGTAAGTGTGCTCATTCTCAATAATCAGCGCGAAGTCTAGTTAAGTTGACAATACCGTTTGGATGCCTCTGGGATCTGTTCTTCGACGTCTAATTGCGTTCCCTCGATGTCTCCAGTAAAACAGGTGAACTCCGATTGGGGCGAGTAAAAGGCTCCAACGACTTTGCCGTTGTGCCGTTCAAGCACAATGTAGTTTTGGGCGACTTGATTCGGCTTCGGGGAATTGCCATAGAGGTAAATTCCGTTAGGGAGAGTCGCGGAATCGGGGGTTGCAGCAAGCCGAGCTTGAGCCAACGGAGATCGAGAACTCGTGCTCAGGAGGGTGATGGGGAAGAGCGTCGCGATGGCGAGCAGTAACCTTTCGAGCAGTAACCTTTTAGGATGGATTGAAGCAGGATGGAAGCATTGTTGTTTCTCCTTGCGTGACAGTAGGGTCACGCTCCAGCTTTTCTAGTTCCCCCATCAAGCGCCACACGTAAGGGTGCTGAATATCGATTCGAGTGTGGTAGATGCAAGTTTTGAGGGCAGGGGGATGGAGTCAGCCGTGGAACGCGAATCGATTCCAAGTTATCGAGCTTATCCCACAAGCTCCTCTGCCCTGCGGATCACTTCAATTTCTGCCCAATAGTAGGAGAAAAAACTCAGCAATTAGCTAGGACTCTCGCCTTCTAGCCGATGCCCCGGGTCGCAGCACGGCGTCTTGCTTCATTCGGGATCCGGCTCGACTAGCGAGGAGATGCTGAATCTGAGCGAAGAGTTCGGAGGTGTCGGTCTGCTTACTCAGCACAGCATCGGCTTTGGGACAAAGGTCTGCAGCTTGGTTGAGGAGGTCTGAAGTGAAAAAACTGGAAATGAGGACGAGAAGCGGTGGCGTCTCCAGGTGCTGGTGTACCCAGCAAATCAATTCAGGCCCGTCCATGCTGCGTTGGTAAGCCGGAGCCGGTATCGAGAAATCCACCAGCACTAAGTCAAATTGATCCATCTGGGGCAAGAAAGCTTGTACCTGGGTAAACGGAGAGACGACATATCCCTGCTGCTGTAACCGCAGGGATAGAACAAAGCACCAGGCCTCGTTGTCATCGATAATTGCAATGCGATTCATCTCCGTGGCTCAGGAGACACCTTCGTTCTGAAACTGTTCTTATCTATAGATATGGAGATATGGCATTTCAGCTTTTGAGGGATCCCTTGTTCAAAGAGTAATAGACGGGGTTTTTATCTTTATCTGACCCCGTTTCATCCTCAAGGTCTTTATCTCAGCTGACCTCGTTTAATACATGTGATACATAAATGGTCCATTCATACCTCCGCAGGTACAATAAGAAACGACCGAAGCTCCCCCATCTCTCTTATTGCAGAAGTTTGCTTCAACCGCAGATAGAGTTGTGCGACGGCTAAACCGAGCGCTCATTGACTGATCTAAGATTTATCCAGTATTACCAAGCCAAGAACGGTAATGATACATTCCAGAACGTATGGTTCAGATACAGGAGCGATATAGCGCTGACTCACTCTAGATGGAGTCTAGATGGAGCATTGAGATCATGATCCAGTCCATTGGGTTGACCTAGCATGATTGCTCAATTTGCCAACCTTGCTAATTTCCTTTCTAGAGTCGCGATTCTCGCGCCCATTGATCGAACCGTTTGACTATTCGATTGCCCCAATTCTTGCTTGATTAGTTGATGGAGCCACTCGGATCGGGATTGCCCCGTTTCCTGAATCAGCGCGTCAATCTGCTGCATCTCATTCACTTCGATTCGTGCCGCGATCGTCGGCTTATTCGTTTTCATCTGTAAACTCGTCAAACAACATCTGACACAGGCTACCCACGATTCTGGTCTCTGAAACTGTTTACCCTGTTTACAGATAAAACAAACTTATCGATTGACGCTGCAATCACGACAGAATGCAGGTTTCAGCGGTTCACCCTCCTACCACGATCGATAAGTTTGGCAAAATCCGCGCTGCTCGGTTGTCTTGGAAGTGAGATTAGTACGATAAATCAATACTTTGAGTGCCCTATTTCCGAAAATGGTATTTTCGGAAGTGTAGAATGAGGGTAATTATTCAAGCAAATAGAATGAATTTCGATCTGAACTTTCAGCACAAAGTTGCCAAGAAGGTGAACCGCCACGGCAAAGCTAAAGTCCTGAATGCTGAGGAGTTGCTTCGGTTGTTTGCTGAGGGATTGCAGACGACTCGCGATCGCTGCATTTTTGCAATCTGCTATTTCACGACTTGCCGCATTAGTGAGTGTGTCCAGTTGCAGCCATCCGACGTTCAGAACGGTTTAATCACCTTTCGGAAGGTGTTAGGCAGCCGTTAGAGGGGTTCTCGCCATTTGCAAACCTAAAAGCGCTCTAAGTTTCCTAGGCTCCGACGCTTCTAGATCAAACCCACATTTCTGTGGGACAAATCGTACACTACCGTTAAATTCTTGCACCACTGCCGCAAACAATTTTTGCGACCTTTGTATTCTCGTTGAAAAAGATCGTAGCCTTTTCTGCACGTTTTCCACTACCCACACCGCACTTTCAGCGTCCAAATACATCCATGTATCGCTTCTTTATCTTCATTTTGGCGACAGTGGTCAATTTGATTATGTTCAAACCGCCTGCTGTCGCCCAGACTCCTGGGTCAGAAACCCCAGACCAACTGCGCCAACAGATTCAGCAGCTACAACAGCGTCTGCAAGATTGGGCACAGCTAGACGTTTATAGACAAGCCAACGCTAGTTTGTTACCTACCACAGTTGATGAGAATCGAGCCGTGTTCTTTGGCGATTCTATTACCCAGTTTTGGAATCTCTCCGCCTATTTCCCCAATCGCCCCTATATCAACCGAGGCATTTCTGGACAGACGGCTCCTCAGATGCTGATTCGATTTCGGCCGGATGTGATTGCACTTAAGCCGCGTGTAGTCATAATTCTCGCAGGAACAAATGATATTGCGGGCAATACGGGTGCGATGACCTTGGATCAAATTCAGGATAATTATGCGTCGATCGCAGAGTTAGCAAGAGCGCATCAGATTCGCATGGTGTTTGCGTCTGTGCTGCCGATTCATGATTATGCTGCAAACAAGATTTCGCCAGGGCGACCACCCACAAAAATTGAGGCGCTGAATCAATGGCTTAAAGGATACTGCGCTGCCGTATATTGCACTTATTTGGACTATTACAGCGCAATGCTAGATGCCCAAGGCAGGCTGAGAGCCGATTTGTCAGACGATGGACTGCATCCCAATGCAAAGGGTTATGCTGTTATGGCTCCGCTTGCAGCAGCGGCAATTCAGCAGGCATTGAGATCCCCTTCTAGGAATTAGATGATTCTCATGCAGCGAACCGACTGACATGATCGGGCGAATTTCACACCCCATTCGCCAAGAAACACCGAACTGAAATTCTCAATCCGGTGACTTGATAGATCGATGGAAACTAAGGCGTAGGAATTAGGGATCAGTCTGCAACACTTGCGGATGGAGCAATCCCACCATTTGTTGGATGCCGCGATGAATGCGACGAGTCACCGTCATCGGACTGACTCCAATCTGTTCCGCTACCTCCTTACGTGACAAGTCATGCAGGAAAACATATTCGATCGCTTGGCGGGTTTTATCTTCAAGCTGATTGAGCGCCCTTTGCAACTGCTGACGGTCTTCTTCCAGCACCTGCAAGGCTTGATACCGTGCATCAGGCAGCGTGTCCCCCAGCGTCATCGGCGAATCTAACTGCTGACAAACCGTCGCATCTAAACTTAGCGGTAAGCGATTCTTTGCCGCCAGCTTGCTTTCGCGCCATTCGTTGACCGACACTTTAAGCACATCTGCAATCTCTTCATCGCTCGGTTGACGACCGAATGCTTCCATCAGTTGCTCTCGGACTCGCTGACCTTCTTTGTTTAATTGCTGCCAGCGACGGGGAATTTTTACCGTACCGGCTCGATCTCGGAGGAAATGCAGCATTTCACCCCGAATATAAGGAACCGCAAATGAGCTAAAAGCACAACCCTGGTTTGGGTTAAAGCGTTCGATCGCTCGAATTAGCCCTAAGTAGCCAATTTGTTCAAGGTCTTCGTAGGGTTCTGCACATTGATGACTTACCCGATGAGCGATTTTACGAACCAAACCTGCGTTCATTTGTACCAACTGATTGCGGAGTTTCACCGAGGGATTTTGGTGATACGAAACCAGTAATTCCATCCCGCGAGAACGTAAAGAAGATTGAGTTGCCATCATCCACCACAAGATCAAGGTTCACATCAGCGTTGAATCTATTTTCTGTAGAGAGGCATTGTAAAACCATCGTCGATCTACGGTACTGATCGAATTTATGCTGGTACGAATTCGGCAAAATTACGCAGATATTCAGTCTTTATGTGGACGGCATTTGAATTAGTTTTAGGCTGTGATCTGCGTCATATTCCTAATGTGATTGCACTCTGTCTAGAGTGTGATCGAGGTCGCTTCTTTTGACAGAGGGAAACCCATGTAACGAATTTTATTGTGATGCTATATCTCACTGAAACTTAGAAGGAATGGAATTTATGGCAGCTAAAGACGAAAAAACAATGCAACAAGAAGCGCATTCTTCTGAAGTTGAAAAAGAGCCAAAAACTGCAAAACAATCAGCAAATTCTGAGGTGGATAACGCACCAGATATTGAATCTTTGACTGAAATTTTACATGGCGATCCTACCGAAATTGAGTCCGAAGAAGCGATTGACTCGATCGACGAGTGGGTGGATTTTCTCAAGGGTCACAAGGAAGAAAACATCAAAGAACTGTCAGCATCCCTGAAAGAATTGAAAAAACTTCTGAAAGGTAAAAAGACCGAAGCAAGCCAAATTGTAGAAGTGCTGGCGAAACTGGGCGAGCAAACCAACGCGATCGGCGATGAAGCGGGTCGTGGTGTGAAAGGCCCGATGCATACGTTGGGTAAAGCGTTAATCACGTTTAGCCACAAGATCGAGCGAGCTGCGGCAAAAGCAGAGAAGGAAGCATAAGCTTAGATTTCGCATCAACAAAGAGGGGCGATCGGGACTTTTGAATCCCGATCGCCCCTTGCTTTTGAACAAAGTTAGCCTTCGCTTTCTAAAAGTTTTTTGACTTCGAGTAGTTCTAGTCGATGCTGTTCGCTGACTTCGGGGTAGGACAAATTCAGGGACTTGAGTTTACTGATGATGATGTTGGAGACAGCCAGACGAGTAAACCATTTATGATCGGCTGGTATGATGTACCAGGGTGCATGATCTGTACTGGTATGGCTGAACACCTCTTCGTAAGCTTCCATATACTTGTCCCAATGTTGCCGCTCTTTTGCATCTGTAGCAGAAAATTTCCAGTTCTTTTCGGGCTGCTCAATTCGATCGAGAAATCTCTTTTTCTGCTGCTCTTTCGAGACATTTAGGAAGAACTTTAGAACAATGACTCCGTTGTTAACTAAGTATTCTTCAAAGTGATTAATTTGCTTAAATCGCTTCTCCCAAAAATCTTTGCCCAGTGCTTCTTTGGGTAGCTTTTGCTTTGCTAGCAATTCTGGGTGAACCCGCACCACTAGAACTTCTTCATAATAAGAGCGATTGAAAATTCCAATGCGCCCGCGTTCGGGTAAAGCTTTCGTCGATCGCCACAAATAATCGTGATCTAAGTCTTCTGAAGAAGGGGCTTTGAAGCTGAAGACTTGGCAACCTTGAGGATTTATACCCGACATCACGTGCTTAATGGTGCTGTCTTTTCCGGCTGCATCCATCGCTTGAAATAGAATTAACAAGGCGTAGGAATCGTGAGCATAGAGAATGTCTTGATATTTTGCGAGCTTCTGAACGCCTGTCTGAAGCTCGGCTTGAGCCGCTACTTTATCTCTTAAGCCATCTGTATGAGCTGGATCGTAGTCCTTTAGCTTAATTTTCTGATTGGGCGGCACTATAAATTGATCGTGTTTCATAAGGATTCTCATGGAGGCTATTCCCCAATTATGGTTAGCCTGCTGAGGATGAGGACGCGATCGCAACGTTCTTTAAAAAATTTAGCGGACGCAATTGTTTCAGCGTTTCGAGTTGCTCGGAGTTTCGGACTAAAAGCGCACCTGCAAATGCAAGAGAATTCACCGCGATCGCACTATATTCGGCTTGCGATCGTGGCACAATCATCATCCATTCTCGCGTTGCTAAAAAGTTATAGGGAGCCGATTGTATAATTTGATTAGAATCAATTCTTACGGCTTCGAGTAACTCCCAATAGCGTTCTAAAAGTTGCTTAGCGGTATCAATTCGATCAAGTTTTGTGAAGGCATGAATAAAGGGAAATTCGGGAATTGTGGTAATGCGATCGGTAGAATTTACAGCGTTAATTAAGGGGTCGATCGGTAAGCGAATTTTCTCAACAAATGGGAATGGAACCAGTTGTAGATGCTTGTGACGCTGGCTTGCTCCTGCCACTGAGCCGGCATTATAAAACGCTAATCCATCCACTTCGGCTAAACATGCCCATAGTGCTGCAAAATCGTCCAGCGTTAATAAAGCTTCTTGTTCTTCAAAGGCACGAGTAATAATTAATAGGTGATGATCGGCAACGTTGAATTTATTTAAAAGACAAACGTGAGTGTCAGAAATATCAACAACAAATAAATCGCGATCGTAGGGAAGAAATGGATTAATCGGTTTTCCAGTTGCAATCTCTTCTTGTTTTTGTTTCAGGTCGGACACTTCTTTGCGAATCAGATTCGTGACAGTGCGGACGAGAAATTTCGCGCCTGCTTGCTCGATAAATTCATGAGTGGTTGGAATTGAAAGGAGTGCGCCACAAGAAAGCGCGTGTTGCGTTTGCTCGATCGTGCGTTGCCACAGAACTCCGGGATTTTCCAGTAACCGAAGATGCACAGAGTCAGACACAAATTCAGACACAAATTCAGACATAGTAAAGAGCAAGAATTACCACTTTCAACTATTTCACATCTTCGTAGCGCTGGCGATGCGCGGTCAGTTGTGTGATGTAGCCGGGATCAAGTTTTGCAAGCTGCCACTTTTCGTAAAAAATCTTGGCGGATTCGGCTTTGATCGGGTCTTCTTCACGGGGCAGTACGGTTTTGTCGGTGGCGTATTTGCGGCCGGATTTGTGGTTCGCGTAGCGGCGCGATCGGGTGTATCCCATCTGCAAAAATTTCCGCGCCATATCCATGCCGACAAAATCACCTTGCGCTTTGTAGTCTTGAAAAAGCTGATAGATCTTATCGGCTGAAATTCGCGCAATCTCTGGAGTCTTGAATCTCCAGTGTGGCAGAATCTCGCTTTTGTAAGGCTCGACTAACAGAACGCCTTGTTCGCCTTTTCCAACGCGGTAGAGCTCCGGGTGCTCTCTGAAATTGACCTGAGTGAAATCGATCGAGTAATCAAATGCCATCGGTGGAAATTCGACTCTAAACCGATTCAAGCAGGTGCAAGATTTCTAGTCATGCCCCACGAGAACGATTTCTGGAAAAGAACAGCAGAACCAACGCGATCGCGCTGCCAATCGCCGTGACTGAAATGGTAAATTGAGCAAACTGACGAACGGCGATCGCCAACAATGCCCAAACGATCACACCTGTAAATGCAACATCTCGATATCGAATCACGATCGCGGCTGTGATCGCTGCGGCAATCAAAATCATGATCACTGTCGAGATCGTGCCATCAATCCCCGCTCCAGTCCAGCCCGAAGCATACAAAGCAGAGGCAACATTCACGATCGACGCAACACTGATCCAACCCAAGTAAATACTAATTGGAACCTGAGCTAACCATTTTTCCTCACGCGGAACGCGGCTATTGGGGAATCTAGACCACAAGTAGGCAGCAATCAGGTTAATCAGAATTCCAAACATCAGTGCAACAGATAACCAAAACTGCTGCAACTGAAAGGCATACACCCAAACAATTTGAAAGAGAGATGCCCAAATGATTGGAGCGCGTAACTTCAGCAAATGGGAATTAAAACGCTGAGACGGTAATGCTTGATAAATTCCGAAACCAATCAGCCCAAGATAGATGACGCCCCAAATCGCAAACGCATAATTTGCTGGCGTAATCCGTACACCGCCTAGAATCGTGTTTGCGACTGCTCCAATGCTCAATCCTCGCAGCGGGAAGAAATTAGAGAGTGCATTAATGACGATCGCAGCCAAAATTGCGGCAATGGTTCCAAATTGGAGCGCCACTGTAACCGAAGAATTTCGCCCAGATTCCTGCATATCACCTCTCGGAATTCGCTCTTATACCGTAGCGATATTTTGGGCTGCGATCCTCTTTCTGATTTAAGATTTCTCGCTTGGTTCGATCCACTTCCACATCGGGTGGCTTTGCCCTTGCTGGCGAATTTTTAAGACGGTTTGTTCGAGCTTTTGCTGCTCCTCGATCGGCAACCCAAATAGAATATTCCGGCTCTGCCAAATCAATACGCTCAGCGTCATGCCAATACAGAATCCGAGTCCGACAGTGGCAGGCAAATTCGAGATCAGCCCGTGTCGTAGGGCTGCCCAAGTGAAATAGTCCTGCATGAGTGAAATCGGGTAGCGCAGTTCCCAGAGGCTCCATGCCCCAATCGTTAGCCACAACCCGATCGCCACAAGCCACCGCCCGATCACCGTCGATCGATGCAGACGTTGAACTGCCGCTTGAAATTTTGGATCAAGTTCGACTTCAGGTGAGTCAGGAGGTGTCATATTCTTCAATCTAATCGCTAGTCGCCTCAGCCGTCACAGGCGCAAATGCGCGTCCCCGCTTTTCACGCCAAAGTGCTAACAATGTACTCGCAATAAAGATGCTTGAATACGCTCCCATCGTAAATCCAATAATCAACGCTAGCGCAAAGTTCTTCAGCGTTTCTCCTCCGAAGAAAAAGAGCGCAAACAGCGTTAACAAGACGGTTAATGTCGTATTGAGCGATCGCGTTAAGGTTTGATTCACCGCATCGTCCACGATTTCGTTGATATGCCGACCGGGATTGAGTTGGATTGTTTCGCGGACGCGATCGTAAATCACCACCGTATCGTTGACCGAGAAACCAACGATCGTTAACAGCGCCACGACAAATAAACTATCGACTTCGGTTTTCAACGGGGTGAGTCCGAGAATCGCGAAGAAGCCGACCGTGATCAAAACGTCGTGGAACAGCGCGATGATGGCGAAGAGCGCGTAATCCAATTCAAAGCGGAACGTCATGTAGAGCGTGATACCTGCAAAGGAAACGATCAGTGCGACTAAGGCAGATTGAAACAGTTGTCGCCCGATCGTTGGCCCAACCGTGTCGATCTGCGTTTTTTTCGCATCAAACTTACCGACTTTTGATTCGAGTTCTGCTTGCAGTCGCGTGCGCTGATCTACACTAAGCGTATTCGTCCGAATCAAAGCAGCGCGCTGGTCTTGACCGACGAGTTGCAGGCTAGCATCTCCTAGATTCTCATCGCGCAGCACTTCGCGGATCGCGTCGAGGCTAATCGGTTTGTCGCAGTTTCCAGGCTGACTGCAATCGAGTTCTACCTGAAGCCGCGTTCCACCTTTGAAGTCAAGCCCCGGACGCAACGGCGTACCAATTTGAGTTTGCAGAATCACCATCGCAATGATGCCGGCAAGAATACAGAGGGCAGAAATCGTCCACCACAATCCCCGTTGGCGAATGACATTCAGTTTCATCAAGTAGTCTCCGAGATCGATTGTTTAGCTTTATGAAGATTGGGACAGAACCATGCCGGCTTGCGGAGTCCCGGAAACGTAATCGCGTACATCATTAAAGTGCGGCTGCAAGTGACGGCGGTGAACATACTGATCGCAACCCCTAACAACAGCGTTACGCCAAATCCTTTGACCAGTCCTGAACCGAACCAGATCAAGGCAATACAAGCGATCGCAGTCGTCACGTTACTATCGAGAATGCTGGAGAAGGCTCGGAAAAAGCCGGATTCAACCGATCGATACAGCGTCTTTCCGGCAAGTAACTCTTCACGAGTCCGCTCAAAAATCAGAATGTTCGCATCAACCGCCATCCCGATACTGAGAATGAATCCGGCGATTCCAGGCAGTGTCAAGGTCACGCCTAAGAGCTTGAATCCGGCATAGGTTAAGAGCGCATAGATGATCAGAGAAATTGCGCTGATTACACCCGGCAAGCGGTAATACACAATCATGAAGCCGAGAACCAACAGCAATCCACCGATTCCCGCGTAAATGCTGCTCTGAATACTATCGCGGCCCAGAGTTGCGCCGACGGTGCGATTTTCAACGACTTCGACCGGGAACGGTAACGCCCCTCCGCGTAATTGCACCGCTAAGTCGGTTGCTTCTTGAGCGGTAAAGCGTCCGGTAATCGTGGCTCCTCCGCCTGTAATTCCGGTTTGAGCGAATTCTGCACCCACAGACGGGTAGCTGATTAAGCCGTTATCGAGGAAGATGCCCAGAGATCGACCCGTTCCCGCTAAGCTTTTGGTCAGTTGAGCAAATTTATCGCCGCCTTCCTGGTCAAATTTGAGACCGACGCTAAACGCATCTGAGCCAGGGGCGGATTCTGCAAAGGCATTCTGTAAATTTTTACCGACTAGCGCGGGTGGATCAAATAGTGTCGCGATCGCTTCGTTGCTGCGTTTGATAGCGGCTTGATTTTCCTCGATCGCTTTTGCGTCGTCGGATTTACGCAGTTCGGCTTGCTTTCTGAGGAACTCTTGGCGGATCGATTGTTCGATCCGGAGCCTGTCTTCGGTTCCGGCTTTTTGTGCCCGGAAGTCAAGCTGTGCGGTTCCGCCTAAAACGCGCTCGGCTTGTTCCGGGTCGTTGACTCCGGGCAACTGGACTAAAATTTGATCTTCGCCAGCCGTCTGAACGAGCGGTTCGGACACGCCCAATCCGTTAATCCGACCTTCGATCACGCGCTGCACGTCTTCAAGCTGCTGCTGCGTGATTCTTTGCACATCACCCGTTGGCTTGACCTGGATCGTAATCTGCGATCCGCCGCGCAGATCCAAGCCGAGCAGGGCTGGAAAATGGCGCTGATCGAAGATGATGTAGAGCGAACCCAGCACCAGCACCAAAATCAGTATTAATAATCCTCGTTGCCGTCCCATAGCCAGTCTTTATTATGACAAAGGCTATGATAGCGCTTTCTTTGTATGACGTTGCATTCGATACGGTTTCAGCAACAAAAACGCCTGATTGGAAAGATGAGCGATCGCGCTTTGTGTTGGCATCCCTAAGTGTGAATCGATCGAAGGTCGGCTTTCGTCTTCTGAGTTGTAGGCTGCGATCGCACAAGTATACTGACAGCGCTTCACGATCAAATCAATCTGATACCGAATCAATTTATTAATGCGATAGATCCTTCGCCCCCTAAATCCCCCATACTGGGGGACTTTGAGAATCCGAAACAGATTTAGGCTTGAAGTCCCCCACTCGTGGGGGATTTAGGGGGCTTCCAAGATCTGTCGCACTCAAAAATCAATTTGGTATGAGGCGATGGCGATCAAGGATTGGAAGTGGCACTGCACGATCGATTAGTCGGGGTTGAGGAGCGCTTGGAATCGATCGTCTTGCCGACGAAATTTCTCTTCAATTTATACCAAATTAAACATAAAATGCGACAGATCATACTCAAAGTCCTCCAGAATGGGGGATTTAGGGGGCGAGAATCTGTCGCATCCACAAATCAATCTGGTATTACTCAACCACAGGTAATGGCGTGTTGCAGAATGGCAATCGCTGAGTCAACCTGCTTTTGGAAGCCATAACAGCAGGCTTTGCCGTAATTCAGTAACGCGGAATCAGCAGAGATCAAGTGCGATCGCTGATTCCATTGGGCATCCTCAGACGGTATACCTTTCTATCCCTAAAGCAGTTCTACCCGATGGCATCCCAGAATCTTCCCGCCCAGCTTTCAGACACCGACCTCGAAGAAATCAAAGCCGCCCTTGCGACGATCGAAGCCCAGATGCCGTTTCTAGTGCATCTCAGCACCGAAGAACGCCGCAAGCTATTCAAGATGGGCAACAAAAGCCTCTCGTTTGTCAACAACAGCTTGATCGCCGCTCAATCCAATCCCGATATTCTCCCTGCCAGCTTCGATCTCGACAAGTTCAGCAGCAACTATGAACTCGCGACTACCCTGACCGAAGTGCTTCTGAGACTGCAACAACTCACCGAAAAAGTAGACGATACCTTAATCTCTGTGAGCAGCGAAGCGATGACCGATAGCCTCACCGTCTACGACTACATCAAAACCGCTTCTAAAAAGACTCCGGGACTCAAAGCTGTTGCCGATCAGTTGGGCGAACGCTTCAAAGCAACTCGCTCCAAGGCATCGAAAGAAGCGCCGACTCCTGCATCCGTTTCTTAACCAAGCTCCAATACTCGCTGATGAATCATTGAATCTCGTTGGCGAGTGTTGATCACTCATTCACGAGTCTTTATGACTCACGCACGAGTGTTTGATCCTCGCGGGCGAGTGTTGATCACTCATTCACGAGTTTTCGATCGTCGTTCACGAGTATTGATCACTCACGCACAAGTCTTCGAACGCCGTTCACGAGTGTTGATCACTCACGCACGAGTCTCGAATCCTCGTCGATGAGTCTTGACCGCTCGTGGATGAGTGCCAGTTTCTAGAAGGAGTTGTCGATCGCTTCGTTTCAGTCAGCTTCAGCCCCCTAAATCCCCCAAATTTGGGGGACTTTGAATGACAAAAATTTCCTGGAATCCCAGAATTCCTTATTGTCAAAGTCCCCCAGAATGGGGGATTTAGGGGGCAGTTTGCCAGCGACTTCAACTCCCTTCTAAACCTTCAACGGAACCATATTGCGAACCGCTTCTACAATCTGCGGTGGTTGCACGATCGTTAAAGCCTCAAGCGTTCCATTGTAAGGAGTCGGAATATCTTGCGAAGACATCCGCAACACAGGCGCATCGAGTTCATCGAAAAAGCGATCGTTAATCGAAGCCGTCAGTTCCGCCCCGATTCCCCCGGTTCGCATACATTCCTCGACAATGATCACGCGATGCGTTTTGCAGATTGATTCGCCGATCGTCTCAAAATCCAACGGCTTAAGCGAAAGCAAATCAATCACTTCGCAGTCATACCCTTCTTTATCTAACGTCTTCATCGCCTGCATCACATGATGCCGCATTCTCGAATACGTCAGAATCGTGACATCTTTGCCTTTCCGCACGACTTCAGCTTTATCAAGCGGCAGATAATATTCTTCGCTCGGCAGGTCTTCTTTCAGGTTGTAAAGCAAAACGTGCTCAAAAAACAGCACCGGATTGTCATCTCGAATCGCCGACTTCAGCAATCCTTTGGCGTTGTAGGGAGTCGAACACGTAACAATCTTCAATCCGGGAACGGCTTGGAAATAAGCTTCCAGCCGTTGCGAGTGTTCTGCACCTAAGCGACTACCGACTCCACCAGGGCCACGAATCACGATCGGGATCTTGAAGTTCCCACCCGACGTATAGCGCAACATCCCCGCATTATTCGAGATCTGGTTGAACGCCAGCAGCAAAAAGCCCATGTTCATCCCTTCGATAATCGGGCGCAATCCGGTCATTGCCGCTCCGATTGCCATTCCGGTAAAGCTGTTTTCAGCGATCGGCGTATCGAGCAGCCGCAGATCCCCATACTTCTTATATAAATCCTTCGTGACTTTGTAGGAGCCGCCGTAATGACCGATATCTTCTCCCATCACCAAAACCGTCGGGTCTTTTGCCATTTCTTCGTCGATCGCTTCCCGAAGGGCATTAAAGAAGAGTGTCTCTGCCATTGCGTCTCAATCTAAATAAAGTACGTGCAAGGTCTCATTTTATAAGGAGCAAGGACATTCCGTATAGTGATCTCGCAACAAACACGATTTCCCGCGAATGCCAGCCTTCCCATAAAATTGAAGATCTGTCGTGAATGGGTAAAAAGCTGTGGCGTTTAAAGTCGGTTTGTTGGGATTGGGAACGGTCGGGACTGGAACAGTTGAAATTCTCCGTGATCCGGCTCAACGTCACCCGTTGCTGCAAGAGATTGTGATTCATAAAGTCGGAGTGCGATCGATTGACAAACCCCGCATCGTTCCGTCAGAACTGCTCACGACCGATTTAGAGTCGATCGTGACCGACCCGGAAATCGATATTGTGGTCGAAGTGATGGGCGGTTTAGAACCCGCTCGATCGCTAATGCTGAAAGCGATCGCCAATAAAAAGCACGTTGTCACCGCAAATAAAGCCGCGATCGCTCGATTTGGCGCTGAAATTTTTACAGCCGCATCGGAAGCGGGCGTTTACGTCCTGCTAGAAGCAGCAGTCGGCGGTGGAATTCCGGTAATCGAACCGCTCAAACAATCGCTCTGCGCGAATCGGATCAACACCGTAACAGGCATCGTCAACGGCACGACAAACTACATCCTCACCCGAATGCAGCTTGAAGGCGGTGACTTTGCCGAAATTCTTGCCGATGCTCAAAAGCTTGGGTATGCTGAAGCTGATCCCACTGCCGATGTCGATGGGTTAGATGCTGGGGATAAAATCGCAATTCTGGCATCTCTTGCATTTGGCGGACGGATCAAACTGCCAGAAGTCTATTGCGAAGGCATTCGGAATGTCAGCGCGATCGAGATTGCCTACGCCGAAAAACTCGGATTCGTGATCAAATTGCTAGCGATCGCGAAACGCAAATCAAGCGATGAACTCGAAGTCAGAGTGCACCCCACACTGGTTCCAAAAGCCCACCCATTAGCAAGCGTCAACGACGTCTACAATGCAATTTTGATCGAAGGCGATCCGATCGGTCAGGTAATGTTTTTTGGACGGGGAGCAGGTGCAGGACCTACCGCCAGTGCTGTGGTTGCAGATGTCCTCAATATCGCGGCATTGCTGAAAGTCGAGCGTACCACTCAGCGCGGAGAATCCTCTGTGCTTGATCCGCTCTTAGCGTGTTCACATCAGCATTACTGCACGATCGCGCCTATGAAAGAGCTATCAACCCGCTTTTATGCAAGGTTCTTGACGCGAGATTATCCGGGAGTTATTGGAAAGCTTGGCACCTGTTTCGGAGATCATGAGGTCAGCTTGGAATCTGTCGTTCAGGCGGGAATTCGAGATGGAGCCGCCGAGATCGTGGTCGTGACCCATGAAGTTCAGGAAGGAAATTTCCGTGCAGCGCTCAGCCAAATTGAGCAGATGGACACGGTTGAAAAAGTAGCGAGCGTTTTACGAGTGCTCTAGATTAACTTTTGGAAGCGAATCTTGGGTAAACGCCCCACACCCCTGCTTCTTTCTAAGCCTTCAGAATCAAGCAAAAGTTCGAGGTCGCCCGCAAGATTAGAAACAGACTTAGATTGTCGACGAATCGGGTTCCAAGCCCCACTGCTGTTTGAGGAAGTGACGATACATCGTCTCACGCATCAGCATCTGCTCGTAGAGTTTCACAAGAAATTCTTGCGCTTGCTCACGGCTCATTTGCTGAACCTGAGTTTCAAACGATCGAATGCTGAATTGTTGCTCCAAGGAAAGTTCAACAGGTTGACTCATAGCAATTACGCTCCAGATAAAAAGAGAGTAGACCAATTACAGGATTCAATGACTTAAAAGTCAATGGGGTTTATCCTGAACAAACTCGGTTGATTCTTTTGGGGATTCCCTAAAATAAATCTAAATTCCGAACTTGATATTAAAAAAGATAACAAGCATTTGACAAAACGACCATCCGCCACTGGGGTAATAACCTGGGGGATACCCGTACATCTGAGGGGAGACGATGATTATCTTTTGGGTGACGCTTGCCTGGATTGGCGGTATAGCAGCGATTCTGGGCAGCTTGATGACGATCGCAAGCCTGCTGCTTTGGACGATCGAGGGAAATTGGCAAGGGCGATTAAAAGTTCTGGGATTTTCGCTCGGCTGTGCGATCGTGGGATTTTTACTGTTGCGGCTGATCCCGTTCTCTGTGCTGTGACACGATTGCAGCAGAATACGCACAAGCCTGAGCCGAACCAGTTCAAATTCAAGCCGCTCAGGTTGCAAGATTATCGATCGACTCAGGGAGATCGCTTATTCAATGAATGCCTGCGATTTCTGCTTCATTTTCGCCAGGATGTTATAAAACCCATTTGCCCGCGAAGGAGTTAAGCTCACATCCAGTCCCGTCGCCTTGATGAATTCCGGCGAGAGATCGACGACTTCTTGCGGGGGCAATCCGCTGAGTCCTTCAACCAATAGCGCCACTAATCCTTTCACCAACTGCGAATCCGAATCGCCCTCAAACTGCACTTTTCCGTCTGCCAAATTCGCCACCACAAAGACCTGCGATGCACAGCCTGAAACTTTGTTTTCTGGCATTTTTTCCGACTCTGGAAACGGCTTAAGACGCTGAGCCAGGGTGATGAGAAGCTCGTACTTGCGTTTGGGTTCGGTCGATCGCGCTAAGCGTTGCACAATGCGATCGAGTGCGGGGGGAAGTTGCGTGGATGACAATGACATGACTCTTAGCTGATCGGGTTAGACGATTCAGTTGAATTTCAACAAGCGCTGCTATTCCATTGTAGTATGTGCGACTGAGCCGTTCAGCGTAGATTTTGCAAGGATAAGAAAACTCTGACGCTTCGTGAGTCAGAGTTTTGCCAAAAGAACTAGCGATTCAATTTGGATGAATTAAGCTAATTGCATTGCCGTGCCAAAATTTTGCGTCCAGTATCCATTATGGTATCCCACACCAAGCTCCTTTAGATTGGGATTAAGGATATTTTGTCTATGTCCAGGACTATTCATCCAAGCAGTCACAACATCTTGAGGCGTGGGTTGTCCAAATGCAATATTTTCGGCAGCTCTAGAATAGCTGTAGCCTCCAGTCCGCATTCGATCCCAAGGCTGGGAACCATCGAGTCCTTGATGACTAAAATAGTTGCGCGTTGCCATGTCTTGACTGTGCTTTTCAGCCACGTCATTCAAGGTCAAATTGAGCGTCAGGGGTTGCAGTCCTTGCTGCATCCGCTGCTGATTGGTGAGGTCGAAAACCTGCTGCTCAAATGCATCAAAGGCTGGATCTGGGCCGGCTTGAACGGGGCTAGGTGGCGGTGCAGTTTCAAGCGGTGCAGGACTGCTAGATTGAGGCTGCACGGGCAGTACGTCGGGCTGAGTTCCGAAACTGAATCGATCGAGAAAACGCCTCCCTTGAAGGGCTTGTTCGCTTCGCAGAAATGGATTCAATTGGTCAACTGAGCGAAATATCATGTTGATTTACCTTGAATAACAATATGCAGAAATCGCCATGCCAAACTTGACCCCGATTTGGGATCTGATTTGAAGCGGGCATTCTCAACGGTGCGATCGCACACGTTGATCGCATCTTTGAACGACTAGAAACCTTGGTGAAGTCGTGAGATTAACTGTGTGAAAACCTGATTGAATCGTGAGAGATCGCAGCCTAATTTGGAATTGCAGCGATCGCTACCTGAGTCTTGGAGTAGTAATGCGGCGGATGCACGGGGGTTAATGTAAAGGGAAAGTAAACTGACCGTGTTTGCATCTGTGCCACTTCTACTGTCGTAATAAGTTCGCTCACGAAGGGAAATTTTTCGCTGTGATGTAGGTTGAGCAATGTTTAATCCTTTCGGTAGCTGCACTAGAGGATGCAATATCCTCCATCACTAGATAGATGCGATTAAAGTGAACTGTAGTTGTATTGCTGCAAATTTGTATGCTCAAGCCTTTACTAAAGTCAAGTTTTCCTGTGCCGCTTGATTGAGTGTCTACCTTAGCTTGAGAAAGTTTAGTATCGTAGCTGTGAAACTCTGGAGAAGCTCGATCGATTCCTCAGAGAACGAATCGAAAAAAAATGAGGGATGGAAGTACCGTCCCTCAAACCTTCAGATTGAAACTGAACTAGACTGCGATCGCTGCCGTTTCCAGTTCAATTACCTTAGAGTCTGGTGCAGAATGCCAGACTTTTCCATCTAGCGCCATCTGCTCGATTAAGCTTGCCAGCCTTAGAGCTTTGAGCGCTTGAATGCCTCCAACCGAAGGCGCGATCCCACCCCGAACACATTGCACAAAATGTTCTAACTCAGCATGAAGCGGCTCAATATTGCTCGTCTTCACCTTTTCGATTAATCCATCCTGGCAGTACAACACCTGACCATAATCGGTCTTGTAGTTGGCGGTCGTTTGACGATGAATCAGAATTTCATTGTTGAGGAAATCTGCTTCAGTCAACGAGCTTCTGCAATGGGCTGAGATCCGCCGAATCTTGCGGTGAGTCACTTTGCTAGCGGTCAGTGTTGCCACAATTCCATTCGCAAATCCCAATGTTGCAGTTACATAGTCAAGCTGACCGGAATTCGAGGCACGACTTCCACTTGCAGTGAGTTTTACCACCTTAGAATTGGCTAATTCCAACAGCAAGTCGATATCGTGAATCATCAAGTCCAAGACAACCGAAACATCATTGGCCCGATCGCTATACGGACTCATCCGGTGTGCCTCAAGCGCTAGCACTTCCTCAGTTTTCAGAACCTTGCAAAGTTCTTGGAACGCCGGATTAAACCGCTCGATATGACCCACTTGCAGAATTCGTTGGCAATCTGCGGCGGCATTCACTAACGATTCTGCTTCTGCGATACTTGCCGCGATCGGCTTTTCAATCAGAACATGAACTCCGGCTTTCAGAGCCGCCATTCCTACCGAGTGATGCAAACGAGTTGGTACGGCGATACAAACCGCGTCAACCCGCTCTAGCAAATCATGATAATTCTCAAAAAATCGAACCCGATACTTGCTGGCTGTGTCCAATCCACGCTCTACATTAATGTCAGATACGCCAACTAGCTCTACATCCTTCAGCAGACTTAAGACCCGTGTATGGTGCTGTCCCATGTTGCCGACACCGATCACGCCAATACGTAGCGGATCTGGCTGACTCCGGAGCATACCAAACTGGGAATACCCAATTGGGATATTATTTTGCACGCTTACTACTCCTCCACCACCGAACTTGTGCTGATATACAGCCGTAAAATCTCCTCAGACATCCAGATACTATCACAGCGACATTATTTATGAAGAATTCCAAAGGGCCTAGCAAGTTCCCTCCTACAATAGGAGGTTCGATTTTTGATGTTTTACCTCTGGAGACGGAGTTTTACTACGGTCTCTCGATGTAATCTCCTCTCGGTGATTGGATTCAAGCCGTTATTGTGCACTTTCGGCTGCCTATACGATCGTTTTCTCTCGACAGCGGCACGGATTTAATTTTCGGAGTGTATCCGTGAAATCACTGTATATTCTCTACAAAATTGCCGGAGGTTTTATGAAGTTTTCGCTAAAATCACGGGGAACAAAGATGACTCTATTGCTATAGAGAATTGGAGTGGCTAAGATTTGGGGATCAAGTCATTCTGTTGTCAAAGTTGGCATGAAATCACCCGCGCAGCCTGTACCCCTCGAAGTCGTACAACAAGTTTCTGATTATTTCAGTGTGCTAGGCGAACCGATGCGTCTTCGCATCCTCAATTTGTTACGTGATGGGGAGAAGTGTGTTCAAGATCTAGTGGAGGCGACGGATACGAGTCAAGCGAACGTCTCGAAGCATCTGAAAGTGATGCTCCAGGCGGGAATCCTGACTCGTCGATCGAAAGGAACGCTGGCATATTACCGCGTCGAGGATGATTTGATTTTTGAGTTGTGTAATTTAGTGTGCGATCGTTTAGCCAGTCGCATTGAACAACAGGCGCAGCATTTCCGCGCTTTTAGTTTAGCCAGTCGCCGCTAGAAAGGAATGCTTATTCTTGCTTGGTGCCTGTTTCCTGCTCAAACTGCGATCGAGTGAGCGGTTGATCGACTATCAGCCCTTCACCGCCTAATACTGTGAGCGGCTTTCCTTCAACTAAGAGAAAGACTTTGGCATTGGGATTGAGACTGGTTGCGGTGTAGAGAACTTGAGCGAGGCGACCCGTCATCGATGAACTACCACCGCCAGAGGTGAATGCTTTAGAGAGATTGACATAGATAGAATCTGATTTCACCTTAAGGCTGCGGAGCGTTGTGCCTTTGGGAACACCACTGCTTAAATCTTGGCTCGGTGCGGCGCTGAACAGAGTATTGAAGGCGGCGGTGAGTCGGGCTTCGTCTCGATCAGCAGATTTGACCTTGACCGCAACCGGGGCAAGTTCGAGGTCGGTGGCGCTATCTTTCAGCCAATAAACTTGAGCAGTTTTTTCGGTTGCGGCTACTTGAATCGGGTTTTGTGAAGCTGCGGGAGCGCTAGGAACTGATGCAGGAGCATTTGCTTGAGGGGACTTGACGGCAACTGGAGTCGATTGGCTGTTGTGAGTGTTTTGCCAAGTAAAAAAGGCGGTGGCACCCCCCGTTGCGACGACGAGCGTAGAGAGTCCGACTACGATTCCAAGCGGAAAGCGGCGTTTATCCTTTGGCATGAGGAAGACCTCGGCGTAAAACTGATGGATAGAATTTTCGATAAGTGGTAGCGCGACATCCAGATTCTACAAAGCTACAGAGTGTTGTAGCGTCATTTCGGGATTCTTCAGAAATTGATAAATTTGCGATCGCTTGAAACTGTAAGTCGGATTCGCTTGAATGAGGGTAGCTAGGGGATTAGGTATGACGCAGTATCAGAAGATTCTTAGAATTGCAACGCAGGGAAAATCGCTGCATAAAATTACTTCGCAGGTGAGCGCGATCGTGGTGGAGTCGAGCATTAAAACGGGCTTGTGTAATCTATTTTTACGGCACACTTCTGCGAGTCTGATTATCCAGGAGAACGCTGACCCAGATGTGCTGCGGGATTTAGAGAATTTTTTCGCGAAGCTGGTTCCAGAGTGGGAGAACTATGTTCACAGTACGGAAGGAGCGGATGATATGCCTGCTCATATTCGGACAGTGCTGACTCACTCGTCTGAGCAGATTCCGATTGCTCAGGGACGATTAGTGTTGGGAACGTGGCAGGGTATTTATCTTTGGGAGCATCGCCAACAGCGTCACACACGGGAGTTAGTGGTGCATTTGATGGGTGAGTGATCAATCGTTGTTCAGTTGACTTTGTTTAGCTGAGTTTCGCGATTGCGCCTTGTTCTAGTAGCACCTTCTGAGTTAGTAAATCTCGAATGGTTGCCGTTAAGATTCGCTGTTCTGTGACCTCCAATTCCACAGAGATTCGATCGACTCCAAGTTTTCCGGGTGGATCAAGTCGGGCAACACAGATTTGATTGCGATCGTGAGCAAGTGATCGATAAGTTTCCTGGGGACGCAACGGTGTACTGCTCATTCGTCCCTGAGCATCATAGGTTACTTCTGCTTCGGTCACTTGCGCTACTTCACCAATGTCTAATCGAATCTCAGTTTGTCCTTCTAACGCAGCCTGCAAGGTTAAAGGCTCTTCGCGTTTGCAAGGGTACTTTGTGCCAGGTTCAAACAAAGGAAAGTAGGTATACGATCGAGAATAAGGCTCCCACAATCGAATCGCATAACCATGTCGCAGATAGTCTTCGAGTCCAGCAATCTGTGTAAGTGCTAATGCCCCATGCGCTACAGCTTCAAAGGGTTTGTGTACCTGAACTCTTTGCCGTCCGAAATATGACATAAACAATTGCTGAATGGCTCGAATCTGACAGCTTCCACCGACCAATAACACTTGTTCGATGTCGGACTTCTGAACCCCTTTACGCAGACCTAACTGCAAGGTTTCATCGATCGCTTGTCGCACTTGCTCCAAGAGTTGCCGAGCTTCTAGCAGGTCTTCAAACTGCGATCGCGTCAATATCAAATCGTGATAGATAAAATTCTCCTCATCAAACCAGCTTTCTTTTGCTTCCTCTGCACTGGATAGCCGAATTTTTAACTGTTCTGCGATCGACAACACATTCTGCCAACCCATCTCACCGATTGCCTCTCGCGTGGTATTCATTTGTTGCAGATAGTGTTCGACAATCCAGCGATCGAGGTCTTCACCCCCAATGTAAGCATCTGATTTTGCTAACACTTCAGCCTGTAAAACTTTCTGACCGCTCGCCATCGTTGAAGTTCTCACCAAGCTTAAATCTAATGTTCCGCCGCCAAAATCAGCGACTAGCACTGTTGATCCGGGTCGATCGACTGCATATCCTAATGCTGCGGCAGTTGATTCATCAACGAACTTCACATCAGGAAAACCAAACTTCAGTGCAACATCCTGAAACCAATTGAGATATCTTTCAAATGCTCCGACCGGAACTGTGAAAATTAGCAATGAAGGTTGAATCTGTGCGGCTTTAATCGCTTGCCAAATCTCACTCAGGAATTGAACCGCGATCGCCTCCGCATCATAAACCTGTCCATCTAATGTTCTGGCTGGAGGCTGAAAATCTGCCGTTAAATCTCGCTTAAACGAGCGGAAGAATCGCTGAGGCTGCGTTAATCCGAGACGCTGCGATCGCACAGGCTCCCCAACCACAAACTCTCCTTGCCCTTGCACAAACACCAAACTAGGTACAACGGCAACATCATTGAACCATCGAGAAATCTCAGGAACCCTCAATGTCATCGGAGCCTGTGTATCAGGTTCCAACACACTAACCACAGTGTTACTGGTGCCAAAATCGATCGCAACTGCGGTCATGATGTTGCTCCAGCAGGTAAAGTTCGGCTGACTTTAGCAGGAACTAAGATTTGATTGCTCGATCGATAGCCCACAAATCTCACATACACCAGTTCTCCTGGTGCTAAATCAGCAACATCGCCCTGATGCAGTTGTGGATCAAACTCGACTTGCTCCCAAGGTTTGCCGATCGTTTGATAGCCCCAAAACTGAATTAAGTTATCGAGTGCAGTGAACATTCCAACTAAGTTCCGAGCAGGTAAATCTGGCTTTGTCTCTGTTATTTGTCGCACACTGGGATACTGTGTTAACAGAGATTGAATTTGCTCAAAAGCTTTCGTTTTAGAATCTTGCTGTGTTTGAACGGATTGTATTTCTAGCTGCGATCGCAATCTCACACACTGCTGCTTCAATTCCTCGATTTGAGCTTCTAAAGCTGCTTTTTCTCGCTGGCTCGTTTGCCAATCTGAAATAGCGGTTTCTCGTTTTTGTTCTAAATCAGCTTGTGTTTGCTTTAGAGCATCAATGTCCGATCGCAACTCGGAGGTAGCTTTTCGCCAATACAGCGCACCCCACCCGATCGCCGCAAACAACAAACCATCCAGCACGAGATCCATGCGATTACTCCTGCTGAATGGTTTGGGATTGTTCAACTATTAATTGCTCAACCATTAAAAGATTGTCCTCGCTGTCGTGATATTCGGGCAACAACTCCCGCGCCTCGATCGAACCCAGCGATCGTTCTAAATCTTCAGTTGCCAGGGTACAACTTTCACCTGATCCGTTTAGCACCGTTTCTGTAACTTTGCCATCTTTACCGATGCGATACTCAATCTGCTGATAGTTTGCCATCGTTCTAGAAAAAGTAAGCTTGCACCTGCATTATGTAACAGGAAATTAAATTCAAACTAGAAAAATTGTACTATAAAACCCGACCCTGAGTTCGAGTTCTCAAGCATCGGGCTTAAAGTGATTGCTTCAGTTGTGCTTATTGAGCGCTGGGTGCTGTGGGCGCTGAGGCTTCGTTGTAGCGCCGTGGCACTTGAGCAAAGCGATAGCTTGTTAGACTGCTCGCGATCGTAAAATGCTGATTGATGATTGGTAATCCTTGATTTGCTACGGTGAGCAAACTCGGATTGCGCCCAAATGCTGCTTCGCGCTGATAGAGAGATGCCGCCTCTAAGTGAGCATTGATACCACCTTCATCGAGATAAGCAGTATCAAACTGCGTTCCTGACAATTGCGAAAACCGTTGCATAAGTGCTTGATACTTCGGGCCTGGAGCGGTCGGCAGCGTTACCTGGAGCTGAGGAGCAATGCGCGTTAACTGTTGTTTCACATTTTGTTGCTCTGCAATCTCAGCTTGTGCAAACTTTTGCACTGACGGATTGGTTGATTTCTGCAGCGCCATCTCACCCAACATGATGTTAGCTAGTCCAAATTGCGCGGCTTCGTTAACAAATGCAAGATCAACCGCGTTGGCTTGATTGGTGTTGACGGTAGGGATACGCGGCGACTGTTGAGCATTAACCTGCGAAAAGAACGAACCCCCGATCGCGAAACACAATCCCACGATCGCAGAAATTGCTACGATGTAATACTTTCTAAACATGAAACCTATCCTATTTCTACAAAAATGAAGAGCATGATTCGGGGAAATTCCACAGATGCTCTTCACTTATGTTCGTAGCTTGAGAAACAGTTTCCTCTCCCTAGAGGCGTGTTCCTGAAAGTTAAATTCCAGCACTAAATTCCAGCACCGTCGAGGAACTCATCGATCACGCGATCTCGCAATCGACAGGCTTCTCCTTCATTTACGGATTCGGGCTTCGGCTCGACTGCAGGCATTGCATAACACGCAGCTAATGATTCACGAGTATGCAGGCTTTGGATCTGCTGCTCTAAAGTCTCAATGCGATCGACCAAGGCCCGAATCACTTGCGCTTCGGAGTCCGGTAAGCGCCCATGTTCCAGTGGCTCAACTCGCTCTCCGGCACGATACACAATCCGCCCCGGAACGCCCACAACCGTGCAATCCGAGGGAACATCCCGCAGCACCACTGATCCCGCCCCGATTCGCACATTGTTGCCAAGCTGGATGTTTCCCAGCACTTTTGCGCCTGCACCCACGACCACGTTTTCTCCGAGGGTTGGATGTCGTTTGCCGCATTCTTTTCCGGTTCCGCCCAGCGTCACCCCTTGATAAATCAGTGCGTAATCTCCGACGATCGCTGTTTCACCGATCACGACACCCATTCCGTGATCGATAAAGACGCTTTGACCGATCGTGGCTCCAGGGTGAATCTCAATTCCCGTAAAAAATCGTCCAATCTGTGAAATTAATCTCGGCACAAAGGGTACGCCCACTTTGTATAGCCAATGGGCGATCCGATGCAGCATCAAGGCTTGTAACCCCGGATAGCAGAACAGTACCTCTAACCAATTGCGGGCAGCGGGGTCACGATCGAAAATAATTTTGAAGTCAGCAATCAGGCTTTTCAGCACAGTAGCATCCCTATGTGGCGTGATAAGACCAAAACCTATCTTAGCGTGTCGAGTGAATCGAGATCATCCGCGTGGTAATTCGGCAAACCCCCCTATAATGAGAGACTGCATTCTTTCACGCCCTACTCATGTCAGACGAACTTCGCCAAACTCGAATCGAGAAAGTAGAACAACTCAAGCAGTTGGGAATCAATCCCTATGCGTATCGGTGGGAAACAACCCACGCGGCGGCACAGTTGCAGGAAAAGTTTGCTGAGTTGCCAAGTGGCGAAGAAGATTCGATCGAGGTTGCGATCGCGGGCAGAATTATGACGCGTCGTGTCTTTGGAAAACTGGCGTTTTTCACGCTGCAAGACGAGACCGGAACGATTCAGCTTTATCTAGAAAAAAGCCGAATTCAAGCATTCATGCCAGATAATCCAGAGGCATTTAATCAACTCAAACAGCTAACGGATGCAGGCGATTTTCTGGGAGTGCGAGGCACGATTAAGCGCACCGAAAAAGGCGAATTGTCGGTGTATGTGAAAGATTACATGATGCTGACCAAATCGCTGTTGCCATTGCCAGATAAGTGGCATGGATTGACCGATGTGGCAAAGCGGTATCGTCAGCGCTATGTGGATTTGATTGTGAATCCAGAAGTGCGCGATACGTTTCGTAAGCGGGCATTAATTACCGCAGGCATTCGCCGCTATTTGGATGAGCAAGGCTTTATCGAAATTGAAACACCTGTGTTGATGAGTGAAGCCGGTGGGGCAGATGCCCGCCCGTTTATCACGTATCACAACACCATGGATATGCAGCTTTATCTGCGAATCGCCACTGAATTGCATCTAAAGCGGCTGATTGTGGGCGGCTTTGAGAAAGTGTTTGAACTGGGTCGAATTTTCAGAAACGAAGGCATTTCGACGCGACACAATCCTGAGTTTACGTCGATTGAGGTTTACCAAGCCTACGCTGATTACCACGACATGATGAATCTTACTGAAGCAATCATTACCACCGTGGCACAGAAGGTGATTGGAACGCTCAAAATTAATTATCAAGGCGAAGAAATTGATCTCACTCCCCCTTGGCGGCGAATCACCATGCACGAAATTGTGCAGGAAAAAACCGGGATTGATTTTGCTCAATTCACGTCGTTAGAAGACGCGAAAGCAGCGGCGAAAAAAGCAGGAATTCGCGACATTGAGGATTGCTCGTCGATCGGTAAACTCCTCAACGAAGCCTTTGAGCAAACCGTCGAAACTACGCTAATTCAACCGACCTTTATTCTTGATTATCCGGTTGAGATTTCACCCTTGGCAAAACCACACCGATCGCAGCCCGGACTGGTCGAACGCTTTGAATTGTTCATCGTCGGGCGCGAAACCGCGAATAGTTTCTCGGAGTTAACTGATCCATTGGATCAGCGCGATCGCTTGGAAGCGCAAGCAGCGCGAAAAGCAGCCGGAGACCTCGAAGCGCATGGTGTCGATGAGGACTTCTTGACCGCGTTAGAGTACGGAATGCCGCCGACCGGAGGCTTGGGAATTGGGATCGATCGCCTGGTAATGCTGTTAACCGATTCAGCTAGTATCCGTGATGTGATCGCTTTCCCGCTATTGAAACCTGAGAAAGAAGAGTAATTGCAGCAAATGTTGCTTTACTAAGCAAGATCTTGCACCATCGCTGCAAAAAGCAGTCAGAAACATCGAACCGCTCCTGACTGCTTTAGATCCCCCAGAATTGGGTCGATCTCCTGGTGTTGACAGAGCGCTATCTAGCCGCCGAAGAAACTCCTCGATCGTGATTGGGAAAATCTTGATTCTCATGCAGATAATGGCTAACCGCTCTCTGGCTTAACAGTCTGCCCAACTGTAACCATGTCAAATAGCTCAGCAGCAGGATAAACAGCAGAGAGAAAAATAAAGCAGGCAGAACTGGAACTCCAAGCACTTCCAATCCAGAAGCAGTGAGGATGTAGATTCCACTCATCATGCCGGTCAGCGGCAGGATAATTTGCACCGCTCCTCTGAAGGGTAGGTCACTCGCAGAGAAATGTTTAGACCAATAATCAATGCGTTCCCTAACCAAAGCGACAAATGGAATTGCGCTAGTCACAGCGATAAAAAAGCCGACAAATAGCAAAAAATAAGGAGGATCGGGTCGAGCCATTGCCAAATCTCCAAGTTGTTCAAAAGAAATAAACCAGTTCATCGTTTTTCCCTAATTTCTATTTCTAATTGCTTCAAAAAACGGTTAAATCAAAACTGTTCTAAGCGTGAATAGCTCCCTATTTGTGAGGAATTTAGGGAACTACTTCATTGCTGACTGCTTTAAATTTCACCTACAGAGCAATCTGAATAACTCCCTCAAAAGGTGAAGAACTTCGTGAAAACTCCAATATTGATGAGAAGAAATGTGAAGCTTTTCTTCTCACTTTACAATCGCTAAACTTCCTAAATTAAATATCAAGCGGTAGATCAATCGCAGCCGGATAACGCCCCTGGGGTAAATCGATCGATCTCCAAAGTGACGGAACTTTATTCAAAAATGGCACTCGGCGGCGGTGTCGATGTTTCTCTAGCAAGTCTTCGTACAACGCTTCGACTTGAGAAATATTGTTGCTCAGCGTGTAGCGCTCTTCTACTCGCTGTCTCGCCTTCTGCCCCAACATCGTTGTCCAGCTTGCGTGATCTCGCAGTTGAGGAAGTAATGCTCTCAATTGTGACGTGACGCGCTGCGTTTCTAGAACAATTCCCGCCTCGTCTTCTAAGACTTCACCATCTGCCCCCGCATCAGTCGCCACACACGCGACTCCACACGCCATTGCTTCTAGAAGAGACAGCGATAAGCCTTCGACGAGCGACGGCAAGATAAACACATCCGTATCGCGCAAGATGTTAATGCGATCGCGCTCATCCGCCAAAAATCCTAGCCATTTAATCCCGTGTTCCTCGCCGTAAAACGGAATCAGCGAAGCCGCTAAAGTTCCATGATTACCCACAATCACCAGCTTGCAATCCTCACCCATATTCGCCTGCTTCCAAGCTTTTAAGAGGGATTCAACATTCTTTTCGGGTGCGATTCGACCTTGATACAAAAACAACCGTTTTGCACCCACCCTGGCTTTAAACGACGATGCTCCCGGTGAGTATTTTTCAATATCCACTCCGTTTGGAATCACCGCGATCTTTTCTGCTGGAACACCCAGTTTGATGAGTAAATCTCGCTGGATTCTGGAGAAAATAATCACACGATCGTACTTCGCCAAAGAGGGTGCATAAAGCTGGTACATCAAATGCTGAGTCCCAGAGGTGAGATTGCGAAGTTTGCGATCGAATGCGGGATGAAACGTTGCAACTAAAGGAAGGTTCAACGTCTGACAAATCTCCGGCAGCATAAAGTCAAGCGGCGATAGTGTCAGCGATGCGTGAACCAAATCGGGCTTTGGCGATAGATTTTTAAGCGCTTGTTCGAGAACTTTGGCGGATTTTAGCGTCGGGATCGTGTAGATTTGCGATTTATATAAAAACGGAATCTGAATTTCTCTGAGATCGGGAAAGTTATCGGGAACCCCTTCTTCCTGAGCAAAGTGGAAGAAGCTAACTTGATGTCCTCGATCTAACAGAGCATTCGTAACTTCTCGACTGTAGGTAACATTGCCGCAAAACGGTGTTTTCTTGCCAAGCCAAGCGATGTGCATTTGAGTTTAGTAATAGAGACTAAGGGTGATGTGAGGCTCAAGGTCGTAGAAACAACACGTCTCTGGTTCCTAAGCTCTTATTCCTGGTTATTATCATTCGTATGTGCAATATACCAGGTTAGCGATCCGCCCGCGATCGTCAAGGCAGCAAGCGCCAGAAACACAATTCTCAACCCAAAGATCGTTTCAGATACGCCCGCTAAAACCAGCGGCAACGACAACGCAATGTTAACGGCATTGTTTTGCAGACCAAAGACTTTACCTCGCATATCTTCGGGTGTTTCTTGCTGAATTGTGGTTTGCATCGGAATTCCAATCAATGCGGCAAAGGCTCCCAGCGCCACCAGCAATCCGAGGGTAATCCAAAGATGGCTGTAGAAAAAGCCAATTCCAACCAGACAGGATGCCATGCCGATCGACCCGATCGTTCCCAGTCTTGCATGAGCAAAACGCTGTCCAAAACTCCCCAGCAATGCCGCTCCCGCCGCCATGCCGACACCGCCTGCTGCCAAGAGAAACCCAAACTGTGAAGACTTAATTTCGGGCATCACTTCCGCTAGTCGCACTGCCAAAACTGCGAGTGCCGCGAAAATCGAAAACAGAATCACAAGCTGAATCAACGCGCCGCGCACATGAGCGTGTTTACCAAGAAAGCTCAACCCATCTTTAATATCTTCCCAAACGTGCGGCTGATCTTCCGGTGCAACCTCTTGTGGCTTCTCTCCGGTTCGCATCAGCAGCAAGAGGACTCCTGCAATCACATATCCGCCGCCAACCAGTAGCTCTTTACCGAAATCTGTACTGCCACCAAATCGACTGGCGATCGTATCCGCCAGCGCCAACAACGGTTCACCCACCGCGAATCCGATAATCACCGAAGCCATTGCAGTCGTGGTGTAGAGCGAGTTTGCTGAAAGCAGATGTCGTTTCTCCACGACAAGCGGCATGATGGATTGTTCTGCGGGTGCGAAAAACTGCGTCAGCGTCGAAACCAAGAAGGTCACGACTAAGAGCAGACAGAACCCAACCGGTAAGTCTTTGAATGTTGTCCAGCCTTTAGTCAGCCAAAGCATAACCGGCAGCGCAAATACTAGCGCCCCGCGCAGTAGATTGGTCGAGACTAAAACGCCTTTTTTCGACCAGCGATCAACATAGACCCCCGCGATCGAACCAAATAAAATCGCCGGAATTGTGAATGCGATCATAATCGAGGATACCCAACCGCTAATCGTCTGCCCCTCCGACTGAAAGCGACTCGCAATCAAAGCAATCATCAGCACCAGATAGACCTTATCCGACAACTGCGAGAATACCTGACCCGACCAGAGCGTAAGAAAATTACGGTTTCTCAGGACGGGTGCAAATCCTCGTTCTGGCTCTTCAGGCGGTTCTGGTACGGGTTGATCTGGCGATACTACCTTCCCATTTTCAGAAACCTCGCCATCAAAATCGGGGAATGTATTCTCTTTTGGCATCAATCGCGGCTCGATCGAGCGGCTCGGCGGCTGAGAGCGAAACGGCTCAGGATGAGAATTCAGGCGGGCTGAATCGTGATCGAGCGCGGACATCAAAACGTAGTCGGTTGGGGAGGGTCGCATCATGGTTTAAGGCATCGAGTCGGTTGCAAAACAGCTTTCAATCAGGGCAGCAGATCGAATCGGTTGATCGAAGTGATACTGCGCGTACTGACGAAGCAACTTTTCGAGAGTGAGCCAGACGGCGGTGGAATGTTGGTCTGGCGCAGGTGGTTCAGCCTGGGGGAGATGCTGAAGCGCGGCAAGTTCGGGGGGGTAGAGTGGCACACTCAAAGCAGCGTGGAATTTTCGAGGGGAAGTCGAAACGCTTGATCCTGCCACCCGATATTCTCCCACAGGTGACTGGACTCGGTACTGCGGGGACTGTTCTTGGATCAGGCGATCGAGTTCTTCGAGCTTGACCACTCCGCCGATCGCACTGCTAAATCCAGCTTGCGGCTCAGAACTGCTCAAATCCGGCTCGATCGTGGCTCCGGTGACGCTGCACTGATGCACTTGAGGCGCGACTCCAGCCACCACCAAAAGCTGAAAAACGGCGTGAATTAACCGAGGCAGCACTTCATCATCCGTGCATTGCTCGATTCGGGCTAGGTGCTCATTTAATAGATAGAAGAGTTCTTCTTGGGGCTGTTCGCTGAGGGCTTGCTGAAGGGTGAGTTCGGCTAAATATTGCCCTGCGGTCAGTTTCTTCAGGTTGCGCCCCAAGCCTGGATAAGACTCCAGCGTTTCGGCTTGCGTGATTTTGTCGAGCGATCGTCCTTTTGCCATCAGCAGTTCGTTCACAACAAACAAGCCACTGCGCCCCCCCAGTTTAGAATTTTGCTTACGCGCCCCCATCGCTACGGCTCTAAGCAATCCGAATTCCTTCGTCAAAATCGTGACGATTCGATCTGCCTCTCCCAAGGGCATCGCTTTAAGATTGATTCCGATCGCTTTGTAAGTTCGGCTCATGAACCAGATTCATTGGGGGTCTTTTCTAGGGTATCGCGCTGACGCAGTAACTCGACACCTCTGGATGTTCCAAGCCGTGTCGCTCCCGCCACAATCAAATCTAAAGCCTGTTCAACAGTGCGGATTCCCCCAGAAGCCTTAATTCCGACCCGATCCTGAGCGATTTCTTTCAAAAGGCGGACATCTGCGACAGTCGCTCCTCCGTTCCAGCCTGTACTGGTTTTGAGAAAGGCGGCTCCAGCATCCATGCACATCTGGGCAGCAGTGCGTTTTTCCGCTTCGGTCAAAAGTGACATTTCCAAGATGGCTTTGATCGGACAGCCGGTGGATTCCCGAATCTCTGCAATCTCTCGATAAAGGGCATCGAGATTACCAGACTTTAACCAACTGAGATTAATCACGATATCTAGTTCTGTCGCGCCGTTTTCGACGGCTTCTTCTGCCTCATAGCGCTTGATGATCGAGGTGTTTGCCCCTAAGGGAAATCCAATTACCGTCGTGACTTTAGGCTGCTTGGTATGCAGCAGGTTTGTCGCTTGCTTGACGTGAATTGGAAGGACGCACACGGAGGCGAAGTGATAGCGATCGGCTTCCTCGCACCACTGCTCGACTTGAATAGGAGTCGCGATCGGTGTGAGCAAGGAATGATCAATAAAAGCCGCAATATCGATATCTGGATAAGACTGACTCATTGCGTTCTTTTGGAAACTGCACTCTTCAGAATCGCATAAAAATCCGTAGTCCAACTTTCTGAACTACGGACATCTAGCAAATGGTCATAAATAAAGAAGCTGAATTAACGAGTACCAGATCCTCCAGTGCTACTGGGCGGAGCATTCGGTTCGGGATCGAAGGTTGAATCTATTAATTTAGTGATAGGCTGAAAATCAGGGTGGAAAGCGGGATGCAGCGCTTTCCCAGCGGATGGCGCTTCTACACTCCTTGCGATCGTAATAACTTCAGCCTGAGCAAATTTTGCCAGTGAGAGCGATGCACCTAAAGCCAGAGTTGCTGTCAGTGCCATCCTTGAGAACGTCCTCATTTGCAGCAACCGATGAAGATAAAGCATTTATCTTATTCACTTCCTTCACAGTATCTTAATTGATCTAGCAAGATAATTCCAGTGTTTATACGGTAGTCTTATCGCGGTTTTATAGAATTGAAATGATACTTAAGTAATTGCACAGTAATCGCACAAGATCACGGAGAGAATTTTTACTTGCGAAAGCTTTAATGGCTCAATTCTGCGATTTTTATAAAATATCTGTGTCGATCCGTGATGTTGTCTCAGGCTTTTAAGTTTGTTGAAGATTTTTCTCCTAAGAAATTTTGCTCGTCTCGCTCCCTTTATCTGTTAACTTTTAGATCTTTTCTAAGAGCTTTTCCAAAACCTAATCTTTACTTCATAGTTTCTTCATAAAAGTTGACAGTGTGCATCTAAGCTTATTAAACACAACTGTGCAATTACGAAACCTTATAAAACTATAAAACTTTAGACTCTGTTCGATCGCGCCCGTGAAAAAATCCAAAGCCAGCAGAAATCGTAGTGTTGAATTAAGCGACCTCGACCGACAACGCCTGAGATCAAGGCTGATTTCGATCGCTGAGCTTTCTACCAACCCACCAATAGGGACTATTCAAGCAGATAGCTTAGCGATTTCCGCTCTGCTACCCGATAGATTTGTGGATCTTTTAATCCTCGATCCGCCCTACAACTTGTCAAAGAATTTCAACGGGTTGAGATTTGAACGTCGCTCAGTCGAAGCGTATACGGCTTGGCTAGAGGCTGCGATCGTTGCCTTTAAGCCATTGCTCAAACCGACAGCCTCCCTTTATATCTGCGGTGATTGGCTGTCTTCGGCTTCGATTTACACGGCGGCTTCCGCTCATTTCACGGTTCACAATCGGATTACTTGGGAGCGTGAGAAAGGACGAGGCGCAAAAGCGAACTGGAAGAATTCGAGCGAAGATATTTGGTTCTGTACCGTCTCAAATCAGTACACCTTTAACTTAGATGCCGTGAAATTGCGGCGACGAGTGCTGGCACCCTATCGGACGATCGAAAAAACGCCGAAAGATTGGGAATCGACCGAGCAGGGGAATTTCCGCGATACGCATCCATCAAACTTTTGGTCAGATATCACGATCCCGTTCTGGTCGATGCCTGAGAATACAGAACATCCCACTCAAAAAAGCGAAAAACTGCTCGCCAAGCTGATTTTGGCAAGCTCGAATCCGGGAGATTTTGTCTTTGATCCGTTTGTCGGCAGTGGGACGACTTCGGTGGTGGCGAAGAAGCTCGATCGCTGTTATCTCGGCATCGATTTAAACGAAGAATACTGTCTGTTAACGGAGCGGCGATTGGAACTGGCGGAGAACGATCGTCGGATTCAAGGCTGGTCAGACGGAGTATTTTGGGAGCGCAATACGTTCGTATCGCAGCAGAAATAAGCGCGATCGTGACTTCGATTCTTCAAATGACATCATCGAGCGTCTTCTATTTCTGTCTTGGCGATCGCTAATTTATTACGACAAAATAATTAAATTGTTAAGCTGTGTTTCAAGTTGCCGTAGTCCGTAACAGAAGGGCAAAAGCCGCGTGATACGATGGCTTTCGTAGCTTTAAAGAAATTGGGAGAAAACCTTTGACACTCCGGGTTGCAGTTGTAGGCGGTGGTCCTGCTGGTTCTTCCGCAGCAGAGACCTTAGCAAAAGCGGGTATTGAAACCTATCTTATTGAGCGCAAGTTAGACAACGTTAAACCCTGTGGTGGGGCAATCCCCCTCTGTATGGTGTCGGAATTTGACTTGCCCGAAAACATCATCGATCGCAAAGTGCGAAAGATGAAAATGATTTCCCCCTCGAATGTCGAAGTTAGTATCGGTAGCACGTTAAAAGACGACGAATATATCGGAATGTGTCGCCGCGAAGTCCTAGATGGCTTTCTGCGCGATCGTGCCGTCTCCCTCGGCGCAAAGTTGATTAATGGCACGATGCACAAGCTGGAATTGCCCACCAGTGCAAACGGTTCCTACACGCTGCACTATGCCGATCACTCGGATGGCAGCTTGGAAGGAAAAGCCGCAACGCTCGAAGTCGATCTGGTCATTGGTGCAGATGGCGCAAACTCGCGAGTGGCAAAAGCGATCGATGCCGGGGATTACAACTATGCGATCGCCTTCCAAGAGCGGATCATGCTGCCTGATGACAAGATGGCGTACTACGAAGACCTCGCTGAGATGTACGTGGGCGACGATGTTTCCACCGATTTCTACGCTTGGGTGTTTCCGAAGTACAACCACGTTGCGGTGGGAACCGGAACGATGGCTCCGAACAAAGCAGACATCAAAAAGCTACAGGCTGGAATTCGGGCAAGAGCCGCGAAAAAACTCAGAGGCGGAAAGATCATTCGGGTTGAAGCACATCCGATTCCAGAGCATCCGAGACCGCGCCGTGTGGTTGGTCGCGTTGCCTTGGTTGGAGATGCAGCCGGAACCGTGACCAAATCTTCGGGTGAAGGCATTTACTTCGCTGCGAAATCGGCGCGGATGTGTGCAGAAACGATCGTCGAATTTTCTGAAAACGGTCGTCGCATTCCCACGGAAGCAGATTTGAAAGTGTATCTGAAGCGTTGGGATAAGAAGTACGGACTCACCTACAAAGTGCTGGACATTTTGCAAACGGTATTCTACCGAACCGATGCAACCCGCGAAGCCTTTGTCGAAATGTGTTCGGATATCGATGTGCAAAAGCTCACCTTCGATAGCTACCTTTACAAAACGGTTGTCCCGGCAAATCCGCTGGTGCAACTGAAGATCACGGCGAAAACGATCGGCAGCCTGATTCGCGGCAATGCGTTAGCGCCCTAAGTCAAGATTGCCTTTGCTAAGATGCGATCGTGCAGCACTGCGCGATCGCTTTTTATTGGTCGATCTGAATTTGCAATTGCTCGATTCTCCCTACCTTTACTTCGTTTACGATCGCCATAGAAACCCTAAACCGCTATTCTGAGTTCCAAACTATGATCACGCAACCGCCCAGAATCAAGCTTTTGACGATGTTCCAACTCGGTCTGTATCAGATGGGGTTGGGCATGATGTCGGTGTTAACGCTTGGTGTGCTAAATCGCATCATGATTAAAGAATTGGCAATTCCGGCAACGATCGCAGCAGGCGCGATCGCGGTGCATCAATTCATGGCTCCCGCTCGATTGTGGTTTGGGCAGATGTCGGATGCAAAGCCGATCGCAGGCTATCACCGGACGGGTTATGTGTGGATCGCGTCGGTGCTGTTTTCGCTGACTGCGTTTTTAGCGGTTCAGGTGATGTGGCAAGTGGGCGCGAGTTTGCAGACGGTTGGATGGAGTCTACAAACACAGATTTGGATCGGCGTATTAGGGCTAGTCTTTGCGCTGTACGGGTTGACTTTGAGCGCCGGATCGACTCCGTTTGCGGCGCTATTGGTCGATGTGAGCGAAGAAGAAGAACGATCAAAATTGGTCGGAATTGTTTGGTCGATGCTGATGGTGGGAATTGTGATCGGGGCGATCGTCACCTCTCGATTGTTACCAGCCGAAGGAACTGCGAATTTAGCAGCGTTGCGTCCGGCGGTCGATCGTGTGTTTGTAATCATTCCAAGTATTGTCTGTGGGCTGTGTGTGCTAGCAACGCTTGGAGTTGAAAAGAAGTATTCGCGGTTTAGTACACGGACGACCTTCGATCGCGAGGATCAAATTACCTTAAGCCGAGCGATTCGAGTGTTAACGGCTTCACCGCAAACGGGATTATTTTTCGCCTTCTTGCTGTTCATGACGATTAGTTTGTTTATGCAAGATGCGGTAATGGAGTCTTACGGCGGACAAGTGTTTGGAATGTCGGTTGCAGAAACGACTCGCCTAAACGCCTTTTGGGGCATGGGCACCTTGATTGGAATTAGTAGCGCCGGATTTGCGATCGTGCCTCGCCTCGGAAAAACTAGAACCGCCAAACTCGGATGTGTTCTCGTTGCAGCCTGCATGATCTTTATCATCTTCACAGGCTTTACCGCGAACCCCAAACTTTTACAAAGTGGATTATTCCTGTTTGGTTTAGCATCGGGCGTCACAACCACGGGCGCGATTAGCTTAATGCTCGATCTAACGGCGGTTGAAACCGCAGGGACATTTATCGGGGCATGGGGATTAGCACAAGCGTTGGCGAGAGCATTAGCAACGATTTTCGGTGGTGGCGCTTTAGATGTGGGCAAAGCGATTTTCTCGAATTTGACGCTATCGTATGCGGTGGTATTCGGATTACAAGCGATCGGGATGCTCGTTGCAGTCGGATTGCTCAACCGCGTGGATGTCAAAGCGTTCCGCAATAATACAAAAGCTGCAATTTCAACGATTTTGCAAGGTGAGTTGGATTAATGACTCAAGCAAAACCCCCATTTCAGACGATCGAGGAGTATCTTGATTACGATGATGGAACTGACACCCGCTATGAATTGGTTGATGGGGTGCTGGTAGAGATGGGCGCAGAAAAGCCAATTAATACCGCGATCGCCGTTTTCTTGATCGGATACTTTCTACAGCTCGGAATTCCAGTATCACGAATTGGCATCAAACATTTGATTGCAGGGAGTTCGTCGAGAGTGACTGCACGCGATCCAGATTTAATGATTCATTCCGAAGCATCGCGTGATGCCATGAATCAAACTGCTCAGTTATTTCTGTCGGCTACAATGCCTGCTCCTTTGCTTGTGATCGAAGTCGTTTCGCCAGGGGAGCCTGGAAGCGACAACTATAACCGCGATTACATTGAGAAGCCCAGGGAGTACGCGGCGCGAGGAATTTCTGAGTATTGGCTGATTGACCCCAATCGAGCTGTGGTACTTGTGCTAACGCTACAGAACGATCGCTATCAAACGAAAGAATTTAGAAACAACGATCGTCTCGTCTCCCCCACGTTTCCAAACCTGCAATTAACAGCAGCGCAAATTTTAGAGGCAGGAGCATGAATTTTTTAGAAATCAAAACCTTTTCAGAAACGCTCACCCATAAAGTTGGGGTGCAACTGCTGAAAGATTTTGGACAGGTGCAGGCGGCGGAAAAAGCAGACGGAAGCCTTGTTACACAGTCCGATCGCTGGGCAGATGAGCAAATTCGGGCGGCAATCTCGCAAAAGTTTCCCAATCACGGTGTTTTAAGTGAAGAAGCGGAGCATTGTTTTCCCGATCGTGAGTGGTGCTGGATTATCGATCCGTTAGATGGGACGACGAATTTTGCGCGAGGCTTGCCGCTCTGGGGGATTTCGATCGCGCTTCTCTATCAAGGCACCCCAGTCTTCGGCTATGTGCATCTGCCGCCGTTGAACCAATCGTTTCATGGATATTGGTGCAGCGAATCGGGGTTAGATTTACCGTCGGGGGCATTTCTCAATGACAAACCAATTCACGCAAGCCAAGAAGCTCTCACCCGCAATCACTTTTTTAATCTCTGTGCCCGCAGTACCTCAGTGCTGAAAAATCCATTTCCAGCAAAGATTCGGATGCTAGGGGTTGCGACCTATAACTTACTTACAGTCGCGGCAGGCGCGACGATGGGCGGCGTAGAAGCAACTCCGAAGATTTGGGATATTGCCGCAGTTTGGGCGATCGTACAAGCAGCAGGCGCGGTTTGGCATCCCTTGGAATCATCTCCGATTTTTCCGCTAGAAGTCGGCAAGGATTACAGTACGCGATCGTTTCCCACTTTAGTCGTGAGTCGAGCGGATTTGGTGCCTGTGTTTGAGCCGCTGGTGAGAACGATCGGACAACCCTGACGCTTCTGCGAGCGACTACGATCGCAAATTCAATCAGTCATGACTGTCCCAGAATTTATCATGCAGAAGAACATCGATTTCGCTGCTATATTGCCACTCATCAGGAAATTGAGTTTTCGGATAGTCTTCTCGCAGGTCTAATAGAGCCGACTTCCAAGCGTCAGGAAATGCTGCAATTAAATATTTTCGCAAGCTTGGTGATTGTTCCAATAAGAGTTTCAGTTGCTTTCGCTGTTCGCGAATGGTTAATTCCCAACCCCGATAGTCATCGGGAGAATAAACATAGAGGCGTTTGAGGAGATGATTGAGTAATACTTCCAGACGGTTTTTTAGCTCCCGTCGATCGCGCCCTGCCAAGCCTTCAATCTCCTCAATCAAGCTGTCGATGTCTATCTCTTCAAAGTGTCGTTGTTTCAGCTTGATTACCGTATCGTCTAACCAAGCGACTAAATCCTGCTGATAGAGCGTTTTCTGGGCTTGGATTTGCGTCATACAGCATCGCTCCTTTTGCGAGATAACTTTATTTTATCGAGGCTCACAGACTTCTTTTGCTAGAGAAGATCGAAACTGATTGAAAATTGGTTTCAGCTAGAGAGCACCATGATCGTATCTCCAACCGCTAGCTTCAAATAATTCTGAGCATTGCCGCGATTCATGGCAATCTCAACCCAACGATGACTGCCAATCAATCCAATAACCTCACCGATTGCAGCATCAGCATAAGTCGTCTTTCCTGAAAAGATTGCCTCATTGATGCGAATTCTCCAAGGACGATCGCGTACCCGCTCTCCTGGAATGTTGGTGATGAGATTGCCGAAATGATCGATCGCTTGAATCACGCCGAGCAATCCTGCTTCCGTTTCAATCACACCCGGAATCGGTAACTGCACGATCGAACTTAAATCGATCGCAGTGCCTAGCTCGTGTAAGGGAACTCCACTCGCCAAATATGCTGCAATAGGCGCAAAAATATCACGTCCGTGAAACGTAGTGCTTGGAGTTGGTGAGCGCCAATACTGCGGATTGCTCAATTCGACTGCCGAGATCGCGTCACTCAGAACACCGCTAATCAACCCGTTATCCGGTGCGACCACAAATCCAGATTTGAGCCGAACCGCAATTGATCGCCGCTGACTCCCGACTCCCGGATCAACGACGGCAAGATGAACTGTTCCACTTGGAAAATAAGGATAAGCGTTCATTAGGTGAAATCGAGCGGTTCCAATGTCTTGAGGCGGGACTTGGTGGGTTAGATCGATCGTCTGAATCTGGAGATTGATTTGTGCGATCGTTCCCTTCATTACTCCCACATAGACATCATTTAGTCCGAAGTCAGTCAGCAGCGTGATTAACATTTGTCCGTCGAAAGTATGAATTTTTAGTAGCATAAGCTACCGTTTGAAATGACCGATGCTAAAATTAAATGATGGTGATAAGCAAAGCTAACCTCTAGGAAATTTCAATTATGAACAGAAATCGCTTGCATTCAGCAGAAGTTGCGAGAGTCCATCGCGAAAACCTACAAAGAAACCTGCAGCGCCGCATGGATGCAGCTAAAGCGCGGGGTGATCAAGCGTTGCTGCGGATGCTGGAAGCAGAAGCAAGCTACCTGAGATAATTCATTGTTTTGTAAAATCTCAAATTTAGCGCGACGAAAGCCGCGCTTTTTTATTGCATTATAAATTTTCTGCTCGGAAGTAATCGCCGGACTTGCCTCCGGTCTTGCTGAGAAGATAAATTTGCTCGATCGTAATCGACTTCTCGATCGCTTTTGCCATGTCATACAAAGTCAACGCCGCGATCGAAGCTGCCGTCAGCGCTTCCATCTCCACCCCGGTTTCTGCCTTGATCTTTACCGTCGCTTGAATCTCAAACCCCGGTCGCTCTGGTTGGGCTGTGATCTTGACTTCCACTTTTTGAATCGGCAAGGGATGACACAGCGGGATTAAATTTGCCGTTTGTTTTGCCGCCATAATCCCGGCAATTCGCGCGGTTCCCAGCACGTCTCCTTTCGGTGTATCTCCGGACTCGATCGCCTGCATGGTCTCTGGTTTCATCCGAACATGCGCGATCGCAGTCGCTTGTCTCACCGTTGCCGCTTTTGCCGAGACATCTACCATTTGTGCTTGTCCTGTGGCATCGAGATGAGAAAGTTCGATCAATTTTTCAGATTGTTTTGTCATTTGCGTCAGATCGTTGTATATTGAATAAGTGCCGATAAGGGCTTGTAGCTCAGTGGACTAGAGCACGTGGCTACGGACCACGGTGTCGGGGGTTCGAATCCCTCCTAGCCCGTTTTATATTCTAGGGATGTTCAAGCAACATCCCTTTTGTTTTTTAAATTAAAAAACCCCTCAATCAAAGTGAGGGGTTTTTAGAGCGATCGATCAAACCCAAATCTTACATGCCGCGATTCGGCTCAACGTAAGCGGTGGTTGCGCGGGGCTTGCGGGTTCCTACTGCCGCACCAGCCAAAGATGCTGCCAAACCGAGCAACGAACCAATCACGAACGACCAGCCTGCGGTTGCAGTGTTGCCTGCAATGTTACGAGCATCTTGAGCAGAAATGTTCGGTCTTGCAGCGTTCGGATCAACATTCGGAACACCTGTTTGAGGTAGAGCGGCACCCGCTGCGTTTGCTGCGCTCGAAACTGCCAAACCAAATGCACCTGTAACACCACTTGCCAACAGGTAAGCGCTCAGTGCCAAAGTGGTTGCCCAAAGAATTGCACCGTTGAGCAATGCGGTGCTGCGGTTCATCGGACCACAAGCGCGTGCCATCACCCAGCTACCGATAAACAGCGAAATCAACAAGCTGATCGTTGCCCAAATTCCGACTGCGGTTCCGACTCCGCCTGCCTCCGTCCGGGGCGCACCGGAGTTTGCAATCGAGGTTGCGCCAATTGCTGCACCCAGCGCGCTCAGGATTAACTGAGATACCAGTGCAACCATCAAACCAGAGATAATCGGACCCCAACGAACGCGGTCATGATAGTCGCCCGCGACCGGGATAACAGCCGCTTCAGTGACAGGACGATTAGTATATGCCATTGTGAATTGTCTCCCCTAACAAGATAGTTATTTGCAAAGAAATTACTCTTGGCATCACTATAAGGTTTGCAGAAATAAAATCACTCTACCGGGAGTGAGACCATACAGATACTCCGTTAGAGAGAAATCATTGGGGATCGCGATCGAATTCAGTTTGTGAACGCGAGCCGAATCAACGAATTTTCACAGCAGTTCCAACCGCAGTAATTAAAAGAAGAACGCCGGATTGATCAAGTTGGATTGTGCCAGTATTCACTTCGATTCCCACAACGGCATTTGCGCCTAGACTTTGTGCCCGTTTTTGGAGTTCTGCGAGGGCGTTTTGCTGTCCTTGTTCAAAGACGCGCTCATATCCTGCGGTACGTCCACCAACAATGTCACGGATGCCGGCAAAGAAATCTTTGAGGGCGTTCGTTCCGTAGACCACTTCGGCCGTAACGACACCGAGGTATGATTCGATCGCAACATCTTGTATTGTATCGGTGGTTGTCATTAGCATCGTTTCATCTCGCTCAAACTGGAGTTTCTGTAATTGTTGATCACTATGGCTACAATATCTCACCTCCGTCGATCGCTCGTTGCTGCTGGAATTCTGGTGTCGGTTGCGATACCTCAGGTGGCTTACGCTCAATCAGATGAGTTAGATAAATTGCTAGAACAGGGACGCGAGTTTGTTGAGGCGCGGAATTGGTCAGGAGCACTAGCAGCGTTTCAGCGGGCATCGGCGATCGACAATCGCAACGCTCGGATTTTCTCTGGAATGGGGTTTGCCTTTGCTCAGGAAGGGCGATTTCAAGAAGCGGCGGAAGCTTATCGTCAAGCGGTGGCGCTGGAATCGACCAATGCCGATTTTTTCTATGCGTTGGGATTCAGCCTGGCAAATCTGGGCAACGACAGCGAAGCCGAAGAGGCTTACCGTCAAGCGACCCAATTAGACAGGCGCAACGTGAATGCGTTTTTAGGGTTGGGAACGGTTCTTTCTCGTCAGGGACAGTTTTCTCAGGCGTTGTCAGCGTATCAGCAAGCCGCAAGACTCGATCGCCGCAGCGCCGAGGCGCAGGAATCGATCGGCTTAATGCTGCTGCAACTGGGACGAACAACGCAGGGGATGACTGCGCTGCAAGCAGCGACACGGTTAAATCCAAGGCGGACGAGTTCTCATGTTGCAATGGGCATTGCGCTGCTAGATCAAGGCAACTCACAAGCGGCGCTGAATGCGTTTAATCAAGCGGTGCGAATTGATCCAAGTAATTCTAAGCTGCACCTGCAAATTGGCAAGATTCTACGCGAGAAAGGCGATAATACCGCCGCTTTAAGCGCGTTTCAGCGATCGGTGAATTTGGATCGAGAATCAGCCGAAGCGCAGTTTGCGCTGGCAGAAGCGGCTCTGGCAAACAACGAAACGATGCGATCTGTGATGGCGTTTCGCGAGGTGATTAAGCTCGATCCGAATAATGCAGCAGCGCATTATCAAATGGGGCTTGCTTTGAGAGCGCGGAATTTCACCCAGGATGCGATCGAGGCGTTTCGCCGCGCCAAGATGCTGTTTGAGGAGCAAGGCAAGACCGACGAAATGAAAAAAGTAGAGCAGGCGCTCTCCGAAGCTAAGCCTTGACCAGTGACTTTAGGGTGGCTTCGGGCGATCGCGGGTTCCATCCGAGTTCGCGTCTTGCTTTGGAGCCATCGACACGCACACAGCGATCGTAAACATAATGAACTCGCTCGTTGTCGATCGGCGGTTGCCAACGGGCGACTCTGCCGATTGGATCGAGAACGCTGGCGACGAGGCGCACGATCGATTCTGGAGCTTCGCGGGGAACAGGAATTCCAGTTTCTTGGCTGAAGATTTCAAACATTTCTCTAGTGGTCAAGTCGCCTGCAGAAATGATGTAATAGTCGCCAGATTTGCCGCGATCGACCGCAAGAATCATGGCTTCAGCGAGATCATCAACGTGAACAATTCCTGTCGCTCGTCCGCCGCCTGCCCAAACTTTGAGCCGCCCATTTAGAAAGGCGTTCAGAACAGGCTTAAAGTGTGGATCATCGCTGCCGAAAATTCCAGAAGGCAGGACGCTGACGATCGATAATTCTTGGGTTTGATCGACTAATTGCTGCGCTTGGTATTTCGTGTGATCGTAAGCGGAAGAAAAGTCTTTTTGAGTGCGCTGAAAGGTTTCGTCAATCACTTTACCTTGCGTATCGCCGAAAATCCCGATCGTGCTGCAATAAATCAATTTAGGTAGATTAACTGCTTTTGCTGCTTCCAAAACGGCGCGAGTGCCTTCAACATTAACGCGCTCCATTTCTGCGGCATCAACAATTCCAAGCTCAACATATGCAGCCGTATGAAACACAACATCGACATTTTGCATCGCCTCACTCAGAGCAGCGCGATCGGTAATATCACCGTAAGCATATTGAATCTCGCAATCGGATAAACGAGACAGATTGCTCGATCGCCGTACGAAACCGATTACAGAATCGCCTCGATGCAAAAGTGCCTTAACCAGATGCGATCCGGTAAATCCATTTGCTCCAGTCACTAAAGCTTTCATAGGGATTTTTCGTACATTCGATAGGTTTTGTAGATTTTACCGCCCGCCGCTTCGATCAATTTGCGCGATCGAGAATTGTCTTCGTAAACCCAGGAAAGCTCAGCCCGTTTATAAGGTTTTCCCTTCTTTAATCCGCCTTGTAATCCTAGATAAATTAATCCCAATGGAACCAATTTTCTCTGAAATTCTGGAAGTGAACATATCGCAATCACGCGACCCTGATCAATCCGACGACGATACCACAAGAACTTCAGAATCCCGACCCAATTGAGCCGACCATTCACAAATTTAAGCGGAATATTGTAGTCAGGTAATCCCATCCAGAACCCGATCATTTCTCCGTTGTATTCTGCAACCGGAAACACATCCGGATCGACTAAATCTTGCAGCGATCGCGCTTCTTCTAAAAATTCTTCAAGGGTGCGAGGAGTTGAACTCCAATTACTTGAAAATGCCTTATTAAACAAGTGATATAGATTAATACAATCCTGCTCAAATCCTTCGCCTTTTGTGTGCAAAGGTCGAAATGTCACGCCGGATTTACAAGCAATTCTGTAGCCTTTTTCAAATTCAGGCGAAAGCGGTTTATCTAATGGAAAATCGTAAGCATACGCATCTTTTGCCTTTGTCCAACCTAACTGCTCAATAAAAGTCGGATAATAGGACGGATTGTAAGGCATCATCACCATCGGAGGAGAGTCGAAGCCATCGACTAAAAAGAGACAATTATTATGCGTTGAAAGGTCGATCGGGCCTCGAACTTCTGTAATATCTAGCGATCGTAGCCAGTTTTCTGCCGCTTCAAACAGGGCAGCTGCGACTTGGATATCCTCAATACATTCAAAGAAACCAAAAATCCCGATCGGCTTGCCTTCACGCTCAATCAATCGATCATTCACGGCTGCCACAATTCGACCGATCGCCGTTCCGCGTGAGATGGCAATAAACTGCTTCAGCTTGCCGTATTGAAAAAATGGATTCTCTGGCTGAAACTTCTTCTGCACATCGCTCCGCAAGGGTGGCACCCAATTGGGATCATTTGCGTAGACGACCCAGGGAACATTGATGAACATTTCCTGTTCAGTCGCAGACGTAACCGGAAATACTTCAAAGGTTGGCATCGCTCATTCATCTATCAGGTTAATGCTGACTATACCAGCCCCAATGCAAAAATTAATTAGAACTAGGCTGATGCGGCAGCGTGAAGTAGAAGATACTCCCTTCGCCGCTGATCGACTCGACCCAAATTTTACCCTCATGCCGCTCTACAATCTTTTTCGCGATCGTCAGTCCTGCCCCTGTTCCGCCTCCATACTTGTTTGGGCCATGAAGCCGCTTGAAGATGCGGAAAATGCTATCAAGATGATGTTCTGGAATGCCAATGCCATTATCTTTGATATAGAAAGTTGTCACCATTTCTGGTGCTTCGTCGTCTACATACCGTTTCCGCGACGATCTCACCGGATCTAAAAAGCCAATTTCAACCCATTTCTGAGCGCGATCGTTGTATTTAATCGCATTGCTGATCAAGTTCGTAAACACTTCCCCCATCTGAACCTGATCGCACAGGACTATTGGCAACGATCGAGGAATCCGAATATCAACATCAGTTTGCTCTAAACTAATCCGCAGCACATCTAGAACCGTATGTACCAGTTCGTTTAAGTCCGTTTGCTTCAGCTCAAGCCCAACTCGTCCCAGACGCGAGAAATGCAGCAAGGAATTGATTAAATCTTCCATTCGCTGCGTCAATCTGACCAGTGTGTGCAGCTTTGAGACTCCATCTTCATTCAAGACATCTCCATAGTCTTCGATCAGAAAGCTGGAATAGTTGTGAATTCCCCGGAGTGGCTCTTTTAAGTCGTGTGAGGCAATGTAAGCAAACGAGTCGAGTTCACTGTTGCTGCGCTCTAGCTCAATGTTAATTTTGGCAAGTTCGTCTGCTTGGCGTAGAACAATGCCGACGATCGCGCTTCTGAGGTCTAATACCGCTTCAATTTCGCAGGATTTCCAAGGCAAAGACTGTCCGCGCACCGTTTCCTGCCATAGCGCAAAAGACTGACGCGGAGACAAGCGCACTTCTCCACTCTCAGAGATTTCCACGGGTTTATTAGGGTTTCCGCCCCAGTTTACGGTTTGCACCACTTCAGATCGAAACCATAAGATGTAGTTGCGATTGACGCGAGAAATGGCTAACGCTAACAGCCCTGAAGCAATATCTCGAAAGGCTTCAGCGGCTGGATAGACTTTAGAGAGTGCTGCTGTGGAAAATACATTGCTTTCAAACTGCGTTTCTATCCGAGTCAACAAATCTCTGAGCTGATCTGAGGAGGGAGTCTGACCGATCGAATAAAATTGCTCATTCCAGCAAATCACTACACTCTGAGCATTAACGAGTTCTAAAAGATTCGATTCATTGCTCACCAAACCATCTAGCATATTCTTATGCTGCGGAATGACTTCGACAAAGTTCGACTGAATCTCCTTGAGCTTCATTTTGTAATCCAAGTCTTCATTCTCTTCTTTCGCTATCAGTTCTAGCGACATCACTTGCCCCAAAAACTCACAGGCAGTCCGCACTTCATAGGTGAGATAGTTCGCAGAGGCATGATGACAGGCAATCAATCCCCATAGTTTTTTGTTCTTGATCAGCGAAATGGACATCGAAGCACCAACGCTCATGTTCTGCAAATATTCGATGTGCAGAGGTGAAACACTCCTCAACACAGATAGACTTAAATCTGTCACTTGATGGGTGATCGGATTGATAGTTGGAATCAATGCTGCGGGCTGATAACTAACATCTGGAATGATTCGCAACCTGTTAAGCGTATAAAGTTGCTTGGCTTGCTTGGGGATATCACTAGGAGGATAGTGCAATCCTAGATAAGGGGTAAGCGCATCGCGTTTGTCTTCAGCAATGACTTGTCCTGCGCCCTCCTCATTAAACCGATAGACCATCACACGATCGAAGTCGGTCAACTGCCGCACTTCCTTGACGATCAAATTGCACATTTCACTCAGGCTATGAGCATTTTGCAGCTTGTGAATCGTGCCTTTGACGAGATGATAAAACCCGAAAAAGTCGGCTCTTTTTTCACTGCGCGAGGGTTCTAGCTCCAAAATTAGCAATTCTGCCCTGCGATGAATGATGCCATCAAAAGCAAGAGTTTCTTGTGGAGTTGTGATCAACAGATGCAGCGGATTCACGCTCTCAAAATCTTCGTTCAAGCAGTCTGAAATGAATTGAATCTGCTTGGAATCGAGTAAGCAACTTAAAGGCTGATTCAGTAATTCTTCTGGAGATCGTTTCAATAAAGACGTACTGTTGCTGACTTGTATGATCGTTAAGTCTGGCTCACTCAAAACTAACAACACACCGTGCGGCTGAATTTTGCCGGGGATATGGATTGGTTCGCGATCGCAGTTTGTGAGATTGATTTCTTCAGGGGCAATGTTTTCAGCTTGATTCGGTTGCCGCTCACTTGATTGGGACGCAGAACTAACACGATGAGCTGGCAATTGCATTGAGGATCGGGGGCAGAACGTCCTTTGTATTCTACCGAGTTCTCTTATCTACAGCCGAGCTAATTCTAGTAATTAGGCTGCTTCTCAGCAATATGTTTGCCTGAAAACCCGTCTTCGGGTAGATGCAATTCATAAAATCTTCTAAATCAGGTCATATAATCTGATTTTAGTCTACTAAACAATATCAGCCTTTGAATCTAAAGCGAGTGTTAGCCAATGGGAGAACAGAGTGCCATCCTGTTAGTTGTGGAAGATAGTGATGAAGATTTTGAAGCACTGCAACGAACAATTCGCCAAACTTCGATCGCCTGTCAGATTCAACGCTGTTCCGAGGGAGACGAAGCGTTAACTTTTCTCTTTTCTAGAGACTCACGGGAAACACTGTTTCCCCTGTCTGCTTTTCCGCCCTCGCTGATTCTGCTGGATCTGAACCTGCCCGGTATGGATGGACGAGATATCTTAGCGCGGTTAAAGCAAGATGAGGTTCTAAAGATGATTCCTGTGGTGGTACTATCTACCTCCAATAATCCTAAAGATATTCGAGGGTGCTACAGTCTTGGCGCAAACGCTTACCTAATTAAGCCGATCGATGCGGTTAAATTTAAGCGAACAGTCCAACTATTTGTGGAGCATTGGTTTGAAGCTGTTACCCTGCCGAACGCGGTCGATCGTGCCTGAGTACCTTGTTTTTCTTGTCGTAGACAGGAATCCTTGTCCACATCAACACCTTAATAATTTCTTAATGCTGCCTATACCTAAAGAGCGATTTGTCAGGAAATTCTAACGTCCTAAGCTATGAGTAGCACCGGCAATTAGGGCGATTTATCTCATTATGGACGCTTCAAATCATTGCTTTATCTGTTCACATACATTGCTTTTACATATCCAACATCAAGAGAAATATTGGTACTGTAGCCATTGCCGTGAAAAGTTTTCAACTGATTTTCAACAGCGCACAAAGATTACAAATAGTGGATGGGTTTCTCCTAGTCAGCCTGAACGCCTAAGACCTCGCCCAATTCCTCATTTTGGTAGAACAACGACCCTCCCTCAGATGGAGAAGAGCGATCGTTATGCAGCGATATCAAGCTATGTATAAATCTGCTGCTTGAACGATAATCTGCTGTTTAAAGAAACACAGCTTTAGTATGCTCCAAACTGTTTTACGCAGAAGGCAATGGAAGCAACCCATTTCAAGAGAGATAAGCTGATTCATCACCGCTGCTTAAAAGGATTGCTTTGATCGTGATGGAAGCATCACGATCAAAGCAGTAACTTTATGTTTGTTGTTCTTCAAGCTGTGTTCCTTGCAAGTTAGCTCCTTCCAACAGAGCATCTGTTAAGTCAGCATTGGCAAAATTTGCGTCTGTCAGATCAGTGTGATCGAGTTCTGCATTGCTCAGATTTGCTGCTTGAAAGTTGACCGAATCCAATTCAGCGCGGCTTAAGTCTGCTGATTGTAAATTCGCTTCACTCAAATCTGCATCACTTAAATCCGCATCTTCTAGATCTGCTTTGATCAAACTTGCTGCAATCAGATCTGCTTCTTCTAAGATAGCGGCTTCTAGATTTGCGCCTTCTAAATTCGCGTGATTGAGCATGGCATCGCGTAGATCTGCACCTGTTAAATCCGCTCCACTTAAGTCTGCATAGTTCAGTGCAGCTCCGCTGAGATCTGTTCGGCTTAGGTTTGCTCCACGCAAGTTTGCTCCATCCAAGATGGCACCATGCAGTATGCTTTCATGCAGATCAATGCCTTCTAGTGATGCTTCTCGCAAATCTGCCACGCTGAAATCTCTTTCTCCTGCGGCATAACGCTCTAGTAGTTCTTGCTTATCCATTGCTGGCTCCGTTCTAGGCTGAATCACTATGCTTGATGATAGAAAAGTTACGCAAGCTCTTACGCCTTCCTATTGGTACACCTCTAGTAAAGAACGAAGAAGCAATGCTTTCTCGATTCGATGAACTAGAAAGCGTAGCGAATCTTGCAGTAAGGCAGACGATCGCTCAATAACTCAGTCAAACCTTCGATCAATGTTCCTTTGAAGCCGCGTCGATACCGCACATTCTTACCGCCTGTCTGAGAATATTTAGTCTCCTGAATGTCCGGTCGCCATAGAAGTGCTTCTCCCTGCGGAAGCCAACCGAGATTCACTTCATGCAGCTTGTCATTGTGCGTGAGGAAGATAATTTCAGCTTGAAGCTGTGCTTTGGTTCGATCGCTCAGCACATTATCTAATTGCTCAAATAGCTCAGAATAGTCTTCAAGCCAATGATCGTCGTAAATCACAGGAGCAAAGTTCACATGCACCTCATAGCCTGCATCCACAAAGTCATTGATGGCAGCAATGCGATCGGCGATCGGAGATGTGCGAATATCTACAATCTGTGCTTTCGCCTGTGGCATCAAACTAAAGCGAATCCGGGTCTTGCCTTGCGGGTCGTAATTCAATAATTCGCGATTGACTCGCTTCGTGGCAAAGGTTGCCTTAGCATTCAGCAGCGTGCGGAACAATGCAATCAAATCCTTAACATTGTCGCAAACGGCAGCATCGACCGAACAGTCGCTATTCTCACCAATCTCATACACCCAATACTGTGGATCAACCTGATTCGACTCTAGCTTCATGCCTTGCTTGGTACTGTGGCGCTTGAGATATTGCTGAATGCGATCGATGTTCACAAATGTCGTAATCGGATTCGCAAAACCTTTGCGACGAGCCACATAGCAATACGAGCAAGCCATCGCGCAACCATTGGCATGAGAAGGCGCGACAAAATCAGAGCTACGACAATTCGGACGGGCAGAAAGCGACTTCTTCACACCCAGAACTAAGACTGATCGCTTAATCCGATTCCACTCTCCCACAGAATCCTCGTTTCCGTGGAGGTCTGGAATCTGCCAGTGAGACTCAACCTCGGTGCGATCGGCATTGGGATACTGTGCAAATATCTCGTGAGCGCGGGGATAGTCGAGAACAGCAGGTTCAAAATAAATCTGTTGAATGTTGAGAAGCCGAGTAATATCTTCGCTCAATGCGGTGGAATGCTGAAGTGATGAAGTCAAAAGACAGATCTCATACTCGTCAATTTCACTGTAGCGTTGCGGCGTAAATGGCTCAGTGAGGTGATCCGATGCGGAGTGTAGGGATCTTTCCCGTCTAAAGAGTGAGGGCATTGAGAGGTGCTTTGATCACGATTAAGCGATCGTTTCTTCAAGTAAATTGCTATGGCAGTTAGTTCTGATCCATTAGTCGATAAGGTTGTCCCTACCGAGTACCCGATCGAATCCATTCTCCAAAATCGTTGGAGTCCGCTTGCTTTTGCCGATTGTCCTGTTGAACCGGAAAAGCTTGCTAGTGTTCTCGAAGCGGCGCGATGGGCAGCCTCTTCCTTCAATGAGCAACCCTGGAGTTTTATTGTTGCAGCGAAAGACAACCCAGCGGAATTCGAGCGATTGCTTGGCTGTTTAGCAGAAGGAAATCAGGAATGGGCAAAGAGCGCTCCGATACTGATGATTTCAGTGGCTAAGCTCAATTTTGAAAAGAATGGCAATGAAAATCGTCATGCCTTTCATGATGTGGGAGCAGCAGAAGCAAATCTAGCCGCTCAAGCGACCGCGTTAGGTCTTCATGTTCACCAAATGGCGGGCTTTGATGTTGCCAAGGCAAAAGAATTGTATGGCATTCCTCAAGGGTATGAACCTGTTGATGCGATCGCGCTAGGGTATCTCGGTGATCCTCATCAGTTATCGGAGCGATTGCAGCAAAGGCTATCGGCTCCACGATCGCGTAAACCGATTCAGGATTTTGTCTTTACCGGACGCTGGCAGCAATCCTCAAACTTGATTTAATGGCTTTGGTGCGAACACGCAAAGTGGACTCGCACCTAACTGCACTTCTGAATAAAATCAATCACTTCGTGCATAAATCCCGGTTTGGTCACCATCAGGACCGTAGAATCTGGTGCTAAAATCGTGCTGCCGTTGGGAATCTCCAGATCCATCTGGGAGTGAGGTTGATAGCCAATAATCAAAGAGCCACGCGGAAATCGAGGATCTTGCGCCACCTCTGCCACACTGCGACCGACTACGTTGCAATTCGGCGAAATCGACAGCTTAAACACTTCAATCTGACCCTGCTCAAAGTGCATCATCGATTCCACTTCCGGGTACTCGATCAAATTCACCATTGTCGAAACCGCAAGCTCGATCGCATTGATCACATGAGTTGCCCCGGCAAATCGATACGGCTCAGCAAAATCCTTGTGCCGCATTCTGACCATAATCATCGGCACACCATAATGCTTTGCCAGCGTCACCATTGCTAAATTCAAAGCATCATCCCGCAGCACCGCCGCGATCGCATCTGCCTTACGAATTCCAGCTTCGATCAGCACTTCGGTACTTACCGCACTGCCCTCGAATGCCATCACCCCTAACTGTTCCCGCGCATACCGACAAGCCGCAGGATTCACATCAATCACTGCAACCGTATGCCCCAGAGCAATGAGACGCTGAGCCAGATTTAGACCGATCAGACCCGCGCCTCCAATTAAAACGTACATAGACCTTCTGACTCACGATGATGCTTCTAGCCTAAAGCATGAGCAATCAAAAACCGGATCTCTTAGTCAAGCTTGAGCGAATTAACCGGAACTTCGTCCCAAGATTTAACGAGACGCATCCGGGCAACCCAACCTTCTGCTTTTTGTTTGTCGGTGAGATTTGCTTCAAAGGATTCGTGGCATTCTTGCGCTTGAGATTCGTTGCAGCAGGCGATACACGCGTACATCAGCCCCGATGGATCAACTTGTTCGTTTACCCAAATTGCCATAATTGTGTCCTCCAAGACCCTACAGAGAATTTTGCCATATTTACGAGGAGCTTGTTGCCATGTGCGTTAGTGCTTCTCCCGTCACTCGACAGATTCGCCAGTCTGGAAGCACCGTTGCCCCCATGCGTTTGTAAAATCCGATCGCGCTTTCGTTCCAGTCCAAGACGCTCCACTCTAAACGCCCACAGCCGCGAGCTACTGCGATCCCAGCCAATTCTGTTAGCAGTGCTTTACCGATCCCCCATCCTCGATAGTCGGGTAGAACAAAGAGGTCTTCTAGGTATATTCCCGGCTTTGTCAAAAAAGTTGAATAGTTGTGTAGAAATAGTGCAAAGCCGATCGCTTTATTTTCAACAGTGGCGACAAGTGCCTCTACGTAAGGCTTTTCGCCAAAAAGGTGATTGTGGAGATGATCGATCGATCCCGTAACTTGATGGGACAATTTTTCATATTCCGCGAGTGCCTGAATCAAGGCGAAAATCTCAGGCGCATCAGCAGGAGTCGCAGGACGAATTTCAAACATAAAATTATGAGTTTCAAGTTGCAGCAACTCAAAACTCATAACTCATATTTCCGGGATTGACTAGCCTAACCAGCCCTTTAACCGCTCTGCAATTTGAGGTCTTCTCAATTTCCGCATCGCTTTACTTTGAATTTGGCGCACCCGTTCTCGCGATAGGTTGAACATTCCGCCCACTTCTTCAAGCGTACAAGGCTTGCTGGTGGTCAGACCATAGCGCAATGAGATAATGTCTTTCTCACGCTCGGTCAGAACATTGCCCAACACATCCCAAATCTCTTGGCGCAACATAGTTTCACTCATTTGGGACTCTGGCGATTGTGTATCTCCATCTTCGAGCAAATCCATCAGTTCTGTATCTTCACCTTTACCGACTCGGTGATTTAACGAAAGCGATTGACGGCGAACCTGTTGAAGATGCTGTAATTGCTCTACGGTTAATTCGAGCGATTGAGCCATTTCTGCTTCAGTTGGATTGCGTCCCAGTTCGCGCTTGAGTTCGCGATGCGCTTTTTTCAGTTTGTTGAGCTTCTCAACAATATGAATGGGTAAGCGAATTGTACGAGCATCATTCGCGATCGTTCGCGTGATCCCCTGCCGAATCCACCAGTACGCATAGGTTGAAAACTTATAGCCTTTGTCGGGATCAAACTTTTCGGTTGCCCGATTTAATCCTAAAGCCCCTTCTTGAATTAAATCTAAGAATGGAACACCGCGATTGAGATATCGTTTCGCAATCGAGACGACTAAGCGGAGATTCGATCGAATCATCTTCCGCTTTGCCACACGACTACGGTGTAATCGGTGTTCTAATTGCCTTTCGGTCAAGCCCATACGTTCTGCCAACTCGGCTTTGGTGGGCATATGACCTAATTCGCTATAAAGCTTACGTTGTACCTCATCCACTTCTACAAGATACTGTACTCGCCGAGCTAATTCGACTTCTTCATCGGCTTTAAGGAGCGGGTAACGCGCCATTTCTTTAAAGAATGCGCCAACCGCATCATCCGCAACGGTTTTGTTATATCCAGACGATCGAGCCGATGCCATCTGATCAATTTCAGATTCACCGGAATCGGTTGAGTCTTCTAAATCAGCGGCAACCGAAGTCAGTTCGAGTAAATCAGGTTCAATTTCGATCGGAGTGCTGTCTGCGAAATCGGCTTCTAATTGCAAAGAGTCCACTGAATCTAACTCAGCAACGTCCATTGCAAAGTCCAAATCACTAGAGAGGGCTTCTGTGTGAGAACTGTTGCTTTGTTCGTTCATAGTGATGTGATATTGAGGTAGTTTTACGCGATCAAGTTAATGAGAGAGTTACCAGTTAAGTGATCAATTTAGGCTGAAGATTTAAGCCAGTATTGAGTCGTTTTATCTTGAATGTTTTCTAATTAAATTTGAATCATGTAGCCTTAGAACTCCTCCTGAACCTATGACGAATTTGTAAGTCTGGTGAGAAACTTTTTGGAAACGTTTAGTTTATGAGCAGGATAGAAAGTCTGCTCGGAACCGCCGTCTCTGAATCGGGAGGAATCCTGGAGATGCGTTTTCAGCTTCGGCACGTTTCCGATTCGCTGGAGTAGCGAATTGCACTTGAATCGAGTTAGAAATTTTGCCCATAAGACAAGATCTCGAACCGTCCGGTTGCTATAACAGACTCTCATACCCGTTCCGATTTTCATCTCTACCAATGGTTGGAAAAGCCAAAGCCAGGGGTTTCAATCTATCTTTAGACAAGTCCTCAGCCATTGGGGCGATCGATCCGGTACACTCAGTCTCACGTTAAAATTAATCAATAGTTCATCCGCACTGCATTACTTTCGATTTCTTGGTAATTTCATACCGTAGTTTTTCTTCCTTACAGGACTTCTTAAGTTTTTCTCTTCATTTGCTGATATGTCTGAGTTGCAATCTGTGGCGGAATCGAGGGCAGAGTATTTGACTGCGCCAATGTGGGTTGAGGTATTAGTGGATTGTCCGGGGGCGCAGGGAGTGTTCACCTATTCTGTGCCGTCTGGATTGCGGGTGCAGCCTGGGGACATTCTCAGTGTTCCGTTTGGGGCACAGCAAGTAGGGGGAATTGCAGTTCGGGTACTGAATGATCTGCCGAAGTTAGAGCAGATTCGATCGATTGATTCGATTGTGAGTGCAGGCTTTTTCCCAGCATCGTATTGGGCATTGCTCGATCGCGTGGCACGTTATTATCAGACTTCGCTGATGCAGGTGGTGCGAGTGGCTTTACCGCCGGGATTGTTAGCGCGATCGCAAAGACGCATTCGATTGATTAATCCCGAAACGAATGAAGTCTTTCTCAATCCTGCCGCGCAACAAATTCTCAAGCTGCTAAAAGCGAGTAAAACTAAAGGCTATTCCTGGCAATTCATTCAGCGACAGGTCAAAGGGGCGTATCGGGGACTTCAGGACTTACTGAAGCTCAATTATGTCGAAAGCTATCTAGAGCCGCCTGCAACGATTCGACCGCAACTGCGACAAGCTGTGATCCTGGTTTCGATGCAGGCAGAGTTGCGAGAACGTCAGCGCGAGATTTTAGAAGTTCTGAAGCGCAACGGAGGTGAGATGTGGTTGACTGACTTGCTGCAGCATTGCCGCACGACTTCTGCGACGGTGAAGCGGCTGCAAGAGCAAGGCTGTGTGATTCTTCAAGGTCGGGAAGTTCTGCGGAGTGAACACAGTCCACAAGTTAATCATGATGCTGCTAAATCACTCACCCCGGATCAAGCTCAAGCACTAGAGCGAATTCAAGCGGTAACGGGATTTGAACAGATCTTGCTGCATGGTGTGACCGGATCAGGAAAGACTGAAGTTTACTTGCAAGCGATCGCCCCAATTCTAGAGCGCGGTCAATCTGCCTTAGTGTTAGTGCCTGAGATTGGATTAACGCCACAGTTAACCGATCGCTTTCGGGCGAGATTTGGTGATCAAGTCTGTGTGTATCACAGTGCGCTCTCTGATGGCGAACGCTTTGATACTTGGAGACAGATGCTCACAGGTTCGCCACAAGTTGCGATCGGGACACGATCGGCAATTTTCGCGCCGCTCCCCAATCTAGGATTAATTGTGCTAGATGAGGAGCATGATTCAAGCTTTAAGCAGGATCAGCCTGCTCCTTGTTATCATGCGCGATCGGTGGCGCAATGGCGTGCTGAACTAGAAGATTGTCCATTAATTCTCGGATCTGCAACGCCTTCGCTAGAGTCTTGGTTAACGGCGCAATCTTCCCTCTATGTATCGTTACCGAAGCGTATCTTAGATCGACCTTTACCGCAGATTGATGTGATTGATATGCGGCGGGAACTGCACGATCGCAATAGCTCGATTTTGAGTCGATCGTTGCAATCTAAACTGAAGAAACTCAAAGAAAACAATCAAAAAGGACTGTTATTCATTCATCGTCGCGGACACAGTACCTTTGTGTCTTGTCGCAGTTGTGGCTATGTGATGGACTGTCCGAACTGTGATGTTTCGCTCTCCTATCATCATGTTCACGAAAATGCTCAACCGCTTTTAAGATGCCACTACTGTAATCACACTCAGAGTCAACCAGAGCGCTGTCCCGCTTGTGGTTCATCGTATTTCAAAAACTTTGGCAGCGGCACTCAACGAGTCGTTCAAGAACTCGCTAAGCTATTTCCTGACTTAACAACAATTCGATTCGACAGTGATACGACTCGTGCTAAAGGAGCGCATCGAGCATTGTTAAGCCAATTTGCTCACGGTGACGCAGATTTATTAGTGGGAACACAAATGCTTACCAAGGGGATTGATCTCCCTCAAGTCACCCTAGTCGGAATCATCTCAGCCGATGGCTTACTCAACTTGGCAGACTTTCGAGCGAGTGAAAGAGCCTTTCAAACGTTGGTACAAGTGGCAGGACGCGCCGGACGAGGCACTGAACCGGGACGAGTGATTCTACAAACCTATGCTCCCGAAAATCCGGTGATCCAAGCGGTCAAACGCCAGCAGTATGAACCTTTTGTCGCCAGCGAACTCGAACAACGATCGCTGCTCAACTATCCCCCTTACGGACGCTTAGTGTTGCTGCGATTTAGCGGTCTCAATGCCAGCACTGTTCAGTCCACCGCAGAAACGATCGCTGACCTCTTACTTAAATCCAACGAAGATTATCAAGTTTTAGGTCCTGCACCCGCAACCATTGTCAGAATCGCTCAGCGCTACCGATGGCAAATCTTACTCAAGCTGACTGACGATCGCATTCCTGATGTGATGGAACTGCGATCGCACTGTCCCTCGACGGTGAGTTTAACGATCGATGTTGATCCGATGAACCTAATGTAATCGCGCTTCCGGCAGAATTAGCATCGCATCACCAAAAGAATAGAACCGATATTTGTTCTCGATCGCATCCTGGTACAGCTTTAACAACCGCTCACGTCCAATCAAGGCGCTGACTAACATCAATAAACTGGACTTTGGTAAGTGAAAATTTGTAATCAAACCGTTAACGGTGCGCCACTCATAGCCCGGATAGATAAATAAATTTGTCTTGCCGCAGTAAGGTTTAATCTGACCCGACTGCGATGCCCCTTCGAGCGATCGCACTACAGTTGTCCCCACCGCAAACACTCGTCCCCCTCTCGCTTGCGTTTCTCGAATCTTCTCCACCGCTTTCGGAGAAACCTCGATCCATTCTCCGTGCATCTGATGTTGCGTGATATCTTCAACTTCGACCGGACGAAACGTCCCTACCCCAACGTGCAGCGTAATAAAAGTCTTTTCGATGCCCTTTTGCTCTAAACGTTCTAGAAGCTCGGGCGTGAAGTGGAGTCCTGCGGTCGGTGCGGCAACCGCTCCCCTGCGATCGGCGTACACAGTTTGATACCGATTGGGTTCTGCTTCAGTTTCGTGGATATATGGGGGTAGAGGCACTTCGCCGAACTGGTCAATCACTTCAAGCAGCGATCGACCGTCTGAAGCCTGAAATTGCAGGATCCGCCCGCGTGTCTCTGGATCACTCGCTAAAATCGATGCCGTCAACTCAACCTCGGTCTCCGTCTGCGGCTTAAACACAATTTGATTTCCAGGCTTCAAACGCCTTCCGGGTTTGACCAATGCTAACCACTGATTTTGCTGATGTTCTTCGAGCAGCAGAATCTCCACTTCAGTCCCCGTCGTTTTGTGCCCGTGCAGTCGCGCCGGAATGACCTGCGTGTTATTCAACACCAGCAAATCCCCAGGACGCAGAATCTCATCTAGCTCCCGAAAAATCCGATGACAGTGCTGAGTTTGACTTTCAATCACGAGCAACCGCGCACTATCCCTTGGAGTGGCGGGATTCTGAGCAATACGCTCTTCAGGTAAATGATAGTCATAAGCCGAAAGGAGTTGGTCAGCTTCCACGGTCATAATTAGGGGCGATCGTTACAGGTGAGTGGTTAGTATTTTCGGATAATTTTGATCCGGATCACTCAATAATTTACAAAATGGGTGAGATTCCCCAGGCGATATCGGGGGCTTCTCCCCTATTGCAATCGTGGGTGCTACCGCACAATAGAAATGTAAGCCGCATTTGCTAGGTGTCAATTCTATGGAGTACCTCTACTACCTCGCGAATGCCAGTCTAACCCTGAGAATTGTGGAACACTTGCATCACTCGAAGCAACTCCCGCTCAGCTTCTTGACTGTCATTCACCAAATCGATGGTTGGGTTGTCAGGGTTAAGCTATCTCAGGCGATCGATGCCCAGACCGAAGGCGATTTTAGAGCGTTTCTAAATGAGTTAGGCATTCCTTATTGTCCAAACATTCGCATTCAAATGGTATTGTGGGGACTCGAAACAGGACAATCCCCGATCGATGTGATGCAGCGCTATCAAGTGGCAGTGGTTTCGCATGGTAGCCCCGAACGCGAGGAAATCGAAGAGTTCCGCAAGCAGTTTGTTCAAGGGTTGGGATATTGCCCCGAAACGCTGGCTTAACTAAATGGTTTAACTAAACGCATCGCGGATATAGTTTTGTATTGAGAATTGATTTTTGGTGAGGTGGGGGGAAGTCGCTGCAGAAGGCTGATTTCCCCTTTTTCGTGTCTGAGCTTGATATCGGACGAGGGCAACATCAAAGCGACAAGGGAATTCTGACAGGTGTGGATGCGTGAGCAAAAAGAACTTTGCTGTGGTGAGGAGTTTTGTTTGCTTGGCTGGCGTGATTGATAGAACCCCATCGCTGTCCCAATTGCCTCGACTGCGGGTTTTGACTTCGACAAAGGCAACGATGCTCGCACCGCGCTCCGCGATCGCATCGCTGGTTTTGACCACCAGATCGAGTTCACCCGATCGACAAGTCCATTGGCGCGCCAAGATTAGCGCTCCCTGTGACTGAAGCCAGTCCGCAACGAAGTTTTCGCCGGAGGTTCCGAGATTAGATGTCGAATTCGGCTGATCCACAGGTAGGATTTTTAAAGTGTTCTGCTTAAAACATTCCCTAATTTTGCCAATGCGTTCTAATTGCTTAAAAAGTTTCGTTTGCGCGGTCGTGGCTCTATTCGCGTCTTGGATGCTCTTCGCTGCACCCGTTTTTGCGCTGGACTACACCAAAGAAATCCTAATCGGGGCTGATTTTTCAGGGCAGGATTTAACCGATTCGGAGTTTACCAAAGCGAATTTGCGCGACGGTAATTTGAGCCATACGAACTTGAAAGGCGTGAGGTTTTTTGCGACGAACCTAGACCGAGCGAACTTAGAAGGGGCAGATTTGCGCGACTGTGTGCTGGATTCAGCCCGATTAACCCGCGCCAACTTGACCAATGCCAATTTAGAAGGCGCATTTGCCGCAAATGCAAAATTTGAGGGCGCGATCATCGATGGAGCCGACTTTACCGATGTTCTGCTCAGACCCGATGCCCAAAAGATTCTGTGCTCTGTGGCAAAGGGAACGAATCCGACAACCGGACGCGACACCCGCGAAACGCTTTACTGTGACTGATTTTCTTTCGCTTGTCTCGCGGCAAGCCGCACTTGCCAAGCTCGAATTGCCATCGCTGTTCTCATCATTGGCGAGACGAATTCGTGATTTGCTGCGGTAGGTTCAGTCTGAGAGAGCGGATGATGGCTTAAACAAGGGCGCAAACTATCTAAATGCGCTTCGAGTTCTAGCGCCCGAAATACCTCATCGGCGGACTTGAAGCGATCGCACGTCGAGGCTTGCAGCATTTTGTCGAGAATACGCCCAAAATAATCGCTGACTCTCACCAGTTTTCGCCACTGCAATTCCCCCGTATAAGCATCGTAGTCTTGTTCGGTGGGAACCCGTCCCCCCAACAGATACAAGCAGGTAATTCCGAGCGCATAAATATCACTCGAATATACCGGACGCATGGCAACTTGTTCGGGCGGTGCAAATCCGATCGTCCCTACAAATCGGGTGACAAGCGATCGAGAAGTCGGCTCAGATAATGAGATGCGCTCTTTTACCGCTCCAAAATCGATCAGCGCCCAACGTCCATCTTCTCGACAGCGCACGATATTTGAGGGCTTGATATCTCGGTGAATCACCCGCTGAGCGTGAACGTACTGCAACAACGGCAGAAACTCTTTCAGAAACTGTTTGACGGCTGCTTCTGTCCATACACCGAATTTCTGCACATCTTGAGCGAGCGTCCGTCCCCGAATGAATTCTTGAGCGAGATAAAAGATGCCCTCGATCTCGAAATAATCCAGCAGTTGTGGAATTTGTGAATGGCTCCCCAACCGCGCTAGCGTTTTCGCCTCTTGTTCAAATCGCTGACGGGCTTTTTTCAGAGCGGCGGGGTCGCGGACTTTGGGGCAAAGCTGCTTGATCACACAGTGAGGATGTCCCGGCAAGCGGGTATCCCGCGCCAGGTACGTTACACCAAAGCCACCTCGACCCAGCATCCGATCGATCAAATACCGATCGCGTAATAACCGATCGGACTGACTCAAATCGATCCGCTGCTGTGAAGAATCCGCGCCAAAGCTCATGTCGCACTACACCATCATGCAAACGCACAACTTGTTCCAGTTTAGAAGCGCTATTTTGTATCCAATAAAATCTTCACACTAAAAATCGGTTATCGGTTTTATCCTGCCAAAAATCGGTGACATCATATCCAAGCGCTGACAGCATTTGACACAATAAAGGCAGACTTAAGCCGATGACGTTGGTATGACAGCCCTCGATTTTTTCTACAAACAGCCCACCGCGACCCTCTAGCGCAAAACACCCTGCACAACTGAGCGGCTCTTTCGTCTCGACATAAGCCTCGATTTGCCGATCGCTAATGTCAGCAAAATACACCCGCGTCATCTGGGTTCGTACCAAGGGCGGATAAGGCATCAACGCGCCCTGAACGGTTGTGTAAGGCTGCAAAAACGCATGACCTGTAAACAGCCCACCCACATTGCCGCGCATCTTTTTCCATCGAGCGATCGCTTCGTCTGGATCTTTGGGCTTGCCGTGAATCTCGCCATCGATCGCCAAAATCGAATCACAGCCGAGAATGAGTCCGGGTGTGGTTGAAAAAAATCCAGACGGCAGTTCAGACTGCCTGGAAAAGAGCGACTGCATCGTCGATCGGGCTTTCCCTTCGGCAAGAACCTGCACCAATTTAGCCGGATCAGTAATCTGAATCTGTGACTCGTCAAAGTCACTTGGGTACACCATCACAGAAATTCCTGCCATCGCCAAGAGCCGACGACGAGCCGGAGATGCCGAAGCTAACACGAAGGGAACCACCATCGATCTAATCCACCATAAACGACTTCACAGACTTCGTGAGAATCGGAGCCATCTTCTCCCAGCGCTCCTCTGAGGTCGAAGCATTCAGCGTGTACAACTTGCTGCGATAGACGATCGCGTTGGCTAAGTTATGCCGCTTCTCCTGATTTGGCAAGGTGACTAGATATTCCAGCAGGTAATAGGTTCGATCGGCAATCTCGCGCGACTCGGCACTGATTAGCTCCGCTGTGCGACCGGAATCGGGGGGCGCGATCGCGCTTTTACCCAACTGATACCCCACCTCGCTTGGTGTTCCCAATTCCGCTAGCTTTTTCTTACCCGGAACCGGATTAATCACCATACTGATATTTTCGGTTTGCACGATGATGTCATGAAACACCACATCTGGCCCGTTTGTCACTTTCACAGGTAGCCAGCCATTTGGATATAAAAATCGATAGCCATCGGTACTATCAATAAAGCTTTTCAGTCCACCCACGCCAGACACACAACCTTGTAGCCCTAGCGCCAGAACAACGAGCATCACCGCAATGATTCGTTTGAGCATCAAACCACTTCTCCACAAAACGTCTTACTCTGTCAAACCACGCACAAACGACGCGCTATCGGGCAGACAACATTTCTTATTCTCCCATTTTCGGGAGCGCGATCGTGCCGAGAAATTCAGAGGGAGTTGGAGAGAGTGAAGAAAACGCACCACCCCTCTTCCCCTACTCCCCCTCCCCCCTCCAACTCCCGATCAAATTTGGCAGAATGAATCAGCATCCAAAATGTCCGCTAAACTGTAAAACTGTTTGGGCAGAGCGTCTCTAGAATTGCAACTTCCCGCAAGTCTACGGAGGCACGAATTTAACTTCGGCTTCACAATTTGCTTGGCTCAGCAGATCATCCACAGATTTGTCGTGAGATTTCGGTAAAATGCTGGAACTTCGTAATTTGGGATACGCAATTCGTAGTGAGTGAAAGGAACTGTATATCAGTCGGAAGCGATCAAATTTAGAGGATTTCCACCTTCAGTCAGGTTGCTTCAATCAAACCCCCATTACGAATAAATTAATAAGGAATGAGTGCCTCCGTGAATGTAATGCAGTTGAATAGCCCACCTGCTCCGCTACCGCCCCCCACGCCGATTATTCTCGATAGTCTGCCCGATCCGCCTGTTGCCGAGGGTGTATGTCCGCGTCGCACCCGGATGCAGATCGATTTGCTGCTGTTGGCGATCGAAGCGCTGGATTTAGCAGGATCAGAAGCAATTTTGGCGGTTGCCTCGGAGTTTGAACTGCGCGGAGTGCTGAAAAATCGGGTTACTCTGTGGCGGATGCGATCGACGAACCCATTCCGCCGCTACGCCCAACGCCGACCCTTGACGCTAGTGGAAGCGAAAGCATTAGTGGTGGTGACGTGCTACTTAGCCCGCCGCTTAACGGTGCTAATTCGGCAATTATTGCTGGCGTATCAGCAACTCAGCGAAAAGAATTTATCGATCGATCATCATTTTCGCTTATCAGAATATTTAGAGAGATTTCGCGCTCACTACCGCAGCCGCATGAATCCTCGACGCGCAGGCGTAATGGCTTACAGTTCCGATGAGAAGCTAAACGAACTGGCGCTGGATTTGTTAGAGCAGCTTTTATTCTGTACGGGGACTTCTGGAGTCCAACGATTGTGGATTAGTTTGTTTGACGGAGAAGTGCAATGACGAACGCGATGACGCTGCAACGCCAGTACAGTTTGCCAAATTGCACATTAATTTTAGAAGGCTTGTCGGATACAACCGGATTTGCACAACCGGAAATTCGCCCGGTGATGTCGCTGCTGATTAATGCAGAATGTCATTTACCCGGACAAGACAAGCCACTTGTCGGCGGGCGCGAATTTTTTGAAAGTCTGGTGACTGCTGTGAGTTTGTACGCTCAAGAATTTTTGAGCGGTGTTCATTTACCCCGGCATACTTATAGCGATCGTCCCTCATTTATTCGCTTGGAGCGGATCGATCGTGCTCATCATCGCTTGATTGTCGAAAAAGATCCGAACAATCCCAACAGTGAAGAACGAGCGGTCGATTTAACGACCGTGCAGTTGTTTGATTTGGTTGAGGCGATCGATCAATTCGTCGCCGATACTCAAACGTTGCCGTATTGGTCGCTGAATCTTTCGCCCGTTCCGAAGCGGTATGCGCGATCGGGTGAACCGCTCGCTAAACAAGTCGTTCCCGCCTCGATCGGCGTATCGGGGCTGGCATTGGCGGCAATCGCGTTCTTCTCGTTGCCCACGATGCGGGTGAAAACGCCAGAATGCTTAACTCCTGGGGCATCCGATTGTCCGGGTGTCGTTGCAAATCCCCAAAGTCCGGGCGCAAGCCCGATCCCTAGCCCCGTTGCTTCTCCGACTGCTGCGGCATCTCCTAGCCCAACGGCATCTCCTAGCGCTGTGACAGCTCCGAGCCCAACAGCTTCTCCGGATCTAGCACAACTTGAAACTGCGCTGAATGCGGCTCCTCCGATCACCGATTCTCAGGAATTAAGATCGCTGAGCGATCGCTTGTCGGCTCAAATTCGGGACAGATGGAAAACGCAATCGGCTGTAACCGAGGAGTTAGCTTATCGCGTTGGCGTGGCTCGCACCGGAGATGTCGTTGGGTTTAAAGCCGAAAGCCCTGCAGCATTAGATAATGCCCGACGTACGCCGCTGCTCGATTTGCTGTATTTACCTGCAGGTGGCAGTCCTCCATCATCAGAGCCTCTGGCGCAATATCGCGTGGTCTTCAAGCCGCAAGGAAACTTTGAAGTCACGCCGATCGCGTCGCCCACTTCCGCCACGCCTCCGAGTCCTGCGGCAAGTCCGACGACCAATACGACGATCGTTCCGAATCCAGCTTCAAGTCCCGCCGTTGCTGCAAATCCCGCGACGACTCAGACAGAACTGACCGACGAATCGACCCTCGATAACTTGCAGCCCAAACTCTACGATACGATCAATCAAAATTGGAAAGGCAGACCTCCGTTTAATCAAGATCTCGTGTTTCGAGTTCGGATTAAACCGGACGGGACGATCGCTGGGTATGAACCCGACAACTCAGTAGCAGGTCAGTACGCCAAAGACACGCCGCTCCCACAGTTAGGGAAACAGATTGATCCGAATGCCCCTGCTGAACCTGCAGCATCGTTCAAGGTGGTGTTTAAGCCGAGTGGAGTTTTGCAAATTAACCCCTGGTACGGATCGAGATAAGCAAACTCTAATCCTGTTCAAAAGCTAAACTCGCTCCGGGTCGGGACGCGAGTGCGATACCATCGAATAACTCTGAGTTTGCTAAAGCACATTTTCATGGAGCAACAACTACTTCCCACAGAGGTTATTCTGAACCATCCTCGTAAATCTCTGGGCAGTGTGCAACTCGACTGGTCGCCACAGCCTGGAGCCTATTTCGATTTGGAAGGTCAGACCTACGCTGTTCTGGAGCGTCGTCACCGCTATGAACTGAAGTCAGGGCGCTATCGCTTACACAAAGTGGCGCTGTATGTTCAAACCGCACAACGTCCGATCGAGCGATCGCTCGTTGAAGGGCGCTGGGTGCTGGGTGATGCCACTTGCGAATATAATGCGCGATCGGAGATTATGCGCTGTGCGGTTAATCCTGATGGTCTCTGTGCAGGCTGTCGTCACTACCGCCCGCAGGATTAAGCGGTTCTCCGATCGCAATTCTGGTTCCGTTGGCAAAGTCCCAGCCGGATTGAGGTCGCTTACCTGCTAGTTGGACTTGCCGCAGCAGCAATGCGCCATTTCCGGTTTGAATCACTGCCCCCCAGTTTTTCACAACACTCACCACTTCACCGGGAGAGCGTGGCTCAAATGTAATCGTCTTTAACTCTTCAAACTCGCCCAAAAATTCTGGTTCAAGCGGAATCGTTTGCAGCACTTTCAGCGCAGAATCCCGGAATGAAGTTGTACAGCTTGGATAAAATCCGCGAATTTGATTGTGAAGCTCGATCGCGCTGCGCGACCAATCCAACTCGTGATCGGGTTTCTTGATTAACGGTGCGTATGTTGCTTGATCGTTGTCTTGCGGAATCGGATTGATCTTGCCTTTGACCAGCTTCGGCAGGGTTTCAACAAGTAAATCTGCGCCGATCGTACTCAATCGAATGGCTAAATCCTGCGCGGAATCGAAGGGTGCGATCGGGGTCGTCGCTTTCAACAGCATCGCGCCCGTATCCATTCCCGCATCCATTAGCATTGTCGTAATTCCTGTTTCCGTTTCGCCGTGATACAGACACCACTGAATTGGAGCCGCACCCCGATATTTCGGCAAGATTGACCCGTGAACATTCACACAGCCGTATTTCGGCATATCGAGAATTTCCTGCGACAAAATTTGCCCGTAGGCGACGACAACGAAAACATCGGCGTTGAGCGATCGCAAATTTTCCAGGGTTTCGGCATCTTTCTTCACGCTTTTGGGTTGCCAAACGGGAATCTGATGCGTCTGCGCCACGGATTTCACCGGACTTGGAGATAATTCATTGCCGCGCCCGCGTCGTTTATCTGGTTGTGTAACTACAGCAACGACCTCGAACTCTGCCACTTTTAACAGCGCTTCCAACATCGGCACAGCAAACTGAGGGGTTCCAAAAAATACAATTTTCATCAATCTAACTCTCGCTCCTGGCAGACGTTCTACACTTATTCAAGCTGATATTTTGAACCTATGAAGCCGAGATTTGCAACGATCGAAACCTGGCAGCAGGCAGAACTCTTGATGCAGCCTGCCTTCATTCGCCTGATTGACAATTTACGCAAACAACTCGATACCTCAACTTGGCGAGGGCAATACCGCGATGTCCAAGTGTGGGCAGACGACATCCCCGACGAAACCAAACAGACGGTACTTCAGCTTCAGCAGCAACTCGAAACTGCTCTCCCAGAACAAGCTGCAGAAATTCAGGAAACATTAGTGCATTTGCCCTCGCCGTATCCGGGGTATGAACTGTGTTTAGAGAAGGACGATCGACAAGTCAATATTGATCTGTGGGCGTTATGCTATCGAATTTGCTTTCGATCGGAGAACGGCGAATGGCGGGATGATTTTCCGGTTGAAATCGATATGACTCTGTTTGATCCGACAGGCGAAGTGGATTGGAATCTTTTAGAAGACAAAACGAAGCGAATTGTTGAGCAGGTGTTTGAGAATCTACCGCAGGAGTAGTGCTCTACAGCTTTTTAACCGCGATCGGACTTCACAATTAGCTGGTTACTGTCTCATCTTTCGCTCGATCTCCGTAGAATCCGGGGTTTCTTGCGCCGCACTGCGCCGTCCAAAAAATCGTCGAGTATAATCCCAAACACGCATAGCGGTAGGACTCTCAGATCTTGATTTGAGGCTCGATCGCCCCATGCGTAATGCAAGGCTAACTTTTGTTCACTTTATTTTGATCCTTCTGTTGGATGTCTAGCAATTCTTATACTTGACAAGCCTTTGAATCCAAAGCTATGCCTCAAACCATCAGCGGCGCTCAAAACCAATCCTCACAGGCGACTTCCGCACAGCCTTCAACGAATTCTCATGGGCTGATGCCAGCACCTGTCCAGGTCGATACCTACGCCGATCGATTAATGGATGACTTGTTTGAGGATGTGGAAGACCTCTTATCGGGCAGCGTCCCTCCTCCTGAATCGTCCAAAGCAAGACCCAAGCCCGCGCTCGACCTTCCGCGTCCCGTTGTGGCATCTCTGGCACCGCTCGTTGCCCAGCCACAACTCCCACAATGGACTTCTCCTGCCGTTGTGCCAAAAGCTGGCAATCAAATTGCCGAGAAAGCCATCAGGCGTAACTCCCGCTTTCCCAAGTTCGTTGCGATCGTCTTTGGACTGTCGGCACTTTCTGCGGCTTCTGCGTGGCTGATTCAGCGTGGAACCATGCAGCGACTTTTTGCCGTGGCAACGCGAGAACCAGCGGTAGTCGCGTCTGTACCGAAAGCGATGTCGATCGATGCGAACGCTCGGTTTGCCCAATACATGAAACGGTCACTGGAAAACATCGATCGCAAAGCCAACCTTAAGACTCCAACCGCGATTCCAGTCGCTTTAAATAGCAGCTTACCGACGACTTCGATGCCTGGAACCGCACGATCGAATGCTGAATCAAATAAGCTGCCAGTCGTGGTGAATGTTCCTCCGCTCCCTTCGCCGATGCCCGTTGCAACCGCTCTGAGTAAGAGTCCGCAAGAGCTGAATCAAGTGCTCACGCGCTTAACTTCGGTCTTGGAGCGATTGTCGATCAATCCGGCTCCTCGGTCTGCCATGTCTGCGGCTCCGATCGCGATCCAGCCTGCTCAGGCAGTGTCTAGCGAACCGCAACGGATCTTGCGCGGCATTGCGATCGCGTCTGATCCGAGCCAATCTGCGATTCTGTTTGAAATGAATGGCGTGACTCAGCGCTATTACATCGGAGAAAGCGTCGGGTCGAGTGGTTGGAGCGTGGTGGATATTTCGAGTAATTATGTGAGTGTGCGGCGTAACGGTGAGGTTCGATCGATCTCCATGGGTCAAAAACTCTAGAATAAAGAGCAAGGATGAAGAGCGTTCTTCATCCTTCAGCCTTTCTTGGAGTTGCTTATGGGATTGTTCGACGATTTAGGACGCTTTCTAGAAACGCGGATTGACGAATTTTTGAAGGACAATCCGCAGCTTGAACTTCAGGCATTAGAAGAAAAGCTGTATCAGCAAGAACAAGAAACGCGCCGACTGCTAGCAGATCTGCGCCTGCGAGAAAAGCAGGTGGAATCTGAGATTTTAACCACGGCTCAAGAGATTCAGCGCTGGCACGTTCGGATTGAGAAGGCGCGCTCGGCAGGACGAAAGGATTTAGCGGAACCTGCTGAATCACATGAAGCTTCTCTGCTGCGCGAGGGCAACCAGAAATGGGGACAAATGCAGGTGCTCAAGGAAAGAATTCAGCAAACCGAAGAACTCCAGCGCAAAATTCAGATTCGCCGTCAGGAAGTGCAATCGGAATTGCGGCAGGTGAAATCGGCTCAAGCGGCTCAAGTAGAACAACGCTGGGCGGTTGATGGCTGGAATCAAAGCTTTACTGAAACTGAGAAATCGACTGATCCACTAGAGCAAAAATTCCGGCAGTGGGAGACTCAAGAAGAACTCAACGAAATGAAGCGCAATATGGGCAAATAAAAGATTTCTGCACAGTCGGATTAATTCCGTGAAATGCCTGTACAGTGATGCTGCTACTGCTTCATGTACAGGATTTTTTCTATGACGTATTGCCTTGGAATTCTGACCCAAACAGGTTTAGTCATGGCAGCAGACTCGCGCACTAATGCGGGAGTGGACTATATTTCGACCTATCGGAAACTGTTTGATTTTTCGATCGAAGGCGATCGCGCATTGTTCTTCTGCACGTCTGGAAATCTTTCTGTCACTCAGTCAGTTCTGGCTCTAATGCGGCAGGCGATCGCTGCCAAGTCAGACATTAACCTACACACGCTGCCGAGCTTGTATGAGATTGCCCGTTATGTGGGTGGAATCATGCGACAAGTGCAAGATGAGAATCGTCCGTGGCTAGAAAAAGACGGCATTGATTATCAATCAACCATTTTGCTCGGTGGTCAAATTCGCGGGACTGCACCTGAACTGTTTATGATTTACAGCCAAGGCAATTTCATCCAAGCCTCTAAAGAAAAGCCCTTTTTGCAGATTGGTGAAGCGAAATATGGCAAACCGATTCTCGATCGCGTGTTGTCCTTTCACACTCCGATCGAGGCTGCGGCGAAGTGTGCGCTGTTGTCGATCGATTCCACGATGATCTCTAACATCTCGGTAGGCCCGCCAATTAACTTAGTGATGTACGAAGCAGATAGTTTCAAAGTTCGACATCAGCTTTGTTTGAACATTGATGCGCCTTATTTGACTCAAATTCGCAAACAGTGGGAACGGTGTTTGAACGAAGCATTTGAGCAGATGCCGAACATTGATTGGGAGCATTATTTGAGCCGTGGATCAGAGCCGCTGAATTTGTAAGGTATAGTTCATTGTTGTTTGTACTCCTCCCGATCGTGTGACTTTGCCGACAATCGGAGCCGCATACTCAGGAAGGGCACTGGCTGCGAGTGCGATGTGTCGATCACTCACCACTAATCCGTGTGTCGGATCATATCCGCGCCACCCTGCACCCGGAAGATACACTTCTGCCCAAGCGTGAAGATGTCGATCGGGATGTTCGGGATCACCTTCTTGATAGCCGCTCACAAATCGTGCTGCCAGTCCAATCGATCGACAGACTTCCATGAATAACACGGTTAAATCTCGACAAGATCCCTGTTTCTGCGTCCAAGTGAGTCCAGCAGGATAAGGATTGCCTGTTTCCCGAGTCCTATACTGACAGCTTGTATAAATCCTCTGATTTAGTTCATTCAGAAACTGAGTCACACTGTTTCCTGAAGCTTCTGCTATTTCGTAAGCGAGTTGAAGTGCAACACTATCTGTTGAACCCACATAAGGTTGAAGTTGTTTCAATAGTGAAGTGGGATAGTCGATCGGAAGCGCGATCGCCCAAGGTTCCAGCAGGTAGTTAAACGGGTTTGATTGCTGGGTCAGAGTTTGCGAGAGAACTTGAACATTGAGCGAGGTGGTTAGTTCAGGAGAAAACCAGACTTTGATGAATGTGTTGCCGTCGAGATCGGTGAGTTCGGATTGTGCGATCGGGATCGGTGTAACTTGCAGCGAGAACATTGTAAGCGTTTGCCAGCTATCCGATCGGGGTCGCAATCGAATCAAATGCGGTTGCAAAGTTACAGGGTCGCTGTAAGTGTAAGTTGTGGCATGAGAGATTTGATACAGCACTATCTGTGTTCCGCTAACCAATGTTCTAAATCAGACAGATTTGTGAAACCCAACAGCGTTTCGCTAAGTTCTTCTAAATTCAGTCCCAACATTGCCCGAATCTCCAATTGACTTAAGTTTGTGAACTTGTACATCATTATAGAGGTGACGATATCAATGAGGTTTGCTTTTTCTTTGGCGATCGCGTGTAAAATCGGGCGATCGATGTGAATTCTAACAGTAGTGATTTGGACAAAGGTGATGAATCCGAACAAAGGCAAGGTACTGCTTGCACTATCGTTAGTGGTTTCAGGGTTGATGGGAGTAGGGCTTGCTCTGAAACAATCACCGCAGCATATGGCTTTGTTTGAAGCGCCACCGACAAAGATAGAGCCGATCGCAAAACCTATTCAGAAGACACCAGCACAAAGTCGATCTCAAGACATCACCAGTCAATTAGAGCAATCGAATGCGGCTCAACTGCTCAAACAGCTTTCTAAGGAAGCAGATACTAAAGTGCAAGACTCAAAAAGTACGATCGGAGACTTCATCCAGCAGAAGACCATAGAACAGCGTGATCATCTGAAGCAGAGTGTGGTTGGCGCGCTCCGCGAAGCCATTACAGGAGAAGTGACTCAGCGAGCGAACGTGCTTTCGGATGAGTTCAAAGGCATTAAGCTATCTGCTGATCAAGCCGCTCAACTTGAGAAAGCACATCGCCAGATGCAGACCGAAATCGTTCAACAATTGAAAAATGATCCTCAGTTAGTCAATCAACTCAAAGCAGACTTACAAGCAGGACGATTGAATCAAACGCTCTCACAATCTTTGAGTAACTACAAAGATGCAGTTGCACAAGTCCTCACACCGGAACAACAACAGAAATGGCAAAAAAACTTTGATCTAAGCAAGATTCTTAAGTAGGACGATGACTTAATCAGTAAAGAAAGCTCGAATCGCGGATAAATTCGCTCGAATCCTCACTCGCGTTCCGATTTCTAGGGCAGGTTTGATGGCGCTTAACGCTTGCAAACAGTTTCCAGAACTAAATTGAATGCAGTAGCGATGCTCCCGTCCTAAAAACTGTCGATCGACCACGACGATCGCACCGTTCGCATCAGGTTCTAAACGAATATCTTCCTGCCGAATCATCAAATCTGCTTGATCTGAGAGCGGATCACTTAGATGGTTAAGAACGATTGTTCCGATCTCAGTTTTCCAGCCTTTGCTATCAAAAGTTGCAGGTAAAAAATTCCCCTGCGTGACAAACTCAGCAACATATCGCGTAGCAGGCTCACTATAAAGCGCTTCAGGAGTAGCTAACTGCTCAATCCGCCCTTGGTTCATCACGGCAACACGATCGGAAATTGATAATGCTTCTTCTTGATCGTGGGTAACAAAAATTGCAGTTGTTCCCACTGTTTTGATAATTGAGCGGATTTCTTGACGAAGGTGCGATCTCACTTGCACATCTAAATTGCTCAAAGGCTCATCGAGCAAAATTAGAGCGGGCTGAGGCGCTAACGCTCTCGCAAGGGCGACTCGCTGCTGCTGTCCTCCAGAAAGCTCATGCGGATAGCGCTTTTCTAAGCCAGATAGTCCAACTTGAGCGATCGCGTCGGCAATCAGCTTTTTGGCTTCCTTAGAAGGATAGCTCGATCTCTTTCGACGAGATTTTTTTAACCCAAAGCCCACATTCTCTGCCACGGTCAGATGCGGAAACAGCGCATAGTCCTGAAACACCATCCCAATATCGCGCTGTTCGGGGGGGAGCCATCGCTTTGCGCCTGCGACTTCCTGCCCTGCAAGCTCGATACTGCCGGATTGAGGACGCTCAAACCCGGCAATTAATCGCAATAACGTTGTTTTCCCACAGCCAGAAGCACCCAAGAGGCTCAATAGCTCTCCCTGCCGCAGTTTCAGAGATACTGCATCAACCACAGGAGTATCAGAAAACCGTTTTGAAACGTTGTCAAGTTGCAGGAGAATGGATTCAAGCATTTTTGATGATGTCGAGCTTATTGAGACTTATCATCAACAATTTTGGAACCACAGTAAAGTAGTTTGAAGAATTTGTTCAAAACGTATGCAGATTTCATCGGAGAAAAAGACGGGGCTGAGTGGCTGGACAATGTTGGTGATGGTGATCGCTTTATTAATCGCACTTCCAATTATTTCAGTTTTAAGTGGATTGTTTGCAGATGCGCGATCGGTTTGGCAACATCTAGCCGAAACGGTGTTGTCAACTTATGTGATCAATTCCTTGTTGTTAATGGTTTGGGTTGCACTCGGAGTCGGTGTAATCGGAACTGGAACCGCTTGGCTGGTGACGATGTGCCGTTTTCCGGGAAGTCGGATTTTAACGTGGGCGTTGTTGATCCCGTTAGCTGCTCCAGCGTACATCTTGGCGTACACCTATACCGATCTGCTTGATTATTACGGAATTGTGCAGATGAGTTTGCGATCGTGGTTCGGTTGGAAAACAATGCAGGATTATTGGTTTCCGAATGTGCGATCGCTCTGGGGTGCTGCATTGATGCTCGTTCTGGTGCTATATCCGTATGTGTATTTGTTGGCGCGATCGGCATTTCTTTCACAGTCGGTTTGTACGATCGAAGCAAGTCGGAGTCTCGGTTGTAGCCCTTGGCAAAGCTTTAGAAAAGTAGCATTACCGTTAGCGCGTCCCGCGATCGTAGCGGGATTGTCGCTTGCATTGATGGAAACGCTGAATGACTATGCAACCGTACAGTTTTTTGAGGTGAGTACCTTTACAACTGGAATTTATCGTACTTGGTTTGGCATGGGTGAAAGACTGGCTGCGACTCAGTTATCTGCGTTTTTGTTGATGTTTATTTTTGCTCTGATTCTGTTAGAACAGCTCTCACGCGGACGGGGAAAATACTATCAGTCGAGTGGATCACAGTCGATTCAGAAATACCAGCTTCGAGGCTTGAGGGCGATCGCAGCTTTGCTGTTCTGTTTAGTGCCCTTATTGCTAGGCTTCTTTGTTCCTGGAGGATTTCTATTAAAAATGACTTTGGACAATTGGGAGCAAGCCTTTGATCAGCGATTTTGGGACTTTGCTAGCAATAGTTTAATTGTCTCAGGGTTAGCGGCAGGAGTTGCAATCGTCATCGGCATCATTCTGGCGTATGGATTGCGCTTGAATCGATCGATCACGATGCGGATTGCAGCTTACGTTGCTTCAATGGGCTATGCGGTGCCAGGATCAGTGATTGCGGTTGGAGTTTTAGTGCCGTTTGGATTGTTCGATAATGCGATCGATAGCTGGATGCGATCGACCTTCAACATTTCAACCGGATTATTACTCAGTGGAACTATCTTTGCACTCATCTTTGCTTATTTGGTGAGATTCCTAGCCTTGTCCTTTAATAGCATCGAAGCAAGTTTGACGAACATTAAACCGAGCCTAGATGATGCGTCTCGGAGTTTAGGATTTGGAGCAACGAATACACTGTTCCGCATTCATATCCCGCTATTGTGGAAAGGTGTTCTGGCGGCTGCAATTTTAGTGTTTGTCGATGTCATGAAGGAGCTTTCTGCAACCTTGATCATTCGACCGTTTAACTTTGATACATTAGCGGTTCACGTCTACAACCTCGCCTCCGATGAACGATTGGCAGAAGCTTCTGGATCAGCACTGGCGATCGTGCTAGTTGGTTTAATTCCGGTGATGCTGCTGAGTTGGCAAATGGAGAAAAGGTAAGATAATGCGAGTTCGACGGGAAGGATTCGCTTCGATGCTGTATCTGGGTCGTCTCCTAAATTCCCCATGAGTGCAGGGCAGATCGGCAGTCCTACATTTGATTAGACTTCTGATTAGGCTTCTCTACTTCCCTATTAAGCAATGATGCAACCCTCTGAAAACCAACGTTCCTACACAGCAAATTTATTCACCTATTGTCTGATTGCTTTCGGCTGGTCTTGGCTCTGTTGGCTCTGTGCGAATCTTTGTGCGAATCTTGTTTTACCCTTTGCAGGGGTTGCCGCAGCGGTCTTAGGGATTTTAGCCAGTTTTGGGCCTTCTCTAGCCGCGATCGTGTTATCTGCTTTGGGATCATCGAGAATTCGTGCATTTTTAACGCAGTCCTGCCATTGGCGCGTCAGTTGGATTTGGTACGGCATTGCATTCTTGCTCCCCGCAGCAATTATGGGGATTGTGGTTGGACTGCACCTAGCTTTTGGAGGAACCTTACCACCTTCCTCAGTTTCGGGTCGCTGGTTACTTGCGGTCTTGAATTTTATCTTGGTATTGCTAATTGGAGGCCCACTGGGTGAAGAATTCGGTTGGCGAGGATATCTGTTGCCTCGCTTGCAAAGACGATTTAATGCTTTGTGGGCAAGCCTCATCTTGGGCATCATTTGGTCAACATGGCACTTGCCTTTGTTCTTTACGCCCGGAACAGTGCAGCAGCAATTACCGATCGTACTATTTTTTCTCAATACGACCGCGCTATCGATTTTGTTTACTTGGCTATTCAACCGGACTGACGGAAGTGTTGTAATTGCGATCGTCCTACATACTGCTGTTAACGGCTGGGCGTGGGTTTTTCCCATCTTTCCAAAGGTTGCGAATAGCTTGCGCCCCTATAGTATTGCCACAGTTCTCTTATGGAGCATGGCTATTGTCCTCTCGCTGGTTTCACTGCGCCAGTCCTCTCAAATCGAGTAATATATCTTACTGGCTCGAAGTTGGATACCAAGATTGATACCACTGTTGCATCTGATTGATCTCATCTGTTTGAGTTTTAATCACTGATGTAGCTAAATCCCGAAGTTCAGGATGCTGGGGATTTGACAGTAACATTTGTGCCATCATGACTGCCATTTGATGATGCGGAATCATCTCTTCTAGAAAAGCTCGATCGAAGTCTTTTGCAGATTGTAGCGCTGCAAGATCGCTTCGCATCCTCATCATTCCTTGGTGTCTCATACCAGAATTATGAACACCAGACTGCCATGCAGGAACCTCCGTTCCGTACCACTGCTTGTACCAGGTTCTCATCCGATCAATTTCGCGGGTTTGAGTGGTTTGAATGGTGCTTGCTAACGTTTTAAGCTCAGGATGTGTTGCGCGCTATAGGGCTAACTTAGACATCTCTACAGCATCTTCATGATGCGGAATCATCATTACAATAAAGTGCTGATCAGCTTGTCCGTGTCTTCTGAGTTCTAAGGAAGTAGGTGTCGAACGATCGGGAGTTGCTGAATTCAAGTCAGCCTGAGAGGGCTGACTGCTAGAAAAAGTTGGAGCCGTTGGCTTAGCGGTCAGCAGAATCAAGGCGGCAATAATGCCTCCGGCTAGAACACCAGCAAGACTATAAAAAATAATCGGTTGGCAATGAATCATAATTCCTCCTCTATTAGGAGATGGAAGCGATTTTTAGAGTGCGGGCACTGAGGAATTGTGAAGCGAAAGTATTCCCCGATGCTTTACTCTTAGTTTAACTTGATTGCTCAGGGTCAAGTCTTGAAAGGAGCGATCGATTTTTCCTTGAGGTGCCTTACTAAATGACGTACTCTCAGGAAAGATAAACAGCAGATTACCCCTGAAGCGGCATCTCTCATGATAGCTAAGCGCATTTTGATGATCGACGATGATTCCTTAATTCGAGAAGTGACCCAAATTTGTCTAGAAACGGTTGCAGGCTGGGAAGTGACAACTGCTGGCTCCGGACAAGAAGGATTAGCCAAGGCTGAGACAACGCAGCCAGACGCGATTTTACTCGACGTGATGATGCCTGACATGGATGGAATTTCAACCTTTCAGAAATTACAGTCCAACCCTATAACTCAGTCTATTCCAGTAATTTTGCTCACCGCAAAAGTCCTACCAGACGAGCGTTCCTCTTACGAAAAGATGGGATTTAAGGCTGTAATCGTCAAGCCCTTCGAGCCAGTCCACTTATCAGCCGAAATTGCTCAAGTGCTAGGCTGGGACACTCCAAGAGTTTGAGGGCGTTAGAGTGGCTTCACAGACAGGCTCTGATTCAAGCTCTGATTATAGACAAAAGCTTGACTATCCTCACAACTTCCTCAGATTGCTTAATTAAGATGAGCACATTGCAAATGGGTGAAAACAATGTTTCAAAAAATTCTCGCTGTTCTCGACCCTACTCAATCCTGTCATTGTGTTCTGACTACGGCTCTTAGTTACGCCAGAGCAAATCAAGCTCAGATCCGTCTGATAACTTCATCCGAAGATAAACTTCTAATCGAAGCTGGGAGTGATGCTTACATCGACATCGCTCAGCTTGTAGAACAAACAGATCAAGCCTTAGTTGAAGCAGCTCAGCTTTGGAATGCGGATCTTATTGTTACGGCTCGCGCTTTGAATCCAGAGTTGCAGCGAACATTGCCTTGCTCGGTTTTGATCGTGCGGCAAGACGATCAAACGATTTCAATCACCATGCAGTTAAAACCGCTAGCTCCCAACTTAGAAGCACGCAGCCATCTAGAAAGACTCCTCGCTCTCACTCCCAGTTTGTAACTTGAACTGACGCAATCTCTTTGTCGATTTGTAACTGTTCCACACCAGGAGAATGCGAACCTTTTAAACTTGGCAATGAGGAATAATACAGTCGAGAAGATGTTCTATGAGAATTCTAGTCATCGAAGACGACAGGTTGACCGCAGAGACGCTCGCGACCATTCTCACTGCTCATCACTACGCGATCGAAGTTGCAACAACCGGAAAAGCAGGACTTGCCCTGCTTAATAGCTTTGAATATGACTTACTAATTCTAGATATAGGACTACCTGATCTCGACGGCATCGAAGTTTGTCGGCGTATCCGCTCAATTCCAGCCCAACTCCCGATTCTGCTCCTAACTGCTTATCAGGGCTATCACGATCGAGCGCTTGGGCTTGATGCAGGCGCGGATGATTACTTGGTCAAGCCCTTCGATGAGGAGGAGCTAATGGCACGAATTCGCGCCCTGCTTAGACGAGGGAATGCTGCATCCTCACCGCTCCTAGAATGGAACGACCTTCAACTCGATCCGAGTACCTGTGAAGTTCAGTATCGATCGCATCCCCTCATCCTTACGCCTAAAGAATATGCACTGCTTGAACTCTTTCTGCGTAACGGACGGCGCGTTTTTAGCTGCGGTAGTATCATCGAACACTTATGGGCATTTGAAGATGCACCCAGTGAAGAAGCGGTCAGAACACACATTAAAGGATTGCGGCAAAAGCTTAAGTCCGCAGGTGCACCCCCTGATTTTATCGAAACAGTATATGGAATAGGCTACCGATTGAAGCCAATCAGTTCAGTTCCTACTGATGCTCGATCGGTAAAACAGGAGCTTCGATCGAAACTGAGTACAATCTGGCACCATCACAAAGATCAAGTCACTCAGCAAATTGCCATCATTGAGAAGTCGGTGCATCAGGCAAATGCAAGAGTACAGTCGCAAGCGATTCAGCAAGCTCATTCACTCATAGGATCACTCGGATCACTGGGTTTTCCAGAAGGATCGCAAATTGCACGCCAGATTGAATCGATTCTAGCGAAACCATCCCTGAACGCCAAAAGCTTAAAGCAATTGAAGGAGCTGATCTCAACTTTACGCCGAGTGATTGATCTTCCTGCTTCCACAACTGATCAAACCTGCGCGGAATCGCGTACAGAAGAATCGCGTACAGATCTACCTAAATCGACCATACCCCAGTCCCTAATCTTGATCGTCTCGCGTGATCCTAGTTTTATTAACCCAATTGAAAGGGAGATGTGCGTTTGGAACTATCAAAACGCGATCATATCAACTCCTAAATCCGTCATTAAGCTTTGTGAGAATGAATCCCCCAGCCTTGTCCTGCTTGATCTCGAATGCTTTGACTTGTTAAACACTGGACTAGAATTGCTTTCATCCTTTCAGCACCATTCCCCTGTAATTCCGGCGATCGTATTTACGGCTCGAAATGACTTTACTGAGCGTTTAGAAGTGGTTCGACGAGGCGGACGACTTCTGCTTCCACGATCAATCACAGGATCACAAACTCTAGAAGCAATTCATCAAGTCATTCCAAAAACTCCACACCCTTCAGCAAGGATTTTAATAGTAGACGATGATATTGCTCTATTAGAGGCCTTAGTTAAACGATTAAGCCTATCGGGCTTAAATGTATTCACTTTGAATAATCCCTACTGCCTTTGTGAAGCCCTAGAAACCATTGCACCAGATGTGTTAATACTCAATCTTGAGTTCTCGGATGTGAATGGAATTGAGCTATGTCAGGTCGTTCGTAATGACTGGCGCTGGCTTCATCTCCCTATAATCATACTGGCAACACAGTCGTGCTCTGATGCAATCGCGCCAGCCTTTACTGCTGGAGCCGATGATTTCGTTAGCAAGCCAATCCTTGAATCAGAGTTAGTAGCACGTCTATTCAACCAATTAGAACGAGTAAAATTGTTGCGACAGCTCACAGAAACTGATTGGCTTACAGGCGCTGCAAACCGACAAAAATCGACACAAAGCCTAGAGGCATTTTTACGGTCGTCAGACTGTAATAACCAACCGACTGCGCTTGCAGTAATTGACATCGATCGCTTACGAGATGTGAATGCTCAATACGGTCATACAGCAGGAGATTCCGTACTGCGGCAATTTGCTATTTTGCTCCAACAATCTTTCTGCGACGAGGATATTGTTGCTCGCTGGGGCGGCGAAGAATTTGTCATTGGGATGTATGGCACGACGCGAGAAAACGGTGTACAGCGCTTGATTCGAGTGCTAGAACGCATCAATCAGCAAGCAATGCTAACTGATGCTGGGGAAGCCTTGCAAGTGACCTTCAGTGCAGGAGTTGCACAGTATCCCGCTGACGGCAAAGACTTAAGGACTCTGTATCGTGTTGCAAATTTGGCACTCCGTCAAGCAAAACAATTGCAGCAAGAAGCGCATCCCTATAGTTCAATTCTCCCCGCAGAATCCGAACTTTTGCTGAAATCCTGATCGCTTTGTACTTCTGTCGAGTTTCTTATTGCTTTTTCATCCTGGTAGTGGTCTAGACCTGGAGATGCCTCTCGTTGTAATGCTGATTGCTGATAGGTTCTGTTAACTTGCTCCACGGGTCTAGCCCATTACCGAAAGATGACTGGTTCTCGTTAGAGGGTGTTATTGCCTTGAATCAGACGTATTCATTAGACATACGTATCCATTAACTTGGACGGAGCTTCTCAATCTCAGATCTCAGCTTGGTTAGATCGGTAAAGCGATCGCACACATTAATCAAGCTCTCACTCACCATTGTCGGTAAGCTGACAACTTCAACTTGAACACCCCTATACGACACGTGATTCACTGCATAAGTTAAATCTCCAGTGCCACTCAGTAATACGATCGTGTCGCAGTGTTCGGAAAGCGTCAGCATATCAACCGCCATTTCAATGTTGAGATCTGCTTTTTTAGAGCCATCGGGATATTGAATTAAGTCTTTAGCGATAACTCGATAGCCGTTATGGCGCATCCAGAGCAGAAAGCGCTGCTGTTTCTCATTCGCTCGATCGACTCCAGTATAGAAATAGGCGCGAATCAGCGATCGACCTTTGGTTAAACAGTGCAACAGTCGCGTATAGTCAATCTCGACCCCAAGCTGCATCGCTGCATAAAACAAGTTGGCACCATCGATAAAAACAACGATTCGTTCAGATGGAGCGGTTCCAGGTTGGTTAACGCTTGGAAGCGGTGAACTGGCTTGCGTAGAGGCTTGAGTCGATCGTGAAACTAATTGCATCGGAACCACTCCTAGAACATAGAGAGCTAGTCAATCAGCATCAAGAACATAAAACTCTGCCTCGGTCTTCCAAAGCTGAGAGCGTCTACAAGCCCAAGAGAGTAGCGCAGTCTTGCAGGCGGCTTAATTCTTTTTATATTCCTTAACACTTTCCTTAGATTTAACCCGATTTCTCTTGAAGGGGCTAAAGCAGTTTAGAAAATTATACAAAACTTAGTTTTCGGTAGGAAAAATAAGAGCGATCGCATACTCAACAGCGAAAGTATACGAATTTATCGTCAAAATTATTCCTGTTGAAGCTCGATTCAACCCTGAATCAACCTAGATCTGAAGCTGCAACCCAGTGCGAGTAGATTGCAGAAGCAGATGATCGCAAACAAAATCAGCCTCGATCTCAGCCTGTTTCTCAGGGCAGAAGCAATTGAATTTTAGATAACAGTAGAATTTGCACCACTATTGCTGAGGATAAGACGGTGCCGCAAAATCTTGAACTTTTACAAGTCCCTGCCATCACGCTCGAAACTGTAGAGATTGAGGTCGTGATTCGACCCGATTTAGGCGCACGAATCGATCGCTTACTCGACAAACGCACCGGGCACGATTGGATCTGGCACCCGCCGCACTATGACTCTACGCAAACTAGAACGATCGCGATTGGCGAATCCTTTGATCGGCATTGGACAGGGGGCTGGGATGAAATCTTCCCAAACGATGCAGCAGGAGAGTTTCAAGGACGGCAATTGGTGGATCACGGAGAGTTTTGGTCAGGGTCTTGGACTGTCTTAGAACACAAGCCAGACTGCCTCACGCTCGGCTTAACTTGTCATACAGTTCCGGTTCAAGTTCAAAAAACGATCCGTGTCGAAAAGGCTGAGATTCAACTAGGCTACGAATTCAAGAATCTTTCGGATCAGCCCGTTTCATTTTTGTTCAAACAACATGCAGCGATCGCGATCGAGGCAGGCGACGAAATTATCTTGCCCGATTGCGATATCGAGCCCGTCGTGCTCGACTTTAGCCGCATTATTGGACAGTCCGGAAAAACAAGATTTCCCACTGCGCTCGATAAAAACGGTGAAGTGGTTTATCTTCATCAAGCTCCGGCGCGATCGTCGCAGCTCCAGGAGTTTTACTACAGTTCTGGATTATCGATCGGGCAATGTGGCGTGAGAAATCCGCAATCGCGCTCCAGTCTGATGATGAATTTTAGTTTGAATGATTTTCCTTATGTTTGGATGTTCCAAAGCTACGGCGGCTGGAATGATTATTACGTACTCGTGATGGAACCTTGTACAACGATGCCGTATGACCTAGAAATTGCAGAACGCAATGGCACGATCGCAACTTTAGAACCCTATCAAATCCAATATCGTCAACTGAAAGTGAAACTCGAGCGCGATTAAAAAGAAAATCGGGAATGACAAACGAACCCATTCCCGACTCCCCATTCCTTATTCAATATCGTCGTGAGCAAAGCGGTTGTAAAGGAAGTCTAGCGCTTGGTTCCGCAAATCGTAGTAGAGCGGATCTTCCATCACTTGAGCACGATCGCGAGGACGAGCAAACGGAATCGTGAGGATTTCTCCGATCGTTGCTTCGGGGCCATTCGTCATCATTACTAGACGATCCGCGAGGAACAACGCTTCATCGATATCGTGCGTCACCATCAGCACGGTACAACCATGATCCAAACAGATTTTTGCAAGTTCTTCTTGTAATTCCTCTTTGGTAATCGCATCCAGCGCACCAAACGGTTCATCGAGAACCAGAACTTCAGGACGGAGCGACAAGGCACGAGCGATCGCCACCCGTTGTCTCATCCCACCCGACATCTGAGGTGGCTTTTTCTGTGCAGCTTCTGCCAAACCGACCATCGCTAAATGCTCATTCACGATCGCGGCTTTCTCAGAGTTCGATTTTTGCGGGAAAACGGAATCGATCGCCAAATAAACGTTCTCAAACGCAGTCAACCAGGGAAGCAGCGCATAGTTTTGGAACACCATCATGCGATCAGGACCTGGCTTTTCAACCAGTTTCCCTTTCAGTCTCACTTCGCCTTCAGTCGGAGTCACAAACCCAGAAACCGTGTTCAGCATCGTGGACTTACCGCAGCCAGAGTGACCGATCACACAGATAAACTCACCCTGCTTCACGTCAAGATGAATATCTTTAATGATCGTTTGAGGTCCAGTACGAGTGTTATAGACCTTAACGACATTCTTTAAAGTAAGAAACGGTTGGGTCAACGATGAGTGAACAGAAGTAATGGTACCTGATGCTGTTGTGTTCATTGCAATGGGGAGATTCATAGAGATGAAGCTGTGAGGTTATGAATGTGGACATTGACGAGAATCAGGGGCATTCGCAATGCCCCAATTCAACCTAAGCAGTGGCTCTTGCGGGTTGCAGAGCAATCTCTGCCATTGTGTAGTCCCGCCTGATCGCTAAGCTGTTGAGGTAAGCGATCGGGTCTTCCGCATTGAAGGGAACGCCATCAAACAATTCGATTTTGTTGCGGGCGTAGCTCAGTTCTGCCAGACCCAGCTCCCGCGCTGCTGTACTAAACACATCGACGCGGCAGGTTTTTTCCAATACTTCCACCCAGTTGCGCGGCAGAGGAATGTCACCCCATCGTGCCATCTGCGTCATGATCCAGAGATGCTCAGTCCGGCTCGGACGGTTCGCGCCTTCGCCGAAGAAGAGATGATGAGCTGGATCAGAAGTTCCTAACCCTAGCTGAATATACTCTACCTGAGTTGCAACATATTCTTTACCTGACAGGATTTGACGAATCTCGGTCGTGTTTTCTGGATTGGCACAGTAGCGGCAGGCTTCGAGTAACGCTTTCACTAGGGCAATGTGCGTATTCGGGTATTTTGCTGCCCATTCTTCACGCACACCGAGAACTTTACCGACGTGACCGCGCCAGATATCGATATCCGACGCGATCGTGGTACCAACGCCTTCGCGCTCTGCCCTGAGATTCCACGGGTCGCCAACGCAGAATCCATCGATCGTGCCTGCTTTTAAGTCCACTACCATTTGCGCGGGGGGAATGATTTGCAGATGCACTTGGTGATCGGGGTCGATTCCGGCAGAAGCTAACCAGTAGCGGAGCAGCAGATTGTGCATCGAGGAGGGGTGAACCACACCGAAGCGGTGCGGATTTTCGGGAGAGCGCTCAACCATTGCCTTGAAGCTTTCCAAGGAATCCACGCCTTGTTCTTGGAAGCGGCGATCAAGGGTGATGCCATTCCCATTACGGGTCATTGTTAATGACGTAACTACCGTGGGGTTATCATTGCGCTCATTGCCACCGAGTGTAATCCACAGAGGCATTCCAGCAGGCATCTGAGCCGCATCTAAGTAGCCAGCAGTCATACCGTCTACAATGCCGCGCCAGCTTGTTTCCCGAGCCAACGACACTTCATCGAGACCATGCTTTGTAAAGAAGCCTTTCTCTTTTGCAACCGCTAGCGGAGCGCAAGCGGTGAGCGGCACAAAGCCGATTTCGAGGTTGACTTTCTCTAAGCCATGTCGCGCAACCGTTGCAACTTTCTGCGCCCGGATTTTCTTCACGCGCTTTTGCTGGTTCAAAAAGTAGATCAGTTCGCTCCGCAAGCTGTAGTAGCTGGGGTGCTTCACCACTTCCATCCGTTTACGCGGACGCGGAATATCGACATCGAGAATGTTGCCAATCTTAGAACCTGGCCCGTTGGTCAGCATCACGATGCGATCGCTGAGCAACACTGCCTCATCCACATCGTGCGTCACCATGACGGCGGTGACTTGGTTCTCTTCACAGATCTTGATCAATTGCTCCTGTAGGTTGCCTCTGGTCAAAGCATCCAAGGCACCGAACGGCTCATCGAGCAACAGCAGCTTGGGCTGAATTGCCAGACCCCGAGCGATCGAAACCCGTTGCTTCATCCCGCCGGAAATTTCGTGCGGATACTTGTCGATCGCGTGTCCGAGTCCGACTAATCTGATGTACTTCTCGGTCAGTTCTACACGCTCTTGGGGCGATTTCTCAGTCAGCACTTCATCCACTGCCAATCCCACATTCTCGCGTACCGTTAACCACGGTAAAAGCGAGTAGTTTTGGAACACAACCATACGATCGGGGCCGGGTTGCTTTACTGCCAATCCTTCTAGGGTGACAATGCCACCGGTTGGGTTATCCAGGCCTGCAATCATATTCAGCAGCGTGGACTTACCGCAACCAGAGTGACCGATCAGCGAAATGAATTCGCCCTTTCTAATCTGTAAATCGATGCCTTTGAGTGCTATATACTCTTGTCCACCCGGAAGCGGAAACGACTTGTCAACCTGTTCAACAGAAACAAAACTGCTCATGTGCTTATTCTCCCTCTAGAAATTACTGTTTAACAATGAGGGACTGAATCCAGCCCACGAAGCGATCGAGCAACAATCCAACTGCACCGATATAGACCAACGCCAGAATCACTTCACTGATGTAGTTGTTCTGATACGCTTCCCAGATAAAGAAACCGATTCCCACAATCCCGGACATCACGATTTCTGCCGCGATAATTGCCAGCCATGCAAGACCGATCGAGATTCTCATGCCAGTAAAGATGTAAGGCAGCGCAGACGGCAGCAAAATCTTGAAGAAGTATTTTTTCGGCGAGATTTGCAGCACTTTTGCAACGTTGTTGTAGTCCTGAGGGATTTCTTTGACACCAACTGCGGTGTTAATCAAAATGGGCCAAATGGCAGTAATGAAAATCACGAACAATGCAGCAGGCTCGTTCTTTTGCAGTGCAGCCAGCGAAATTGGCACCCATGCCAACGGCGGAACGGTACGCAGGAACATAAAGAGCGGATCGAGGGCTTTTGAGATCAGAGGCTTTGTGCCTACGAGAATTCCGATCGCAACTCCCACAATCGCAGCCGCAGTGTAGCTAAATGCAACCCGTTGCAGACTCGCGAAGGTTTGCCAGAAAATCCCTTTATCGGTGCCACCGCGATCGAAGAACGGATATAACAGCAGTTCTCGTGTCCGCTCTTCTGTCCACAGGCTTGATGGCGGCGGCAGAAGAATTACTTTCGCCGCCGAAAGCAATTCCCAAACGATTAAGAAGATTGCGATCGCAATCAAAGGCGGCAAAATTTCTTTGCCGATCTTCGCAAAATTAATTCCGCCCAATCCTGCTCTACTCTTCCCCAACGTAGCTGTCATGTCGATTCTCCTTACTGCAAGTGAGTGCAAACATCTTTCGTCCTAGTCGCAACTAGGCTTTCAAACTCTTGAACTTCAAACTGTCAAGATACGCCTGCGGTTTTGTTGGATCAAATTCCGCGCCATCAAAAAACTTTTCAACTCCACGCGATGACTCTTGTGGAATTTCTGCTTGTGCCACTCCCATTTCCCGAGCGGCTTCTTTCCAAAACTTCTCGCCGTTGACTTCGTTCACAATGCGATCGGCTTCTCCGAGTGCGCCCTGCGGCAGGAATCCCCAGCGTACACTTTCAGTGAGGAACCACAGATCGTGGCTCTTATAGGGATAAGACACGCTGCCTCTGCCGTCCTTCCAGTATTTGACCGCGAGTTCTGGGTTGTTCTCGGTTTTCTGGGTGTCGCCTAACTGATACTGTCCCGCATAAGGCCCACGTAGGAAGTCGGGCGGAACATTGAAGAACTTACGCTGCGCTAAGATCCGAGAGAGTTCTTCTTTGTTTTCTGGCTTGTCGCACCACATCTGAGCTTCCATCACCGCTTTGAGGACAGCTTTGGTTGCTTTCGGGTGTTTCTCGATCCATTCTTTGCGAACTGCGAGGTATTCTTCAGGGTGATATTGCCAAACTTGTGCCGTTAAGACAGCGAGGAAGCCGACACGATCGCGCACGATCCGATAGGGCCAAGGGTCACCTGTGCTAAAGGCATCCATTGTTCCCGTTTTCATGTTGGCAACCGTCTGTGCGGATGGAACTGCCATCAAATTGATTTCAGTGTTTGGGTCAATACCGTTTGCTGCCATCCAGTACCGAATCCAAAAGTCCTGGTTCACCTTGGGAAACGTATAAGCGGCTCTAAAGGGTGTCCCTGCCTTTTTCAGCTCGCGAATGTAATCTGCTCCACCAGATTTTGCCAGGTTTAACTCGAAGCCTTTGCCAATGTGAGTGTTTGCAACTGCAACTCCGTTGCCATGCGTGCAAAGCTGCGATAGAACAACCATTGGAATCTTACGGTTTCCTTTGGTGATCAATCCTTCACTCAACAGATGGGGGATTGGCATTTGCCATTGTCCACCGTCGATACCGCCATTGGCTGAGCCGAGTTCAGCATTATCGCGAGCTGCTCCCCACGACGGCTGTTTAGAAAGTTCTACATTCGCCATGCCATACCGAGCGAAGAATCCTTTTTCTTGAGCAATAATCAAGGGAGCAGATTCAACGATCGCGATATAGCCCAGTTTGAGCCGGGTGGTTTCGGGCATTTCGGTGGGCGAAAGGGAAAGCGCTTGGGCTTTCGGGGACATATCGGATGGCGAAGGCGGCGTTAAGGTACACCCTTTCAGCGCAACGGCTCCGGCTGCTGCACTAGCCGTCCATAAAAACTTTCGGCGAGTCAAGAAGTCGAATTCGGTCATGGTCGAGTCTCCAAGGATAGCAAGGCTTCTCCCACGACAAATCAGACGCGATCCGCGGGGAGGTTCACAAGCAGCAATGGCTCGTTGCAGACTGACTCAAACTCAATCGTTCAGCGTTCAACTTAGTCAAGTTGGCAAGTTTGAAGTTGCTAAATTGGATTGAAATGGATCGTCAGAAAGGACGAATTATGCTTGCGTATTTTTACGAGGAAATAGCTGTTTTGAATGCGATAGAAACGATTGATTTAAATCAATCGTTTCTATTTGTCTTTCTACTTGTCCCAGTAACCATTCAATTGAATGTATTAAGTTCAATGTTTGGATTGAAATAAGATTATCGTCTTTGTGGACGTGCGTCTAGTGAAAAAACAGTTGGAACTAAAGAAATTCTAAATTCAAACAATAAGAAATTTAACTTCATTCAAACTGTACCTCTGATTAGTATCGAGATGAATAGATAGTTGAGCGATTTTGCGTCATTTCTTGGCGGATTTTCTAATCGTTGAATCGATCGAATTAAAGTATAGAAATCTTCCTTTGTTTGTTTAGAACTAAATCAATTGCTGCGATCGCAAGCCCTACCCAGCTAAAGGATTTGTGAGCGAGACAAGGCGCTAGGGATTGAATACGCTGCTTTCGGCATCAGGGTAATAAAAACGCGGCGTAACGTTTGTTTCTAAAACTCTGCTAATTGCTAAGTTAAATCACGGGCTTGAAATATTTTATAACTCGTCTTTTAACGGAAGAAATTTCTGGCGACAGCATGGGTAGGAGTGAAATGGCTCACTTGTTGACGCTTGTGAAATGAACGATGAAAAAGATAATTCAAATGATGAGAACACTGCTAGCTACGATCGCGCTGTCTATCTTGTTTTTATTGGCAACTGTGAATCGCTCTGTTCTAGCCGCAGATGATACGACGGGCGCGAAGGTTTTTGCTCAAACTGTGCCGCTTGCCATGCAGGTGGTAAGCGGATTTAGGAATTCAGCACTGTATAAAGGTTAAGGTAGAGATCTTGTCTGACTTTTCTGAATTCCCAAATCTGTAGTTATGTGGCGTAAATCAATCTTAGAGTGGCTGAAACATCGTCCTTGGCTATTCGTGCCGTTTCTGGCATTGATTCCTCTAGCTGGGCTGTACTTAAATCAACACACTCAAACCGAGGCAAAATCTGTACCGACTCCGGCTGCTGCGTCGCCAAGTCCTACACCGATTGCGCTCTCCTCGCCTCTGCCACAGCCAAGCCTTAAACCTTCTTCAAAATCAACCTTAACGCCGATCGACCCGAAGAAATATACAAAAGAACAAGCTGCTATTAATGAGCGATCGAAAGCCGCATTTGCCGCATCTGTTGGAACCGTGGATTCGCTGATTGAGATGCAGGTAGCGATCGCAATGGGGCAGCCCACGATTTCGATTACTGCCTCTCAAGGGGCGACAATTTCAGGTGCAGAGGGTCGATCTCTAAGTCAGCTTGCGGCAGGAAGTCCTTATACTATTCAGGCAGCAGGCGACCAGATCAGTTTTGGCAATGGACAGTTGCCGGGAATGGTAATGATTCAGCCTGCACCGAATGGAGTGCTGTATTTGGGTGACAAGCCGTATCGAGGGCGCTTTTTGTTAGCAGCGCAGGGTGGGCGAATTTGGGTCGTGAACTATATTGATCTACGTCACTATCTCTATAGCGTGGTTGCGAGTGAAGTGTCGCCCAGTTGGAACAAAGAAGCCCTGAAAGCACAGGCGGTTGCGGCACGATCGTATGCGCTGACTTATTATTTTCGACGGGCGCAACCGCTCTATCACATGGGGTCGGACGAGTATTTTCAGGTCTATAGCGGAATATCGCGGGAATCAGAACGCACGAATCAAGCCGTGGATCAGACTGCGGGTGAATTCATTAGCTACAGGGGCGGGATTGTCGAGTCGCTGTATGCTGCCTCAGATGACATTGTTGCGGAGGCGTTTCGCGGTCGAGGAATGAGCCAGCTTGGTGCATTGGAACTCGCAGAAAACGGACATACCTATCAGCAAATTTTAGCGCGGTACTATCCGAAAACCGGAATTGCGAGGATTGAGCAAGACCACGAATGAGGGACAGTGCGATCGCTCATCTTCCGGTGATCGCACTGGAAACCGTCTACTTGTCTCGGTGCGATCGCCCTTTGTACCATCCGATCACATATCCAATCACGCCTGCCCCGATCGCAGCTTGAGTCGCAAATAGGAGGCTTTCAATTTCGGGGCTTGCAGGCTCGAATAAAGGCTTAAGCCAGGGTTGGTAGGTGGGATGACTGTTTTGAATCGCGGCTTCTGCTTGACCGTCTGAACCGCTAAACTCACCCCGGACAAACACTAACGGGAAAGCTGCGAGACTGACAACGGTGATCGCAAGTAGCCAATTTTGTCGAGCTAAAGAGCGTTTCATTGCTTAATCAGGTTTAAGGTTTCTAATTCACTGCGGTTGTAGGTTTGTAGCCAGTTCCAAACTAATACCGTTAACAGTCCTTCGCTAATGGCTAATGGAATCTGCGTGAAGGCAAAAATTCCGGCAAACTTGAGAAATGCTGCCCAAACGCCACCGGATGCGGCGGGAAATGCTAATGCCAGTTGAAAGGAAGTTGTGACATACGTAAGTAAATTCTCTAAAGCGGAAGCAAGGAAAATCGCTGCTTTTTGATGACCTGTCTTTAAAATCAGATGATAGACCGCATAAGCAATGAAAGGGCCAACGATCGCCATCGAAAACAAATTTGCTCCAAGGGTTGTGATTCCTCCGTGTGCCAGTAAAACTGCCTGAAACAGCAGCACCAATCCACCGAGTACGGTCATCACCGAAGGGCCAAACAAAATTGCGCCGAGTCCGGTTCCGGTCGGATGTGAACAGCTTCCGGTGACGGATGGAATCTTAAGTGCGGACAGAACAAACGCGAATGCTCCTGCCAGCGCTAAAAGCAACTTCAATTCTGGAGTTTGGCGGGTGATACGGGTGAGCGATCGTAACCCGAATAAAAAGAACGGCAGCGAAATTGCCCACCACAAAGCCGCCCACTGAACAGGCAGAAATCCTTCTGCAATATGCATTGCCTGGGCAGGAGCGGCAGCACCAATCACTAAATAAAAACTTAACCCCGCCATTGCAGCAAGGCTGATCCATTTTCGAGTCTTCATTCTGTACCTCGCAGAACTTTGAGAACGAAAAAGCTGGCGGGCATTCTGACTGGAGATAATTCTCTTCACAGTTGCGGGACAGCGGCAGATTTGCACTGCTCTTTCCCCGTTTCCTCGATCGACTGATCCTCAGATCGAACCAACTTTTATCCGTGCCTTACTGTATCACTCTCAATTGAGATATTCCGATTTTGATTCACGCAATTCTGTATTTCGTAGAGTTACGATTTATATCTCATGAGGTAAATGGGGGTGCGATCGGACTGGTAAGGTACAAACGCAGCGCTTAAAATCGATATGCTTCAGACCTCGACTTTAATAACACCGTTAACCACTGAATTGTCTTTTGCACCTGCTTCTGTACTGTCGGATTTCTCAACATTAGGACGAGCAAGCGGAACACTCACATTTAACAACGGACAACTAAGGAGCAATTTTAGAACCCTGACGGGAGAGACAAGCAATACGATTGCGATCGCACCGTTTACGAATGATGTTTCTAGATCACTTCAGCAGCTTCAAGGAACACTCAGCTTTGATCAAGGTACTGTGATCAGCGATCTCACAACGCCAAGTGGAGACTTAACCGGGACGATTCCATTTGCTGAAACAGTAAGCAATTTTGTAGAGAATGCGGTTAAAAGTATTTCGGGGAGTATTCCATTTTCGGATGGTCGGTTGGTGATTGATGTGCCATCTTTGGCGAATGGCACGATCGAGTTTGGTAACGGCGCATTAGTGACAAATCTAAGTACGCCGATCGGAAACTATTTCTCATCGATCGACTTAGAAGAACAAGTTAAGTTCAATGCTGGCAGTATTCCAGGGGTTGTGAATTTCGATGATGGCTTGGTGATTCTGGATTTACAGCCGCAAATTCAAGATGAAGACATTGCAATTCCGATTAATGCCATCAGTGGAACTGTAGCGTTCAACAATGGACAAGCAACTTTGAACATTCCGACCCCATTTGGGACGTTAGCGACAAACTTTGATCTATCAGCGCTTGTAACTGAAGCAGTGACAGATGCCTTGAATGGTTCTGGAACGGTGACGTTTAACAACGGTATTGCGACGATCGACACAACAGGAGGTTTAGGCATCGTGAGAACTACACTAAACCTCCCGCAACTCGCTCAAGATTTCGGCTCAAGTTTGGCAAACACACAAGGCACGATCAGCTTTGATCAGGGCATTGTGACTAGCAATCTCACGACACCGAACATTGTAGGTGCGATCGATTTATCCGCCTTGTTGGGTTGAGGTGCGTTTTGCAGTCATGTTTAAGGTTTCGGTTGAATTGCCGCTTAACACTTCAGCCGTTCCTTGCAAAGTATCTTGCACCACTTGAGCATTCACCCGGACTCGGACATCTTGCCCATTGAGCTTTTGCCGATGCTCAAAAGACAAGCGATCGCCCGCTAATTTAATGTTCGGTAGGCTGATCGTTGTGCCTGCAACTTGCGCCATTGCGCTTGCATTCTGAAACGATTGTTTCATTTGCAGGGTGTAAGGAATCGATTGTCCCGATTGGGTCGAAAGTGTTCCTGTCCAGGTGCCTTCGACTTGGGCGGGAATAATCCACAGATAGGCAGTGCGATCGTCGATGGTGGTTCGCTGGTCGGGTTGCCAATCTCCCATTGAGAAGGCATGAGAAACAACGCGGCTTCCGGGTTTGAGTTCGCTCAGGAGCTTCGGACGCAGTTCAAGATTAATTCGAGGGAGCAGATACAGCGTTACAACCGTTGCATCGCGGAAATTTGCCCGAAATAGATCTTGCTGAAGGAATTGAACGCGATCGCTGACTCCCGCTTGTCGGGCATTTTCATTACTCTTATTGACCAATCCCGGATTAATTTCGATTCCGACTCCTCGCTTTGCGCCGAACTTTTGCGCCGCAGTAATCACTAATCTGCCATCGCCTGAACCCAAATCGTAAACAATATCGTCGCGTCCCACCTTTGCCAGTTTTAACATTCCCATCACCACATTTTCAGGTGTGGGAACATAAGGAACCGCAGGAGTCGCCAACCCCGAACTGGGTTGATCAGCCGCGTGAGTTTTCGGAATGTCGGCGGCAACGATCGACATCGCAACCAGGACTCCAAGAAATTTAAGCGATCGACGCACAGCTACCTCCTCGAAAAAACTGTTGCAGATTTAGCGCGATCGTCTGGTTCAGAGCATCTACCCGAATATAGAAAAACGAGCAGGACTGGGGTTGTCCTACTCGTTTGAACCTAATTTAGGAGTCGACCGCTACCTCTATTAGTGTCTCTGGCTCTGGTGTTGGCTCATTCAGTGAGATCGTAAACGTCTTCGAGGTGGTGTCACTACCGCCGTTTGCCGTGCCGCCATTGTCCTTCAGCGTGACCGTCACCGTTGCGGTTCCTGCCTTTCCTGCCGGAGTGTAGCTGAGCGCTCCAGTTTCCGGGTCGATCGTCGGCTGTCCATTCGTCGTAAACAATCCAGCGTTATCGACTGTAACCTCATAAGTCAAGGTTTCGTTCGACTCATTCGGTGCCCCTTTGGTGACGTTAGTGAGGAAACCATTCACCGCTTGAGTGCCTGCGCTCACGTCAACCGATTGGTTTTCTCCAAGCGTGAAGGTTGGTGCTTGGTTCACGGACAGGACGGTGGTGCCGATCTATTTGGTTGTGCCTGCGATCGCGCTTGTTCCACCATTTCGGGTCACATCTGGTCTAACGAATGCAATAGTCGTAGTTGGCATAGGTGGCATCACAATGTTATACCGAATTAAACATAGAATGCGACAGATCATACTCAAAGTCCCCCATTCTGGGGGATTTAGGGGGCGAGAATCTGTCGCATCCACAAATCAATCTGGTATTACCTACCATGTAGCCGCCACTGAAGGTTGTGGTTACTGTGGAGAAGCTTCCGGTGTAGGTGTTGTCGATCGCCCGAATGGTCAAGCTGTCTGGGGTGCCGTTATAGAATGCGGCAGGCACAAATCGTAATTTCGTCGTCGCACTCAGCACCAGGGCGCTAGTCTCGGATGCTCCACCCACAACTGCCCAATTGCTACCGTCGGGTGAATACTGCCAACTGCCTTGACTGCTTGGAGCGGTATTCCCGACGATCGCAATGCCTTTCAGGCTGGAATTGGTATCTGGGTCGCTGAACTGATTTTCCAAAAGGGTGGAGATTGCTTCTCCAGCAGTCACCGCATTCTCCAAAATCGAACCGAGAGATACATCTGCACCAAGTGAAGGAGCCGTGTTAAATGACAACTTCAGCGTCGTGGTCACGGCTGCACTGTCTGTGAAACTGTCAGCCACCACAACCGAGAAGACGCGATCGCTCTTGTCCGGGTTGAGTGCGGTATTGCTGTATGAAATGCGTTTCAGTGCGGCTTCGTAATCTGCAAATGAACCGTTCCGCTGAGGGTGAGAACTCCAGTTGTGGCATTGTAGCTTCCGCTAATCAAGGAATTCCCTTGATCGTAAGTGAGCTTTTCATCGGCTCCATCCTTAAGATTGGTGATGCTTACCCTTACAAACGCTAACTGTGTAGAATCGGGGTCTGAGATCGAGGGTGTACCAGTGATCACTGGAGCGCTGCCTTGCGACTGCTCATAGGTGCTAATGGTTGTGCTCGATAAGGTGAACTGTGGCGCAATGTTCGCAAACAGATTGATCTTCGCCGTTATGGTTGTCAGGTTTGTGTTGGTCACTTGGAAATAGTATTTGCCGGAAGCCAGCGGCTGAGACGGTTCAAGCATGAACTCCTTGCCTTCCGCATTCAGCACCTTCGTCTCCAGATTTGGAGCCTCTAAGTTATAGAGGAGGGCTTGCGGCTCATTGACGGTGAAAGTATAGAAGTTTGAGCTACCAGGCAGAATCGAATCAGTGAAGCTCGCATCTTTACTCGGCACACCAATATTGAACGCAGTGCCGATCGACTCGCCGCCCAACGGCATCAACATTGGTTCAGCATACTGAGAAGCTACGCTAACAATTTGCTACTCACCGCCTACCTTGGGTGTATCAATGAATGTGCCAAACAGAAACTTTGTGCCATCAAAGAACCATGCTGCCATCTCCTTGGTTGCACTGTTGCGCCAGATGAAATGCGGATCATTGCCTACTTAAGCAACTTCTGTCAGTTCCCATTCTCCACCCACTTTGGGTGCATCAAAGAATCCACGATCCACGGCAGAGCCACCCGCATCGATCGTCCAGTACGCCGTTTCGCTGCTGGCTGCATTGCGCCAGACTAGCTGTGTTTTGTCTCCCAGAATCAGTTCATCAAGCAGCTTCCAATCCGAATTGCTGCCGAGAGCTGTCGTGTTGGTAAAGAAGCCACCGCCCGCCATCGCCAAATCGTTGCTGACCGTCCAGTAGGCAGTCTGATCTCCTACCGCATCACGCCACAGCAATCTCAAATCGTTGTCAACGACGTTGGCATCGATCAGTTGCCAGTTCGAGTTGCTACCCAGCTTCGGTGCATCTTGGATGAACCCGCCGCCTATAAATTGTTGTTTACGTCTCCAGATAGCTGTTTTATCTGTTCCACCATTGCGCCATACCAAGACGCGATCGCCACTGTTGTCTGGCGTGTTGACCGCGCCAATTAGTTTCCAGTCGGAAACGACAAATCGTAGCTACCTGCATCTGAGGTCGAGACGGTTAGCGTGTAAGTGCCTGGATCAGGAATGCGGGTAATGCCATCGGTAATCTTACCTGGATTGTTTGAGGTGATTTCCAGATCGCTGCCAGTCTTCGTGAGTCTGAGATTCGCATCGCCGTCTAAACTCGATAAGATTGCGTTGAAACTACTTCGTCCTCTAACCTCGAAGTTGTAGGTCTCAGTAGATAACGGAACGGGTCTTTGAAATACTTTGAAGTATCGAGAACGCCAAGATTGTTAATGCTTTCCGGGGTTCGCATTTTTTCAGATTGAGAAATACACGTGCCCATGGTAGGTGATACAACCTACAGCGCCCTCCCGGTTCATACTGGGTTCTGTATGAATCTTCTCTTGAGGCGGTTGAAGTTCGTAGAATTACGTAATACATAAAACTCTTCTGAGCAGGAAATAAGTTTAACTGCATTGCTTATGATAGAATGTAGCGCTTTTCGCGATTGGCGCAGGTCGCCCTAAACTTCCTCTTGCTTAATCCACTTATCCACATTCTGCGGCTGGTAGGCAGACAAACGATCGAGCAATACCTCTGGCTCTGTTGCCTCAATCACTAAAGCGCGATGAATCGGACGCACCAGCTTCTCTGCCACCGCTTGATCAAAGAACTGCAACAGCGAATTGTAGTACCCTGCAACATTCAGCAATCCTTGCGGCTTCTGATGCAAGCCCAATTGTGCCCAAGTCAGCACCTCGCAAAACTCTTCTAACGTGCCGTAACCTCCCGGCAGCGCGATGAACGCATCTGAAAGCTCTACCATTCTGGCTTTGCGATCGTGCATCGACTCTACCGTTTCCAATCGGGTCAATCCCTGATGCGCGAGTTCCTTAGATGCCAAAAACTCTGGAATGATGCCGAAGACTTCTCCTCCTGCGGCAAGTGCGGCATCTGCAACAGCGCCCATTAATCCTAGATGGCTACCTCCGTAAACGAGATTGATACCGCGATCGCCGATCGCAGTCCCTAACTCTACTGCTGCTTTCTCGTAGTCGGGATTTTGCCCCATACTCGACCCACAAAATACACAAATCGATCGCACAGGAACTCCCTCAAAACTTGAGTGCAAACTTTACCACAAAAGTCAGTCTCGCTTTTGATACGCCAGATAAACTGCTTCTAGAAAAAGATCCGGTGTCATTTGAAACGGTAGCTCCTGCATTCCGATCAAGTCTCTCGCTTGTCGCGCTAGCTTCAAACTTAAATCAGTCCTTGCTGTAGGAGCTAACATCGATCGTCGCTGCAAATACTCCCGAATCACTGCAAAATCATTGGGAAGGAGTGCATTCAAATTTTGAGTTGCCAGCAATTGATCTGCCAAGGATTCCGCTTCAGTAGAGATGGCGAACGTGGAAGCCGCGATCGGGCGTTCTTCTTGAATCACCAATGTTCCTGCAATCAAATCGCCCAATCGTTTCTCGCGCTTAGTCAGAATGATCAACAGCATTCCGATAAAAAAAGTGTCGTCGATCGGACGGATCAAAGCCCGAAGAATCGCTTGCGTGGCTCCCACAGGTTGCCCATCATCGCGAATCACACGAATCTTGCTGTATCGCTTTCCTGGGGTTTGTCCCTGCCATAAGGTTTCAAAAAAAACAAAATACCCCGTGTACACCACAAACGAAATCAGAATCGCGATCGCAGTCAGCCAGAGTTCAATATTGTCAAGCGTGGGAAAATATCGCTGAAGCTGAAACGACAAGACACCCCAAAAAATCAGCACCCCAATCAGCACCGCACCCCAGATTAGATAATCCACCACGAGCGCGATCGTGCGATTGCCAATTCCCGCCAGCGTAAACTCTAATTCGACGCTTTCAGGAGTTCGGATTTTGATGCGATTAAACAAGCTCATAGCGGTGCAATTAGTTCGAGGAATGTCTCAGCCATGCCCAATTTAGCCGCGATCGCGCAACTCTAAGCCCAAGCCTTCTCTACGCGATCGTAAGTCATAATAAATCACAGCTTTAATCACCTGCCAAAACGGTGTGATCAGCGCACTTGATGCCAAACTCACCACGACAAACAGCAAGAGCGCGATCGCTGCCACACCCGGATCAACAGTATCGCCTGTAGGCATTGCTGCCCCGGCAATTTGGCTTGGTATATTGACGATTAACGTCAGCAGAAACGCGACGATGACAATCCACTGAATTCGACCGATTGAACCCTTGGTTAGATTCCAACTTCGACTTAGAGAAGTTGTTGCATCGACATTCTCTTCAACCGCTAAAGGTACTTCATAGATTAACAATCGTGAGAATACTCGAATGAATACGAAGATCGCTGCAATCACCAATGCTGCCATCAACAGTCCACCAATTAAACCTAATACCGGATTTGCTGCTACAAATACTGCGGTTAGACCGATTAGGATGAGAAATGCGATCGCGAATGCCATGTACAGCCCGGTATAAATCAGACCCAGCAGCAAAGCAGCCCCAAAAAAGTTCCAAAGTTGCGGTTTCGTTTTTTGCTCTGCTTCTGTCAGTGTTTCGGGTTGGTTAATCAACTCCTGATAAGCAAGGCGAGAAATGCGTCCAGAAATTTCAGCAGATTTTGCCCATCCATAAATTGGAACAAAGATCCAGAGGTAGGATCTCAAGACTAAAATCAAATAGCGTTTGAGGTTAGAGCGATAAATGCGAACACCCGCGCTAACGACATCCCCAACGCTGAGCGGTTGAATTGGGTTAGTTGGATTGAGATTAGACATAAGCTCAACGTGAATGAATCACCAGAAAGGTTGAGGCTATCTTAGGCGAGGTTGGTAAAAACGCTCCCCTCTTTTTCACAAAACTATGAATGTAAAACGCTGGATTGCTCGACGCGAGCCAAACTGGAAACGGCTAGACGAATTGCTAACGCGCATTGAAAAACGCGGACTACGATCGCTCTCAACCGAAGAGATCAAAGCGCTTGCAAGTCTATATCGATCGGTTTCGGCTGATCTTGCTAGAGCGCGGACTCATCAAACGCTGGTTGGTCATACGATCGTGCAAGATCTCCAGCGTTTGACTTCTCGCGGGTATAGCCAGGTGTATCAGGGATCGCGTAAACAAGAGTGGAAAAGTGCGATCGACTTTTACAAATGGGGCTTACCGGAAGTCATACAGCAAACGAGTGCGTATACGGCGATCGCAACCGGATTGTTTCTCTTGGGTGGATTAATTGCGTGGTGGTTTTCGTGGCGAGACCCGCAATTTCTTGCATTGGTCGTGCCTGATCATCTGATTCGGACAGTCCGCGACGAAGGCAAACTCTGGATGGGTTCGATTTTAGGCAGTGAGCCGACCGCAGCCAGCCAGATTATGACGAATAATTTGGGCGTGACGTTCAAAGCGGTTGCTGGAGGGATGACGATCGGGGTTTTTACGATGTTTATCCTGTTTATGAATGGCTTGCTAATCGGTGGCGTAGGAACACTGGTGGCTCAGAACAATCTCGCGTTTCCATTTTGGGCATTTGTTTTTCCGCATGGATCGCTAGAACTTCCAGCCATCTTCTTCTCTGGGGGCGCAGGATTACTAATTGCACGCGGCATTCTGTTTCCAGGACAATACCGCCGTATTGATGCCATTAAGGTCTATAGCGTGAAAGCCGCACAGTTAATGTTTGGTGTAATTCCACTGTTGATCGTAGCGGGGGTAATTGAAGGTTTTTTCTCACCGAGTCCAATTGTTCCTGATCCATTAAAGTATCTGGTTGGAATCGGCTTATTTATTGCCCTTGTGCGCTATTGCAGCCGCAGACGATCGACTCAATCCGCCTGAAAAACTGCTGAACTCTGCTGACAAGAATCTGTAGGCTCGAAAAAGATCACATCACAATAGATCACAGTTGAACAGTTTCTAAAAAAAACATCAGCTTTGCTCCTAAACCAGACGGAAAGCTGATGTTTTGAGTTAATGCAGATCAAGTTGAGCTTACAGTGCAATTGAGCCTAACAAAATAACCGCTCTACACCCGAACTATTTGATTAATCCTGCCCGCAATGCTCGGACTGCGATTTGAGTCCGATCGTTCACACACAGCTTGTTCAGAATGTTACGAACGTGCGTTTTCACAGTTCCGATCGTAATGTAAAGCCGCTCCGCAATCTCAGCGTTACTACGCCCGTCTACAATCAGTTCCAGCACATCGAGTTCGCGGGTCGTCAGCGGATAATCTGAGATCATGCCGCTGTCTTCGGAGGAAAGCCGATTGATCGTGACGGTTGTAGCAGCAGCAGGCTGTCCAACTTTCACTTGGGAGAGAACGATTCGAGCGATCGCTGGATCGATCCAAGCATTTCCTTCTGCGGTCGTTTGAATGGCTTCTGCCAAACGGCTACCAGTGATATCCTTCATGCAGTATGAGTCTGCGCCTGCGGCAAACGCTGCCAACACCATCTCCTCATCATCGTGCATCGTCATGATCAAGACTTTGGTGGTCGGTGACTCGGCTTCGGCTCTAAACTGCTGGGTCAGCTCAATTCCTGTCATATCGGGTAAGCCAATATCTACGATGGCAATATCCGGCTGAACCGAGCGAATCAGGTTTAATCCCGATCGAGCATCACGCGCTTCTCCGACCAGTTCGATTCCTTGCTCTTTCAGGAGCGCACGAATACCAAACCGAGTCAGATCATGATCTTCAATCAGTACAACTCGAATCTTATCCATCTTGGCTACTCCAATAGAAATATAATCTTTACGCTCAATTGCAGATTTATTTTGCTGAAACAATTCTAGACTGAGTTGCTGCAATTCTCGGTCTACCCGCAGTCAGAGGTTTACAAGGAAAAAAATCAGTTCAGAACTCTATCTAAGGGCTGGTTTTTGTTAAGTTTTAATACAGAATTATGCTGAACTCCGCTACTTCTACAGAGAGTCATCAACCTGTGCAGATTAGATTATTTTGAATTATCACAGTCTATGGATTTGCTGCGCGATCGCCAAACTGGGTGACAGTCCTGAGTTATTGTGATCAATAGCGATCAAATTCAATCTTTCAAAAATGACCCTGGTTCCTCATAAAAAAGCAAAAGCGCTCAAACCTTCGAGTCGCCGTCCTGCGAAAGAACTGTGTAGTGAATGTGGACTCTGTGATACCTACTATATTCATTATGTGAAGGAAGCTTGTGCGTTCATCAATCAACAAATTCCTTCCCTAGAAGAACAGACCCACGGGCGCAGTCGAGATCTAGAGAATGCGGACGATCTGTATTTTGGGGTGCATCAAGAGATGATGGCAGCCCGCAAAACTGAGCCGATTGCGGGGGCACAGTGGACAGGAATTGTGAGCACGATCGCCATTGAGATGCTGACCCGCGGACTTGTAGAAGGCGTAGTCTGTGTGCAAAACACGAAGGACGATCGCTTTCAGCCGCACCCGATTATTGCAACAACTCCTGAAGAAATTCTGGCAGCACGAGTCAACAAGCCGACGCTTTCGCCGAATCTTTCGGTTTTGGAGCAAATCGAACAGTCAGGAATGAAACGGCTTCTAGTGATTGGAGTCGGATGTCAAATTCAGGCTCTGCGGGCAGTTGAGAAAGAGTTAGGGCTAGAAAAGCTGTATGTATTAGGAACGCCCTGTACCGATAATGTCACCCGCGAAGGCTTACAGAAATTTCTGGATACCACCAGCCGATCGCCTGAAACGGTCGTGTATTACGAATTCATGCAGGATTTCCAAGTCCACTTCAAGCACGAGGATGGCTCAACCGAATTAGTACCGTTCTTCGGCTTGAAAACCAACCAACTCAAAGATGTGTTTGCGCCCTCGTGTTTAAGCTGCTTTGACTATGTGAATTCACTCGCGGATTTGGTTGTGGGATATATGGGTGCGCCATTCGGCTGGCAATGGATTGTGGTCAGAAACGATCGGGGTCAAGAAATGCTTGATTTAGTTCAAGATCAAATTCAAACTCAGCCGGTGATGTCAAAGGGCGATCGCCGTCAAGCGGTTCAGCAGAGTATTCCTGCATACGATAAAGGCGTGACGTTACCCATGTGGGCAGCAAAGCTGATGGGTGTTGTGATCGAGAAAATTGGCCCGAAAGGATTAGAGTACGCTCGATTCTCGATCGATTCGCATTTCACTCGCAACTATCTATATGTGAAACGCAATCATCCTGAAAAGCTAGAACAGCACGTTCCCGGTTATGCCAAAAAGATTGTGAGCCAATATAAGCTGCCTGAGTGACTGAAGGAGAGTTTGCTACACCTGCATAGCAAACTCTCCCACCTTTTCTACACCTCTACTTTTTCCTTTTCCAACACGCCTAAAACAGAAGTCTCTTCAGCCACTCGCTTGCCCTCGTTCATCAGGTAATCGTAAAACGCCTTCGCGATCGCAGAAAGCTGTTTGCCAGAAGGATGCACCACATACCAATACCGCTCGATCGGGAAGCCTTCAACATCCAAAATGGCAAGCTGATTGTTAACTCCTTCCAGCGCTAACGTATGCTTCGACAACACCGACAAACCCATCCCGCCTGCGATCGCTTGTTTAATCGCTTCATTGCTTCCTAAGTCTAATTTGACTTTCATCGGCAGACCTTGAGCATCAAACAGCTTTTGAACGGCTTTGCGCGTTCCAGACCCTGGTTCCCGCATAATAAACGGCTCCTCAGAAATCCGAGACAGTGGGATATTCTTCTCTTTAGTGAGCGGATGGTTTCTCGGTGCAAGCACAACCAGCGGATTTTCCATGAAGGGTTCACAGTGCGCCTCTGAATCGTCCGGAAGCTGACTGAGAATGTACAAGTCATCCCGGTTATCCGCCAAACTATCAAGGACGTACTGATGATTCGTCACCGTCAGCGAAACATCAATTCCGGGATAGCGCTGGCAGAACGGACCTAAAATACGCGGAATCACATATTTCGCGGTTGTAACTACAGCAAGGCGAAGCGTCCCTTGTTTAAGGCCTTTGAGATCAGCGATCGCAATCTGAAACTGCTCTAAACGCTCAAATACATCGCGACAGGTCGAATAAAGTTCTTTTCCGGCTGCTGTCAAATACAAGCGTTTACCGACCTGCTCGAACAAGGGCAAACCAACTGTTTTCGATAGCTGTTTTACCTGCATCGAAACCGTGGGCTGAGTCAAAAATAGTTCTTCAGCAGCGCGGGTAAAACTGCTATGGCGGGCAACCGCTTCAAAAACCTTTAACTGGTGCAATGTAGCATTCTGCAAAATAAACTCTCCTGATTTGAGAAACGATCGCAACAAACGGTCAAAACTTGCATTTATTCGAGGTAACAAAATCGCTGTATAGAATCAGTTCTATGAAACTTATAGAGAACAGCGATTTTTCCTTATAGCTTTTGTAGTTATGATAATACACAAGAGCATATGCTCCCTTCCAATTTGGCGTTACACGAATCAGAATTTTGTTGGAGTGAGTTCGCTGTACTCTGTCGCAGTTTGTAGCTCTACCCCTTCAGGTCTATCGCGTGTAACGCTTTTCTTATGGTTTGCGGATCATAAATCGAACGCTTTCTCACACTGGCGAAACGCAACAGAACTTTAACAACCAAAAGAGCCTTCTCATTGTAAAGTTCAGTGGGGTGACTACAGTTAAACGTTCTGTCACGTAAACGTTCTGTCACGCTCTTTCCGTTACCCTTTATCCTCAGATCGCACTATGGCAGATATTGTTGATATTGCAGTTGGCGCTGGCTCATTTAACACCCTTGTAACCGCAGTAAAGGCGGCAAACTTGGTGGATGCGCTCAAAAGTCCAGGGCCTTTTACCGTATTCGCGCCGAATGACGATGCCTTTGCAAAGCTTCCACCCGGAACGATTCAAACGCTTGTCCAAAATATTCCGCAACTGTCCCGAATCCTGACGTTTCACGTTGCTTCAGGGAAGTACATGAAAGCAGACTTGGAGAAATTAGGCTCGGTGACTTCACTTGAAGGATCACCCATTCCATTTCACTTCGAGGATGGATTTGAGGTAAAGAATGCAACGGTTCTAGCAGCTGACATCGAAGCAGATAACGGTGTCATTCACGTGATTGATACCGTAATTTTGATGGGATAAGAATCAAGCAAATGAGAGAACGATCGTGGAACCGCGATCGTTTTTCTTGTGTGCCTGCTGAATTTGCGGTTCGCTTGGAAATATCAGAACGAACCGCAAAGTCTTGAATTACCGGTAGTCTTGGCTCTGAATCTCACGAATTCGCGACTCAGGGCGTAAGAAACGATCGAGCTGCGATTCAAAGAAGCGTCGATTTGCCATCAGGTGATTTGGATTGGTGTCATCGAGCGGATACAGCAATGCAGCTCGCAACGCTTGAATTACCGCAGAGGTGACGCAATACATCGATCGCTGGAAACTGACGGCGAGCTGCACCAGCATATCGTCTTCACCTCGACAATGCTGCTTGTAATATTCCACCAAGTAAGGTGGCAAGAAATGCAGCATATCTTGAGCCAAGAATGTCGGCGGAATTCCAGCGGTTCCAACCGGAAATTTATCTGCGTACAGAACACCATAATGGAAGTCTTTCTGATCAAATGGAACTTGTCCTGCTTGGGCATTATAAGACTTCGTACCTCGGAACGGAGATGTTCTGTAGAACACAGCTTCCACGTAAGGTAAAGCTGCTTCGTATAGCCAAGTAAACCCTTTCGATTTGGGAATGATTTCGTAGCATTCACCATCAATGTAAACGTGGTGATAGATTGGGCGACCTGCGATCGCGAAGATTCCATTTACCAAGAAGTCCATCGCTTGTGGAACCGACGCGATTTTGCCTTCATCGTACAAGTCCGACATCTCGAAGAACACCGGAGCCATGACTTCCCAGAACAATCCGAGATTCGCATAATAGGAAGCTTGACGGCACTGCTCTAAGAACATATCGGGGAACAGTTTGTACAAGCCTGCCATTACCGGATTCTTACGGAAGTATGCCTTGATTGCTCGATCGGCGTTTGCCTTGTACTCATCGCTGTCGAGGTACGGATCGAACTGATTCACCGGAACATACATGCCTCGGTGCCACAGCATTGCCCGCATACACTCTTCCGCAAACTCCATATTGATACGATCGTGCCAGAGGTGATGCAAGGCGCGGGGTAACTTCTTGTTCAGTTCGCCTTTTTCCATAAACTCAATCAGTTCTGGATGCGCTTCTGCGGTACCGCGCCAAATTCGCAAATCTGCATCGTCGCCTGCATAGTGGTTGTGACGCTTCATGTACTCATCCGAGATGAAATACTTAAAGACGGGTAGCGGATTGAGGAACACTTGCTCACCAATGTAGAGCAAATCGCGCCAGTAGAAGTCCATTGGCACTGCATACGCTTTGTACAGCCCAATAATCTGCATCAGGTTTTCAGGCGTGTCGGGAAGCATTGCGCCGCCTGCTTCGAGGCGATGAATCACTTCCGCAAACGGGTGCTGTGAGGGAGGAAGCTTGGTTTTAGTGGGAGCGGGCATATTCATAGCGAATTCTCTCCTGATTCAGTGGCGCGAACTTAAGAACGATCGACAGAATTAAATGCAACCTGCTCAACTTGAGGGACTGCGGCTGTAACGAGTGCTTTCGTTGTCTGCTCACTCCAGCGCACTAGCCAAGTCGGCTGGATACCGAGCCAGAAAATCAACGCCGTCAGAACGAGTGCTGGAACGTACTCAGTAAATTTAACCCTGGGATAGTAGGCGGTGCGATTGTCAAGCTTTCCGAAACAAGTCCGATTCAGCAGGATGACGAAATAAACCGCAGTTAACCCCGTTCCAAGGATTGCCACTAAGGTCTGCACCGGGAAAGTTGAGAAGCTACCCTGGAATACGAGAAACTCAGCTACAAATCCAGCAAGTCCCGGAATTCCAGCACTCGCCATTGCAGCCAGAATGAGCAAGGCGCTGGTGAGGGGTAATCCTCGAATGGGATTGAGTAACCCGTTGAGAATGTCGCGATCGCGGGTTCCCGTCTTCGATTCGACCAAGCCCACGAGATAGAACAGCAGCGCCAGAATCAAACCATGTGCAATCATTTGCGATACTGCACCGACCATTGCCAGCGGGGTTAGCGCCGCCGCTCCGAGCAATACATAGCCCATATGAGCGATCGAGCTAAATGCTACCATCCGCTTAATGTCATGCTGTGCCAGCGCCGACAATGCACCGTAGAGAATTGAAACGGCTGCAATGATGGAAAGTCCAGGTGAAATCAGCTTCCACGTTTCTGGGAACATTCCTAGCGCGAATCGAACTAACCCATAGGTTCCAAGCTTCGCTAAGATTCCACCGAGCAAGATAGCAACCGGAGTCGAAGCTTCAACATAAGCATCAGGCAGCCAAGTGTGCAGTGGAACCAGCGGAGTTTTGATCCCAAATCCAATCAGTAAAAGGGTCAACAAAATTAACTGAGCTTTTTGAGGCAGAACCGCTGTGTTGATGTCGCTGTAGTCAAAGCTTGCAGAATGACCTAACCAAGTGATGCCTAGAAATGCTGCTAAAATCAAAATGCCTGAAATCGCCGTGTAAATCAGGAACTTCATCGCAGCATATTCGCGCTTCTGTCCGCCCCAAATGAGAATCAGCAGATAGAACGGAACGAGTTCGACTTCATAGAATAAGAAAAACAACAGCAAGTTTTGCGCCAGAAACGCACCCGCTACCCCTGAATGCACAATCAAGAGGAGTGAGTAGAACAGTTGCGGACGCTGTAAAGCTTCTCCGGGTTTTAGTCCAACTTCGCTGTTGGAAGCTACCACGAGCGTAATCAAACTGCCCAACGCCACGAGCGGCAGAGACAATCCATCGATCGCCAAACTGTAGCTAATTCCCAAAGTTGGAATCCAGGTGTGGTACTCCTGCATTTGCATCCCTGGCTGGCTCAAATCGAAGTTGAGCATCAGCACGATCGTCCAAACTAGAACGGCACCGGAAACCGCGATCGCACCCAATTTTGCTTGTTTTGCAGACAGTTTAGGAATTAACCCAATGACTAACGCACCAATCAGCGGTAGCCAAATCAACGGACTCAGCATAGAACACTTTCCTTTAGCTTGAGAATCTAGAGAGAATTGAAATGGCGCTTAACGCTGAACACTCATGACAATTTCGGTGGTGTTCTGTGGGAAAAGCGAGACTGTGACATGCGAGAGGAATGGCAGACTCAGCAATACACTGATCAAGGCAATTCCGAACACGATCGTCAGCATATAGAACTGCGATTGACCGGAGGTGCTGTATCGCAGGTTCCGACCGCTAAACAGGGTGAGAACACCAAAGAGATTCAGTCCTCCGTCCACGAGGTATTTATCAAACCAGGATGTGATTTGAGAAACGAGCGCAACGACGAAAACAATGCTGCTGCGATACAGATTCGGAGTGTAGAAGTCATAGGCCAGCAGGTCTTGCAGTCCTTTCCAGGGAAGAACCACGGGTTTTGCAATGTTGTTGTTGGTATAGACGATCGCGCTTAAAGCAATGCCTGTAATCGTTGACCAGATCAGCAAAAGTGCAACGTCGGTATTAATGTCTGCCCAACTTGGTAGAAGATCCAAAGCTTCAAGAATGAGCGGCAGATGCAGCGTAAAGCCCATCATTACAATCATCGGCAGCGCCATCCAGTAGTGAACTTCTGGGGATCGTTGAGCCATTTGCTTTGCTTCACCCATAAAGAGTAAACAGAAGACTCGTGTGATTCCAAATGCTGCAAACGCATTCACCAGCAAAATAATTCCAACAATCCAGGGCTGAGTCTCCCAAACACCTTGTGCAATTTTTAGCGCCGCCCAAAATCCACCGAACGGAGGGAGCGCGACTAATCCAGCCAAACCAATCAAGAAACTAAAGCCTGAAACCGGACGGCGCGACCATAAGCCTCCGAGTTGAGTGACATCTTGGGTGATGCTGTTCCAGACGACTGCGCCACCGCCCATGATGATCAATGCAGATGCCAGCGAATGAGTCAATACGAGCAGCAGAGCTGCTTCGGGTTGCTGAGTTCCGATCGCGATAAACACCAAGCCCATGTAAGCGGTGACTAAATAGGATTGTGTCCGCTTAAGGTCAATTTGAGCGATCGCAATCAATGAGCCACCGATCGCGCTAACCGCACCGATAAAAACCGTGGTCGCTAGAACCGTTGGAGACAGTGCTAAAACAGGTTCAAGCTTGTACATCACCCAAGCACCAGTTGCAACTACGACGGAGTTCCGCAAAATTGAAGCCGGAACCGGACCTTCCATTGCTTCATCTAGCCATAAGTGCAGAGGAAATTGAGCGCATTTACCCATTGGACCTGCAATCAATGCCAAGCCCACGAGGGTGATCACCTTCGGATCAACTTGAGCCGTTTGTGCCCATTCTGCCAGTTCATTAAAGTTCCAGGTTCCTGCGATCGGCAAAAGCGCAACCACCCCCATTAGCAAGAACAAGTCCCCGATCCGCTTGGTCAGAAAGGCATCTCTCGCACCTGTCACTACAAGGGACTGATTGAACCAGATGCCGACAAGCAGATACGTGGCAAGCGTTAGGATTTCCAGAATAAAGTAGCTAAAGAAGAGGGAATTACATAGAACGAGGGCGGTCATTCCCGCTTCAAACAAGCCGAGCAGCGAGAAGAATCGTGCCCAACCCCAATCCATTTCCATGTAGCCGAAAGCGTAAGTCTGCGCCAGAAGGTTAATTCCAGCAACGAGAACGATCGCACCCACGCTAAGGGTGGAAATCTCGATCGGGATCGTCAGATTCAGTCCCGCAACATCCAGCCAGGGAATCAAAATCTCCTGGGGAGGCTGTCCCCAAATTGCAGGCAGCGCGAACGCAGCGTGCAAGAATGTCGCCATAGACATGAACGCATTGAGGTATCCGGATGGGCGTGGTCCAGTCCGTCGAGTAATACCCGGAAACCAAAGCGCAGAAAGGATAGCGCCAAGAAGAGCGTAGCAAGGGATTAACCAAATGCTTTGAAGCAATGGGTGAGCCATCGAAATTCACCTCTAGATAGCAAGCTGAATCGAAATCAAATGAATGAGAGAATGTCTGCCAGAGACAAGCAGTGCCCAACTCACCGCAACAGCGCTCTGGGACTTATTTTACAAATTCTTAAACACTCTGTAGTAACTATAATGTTTATCACACTTAAGCATTGAAAGGAACACAGGGGACCATTTGGGTGAGGCGCTGAAATCCAGTTCTCGCAAGGCTTATAATCTACTACCTATGATTGGAATTGTCTGAATCAATTATTATCAATATTTAATTTAACTATTGAAAAACTTTATGGTGATAGCAGAAATTATTCATCGACTAATCGATTAATATTACGATCAGATTTCATTGCCAAAAGTCTATCTCTCAAGAATCCGCACTTGCCGAGGATCGACGCTGAGCGTAACGCGATCGCCATATTTCAGATCGAAAATGAGCGGAGCGATCACTTCTACAATCGACGGATTCTGAAAATGCCCAATTTTTGTCTCTGGATGCGGATAGTAAATCAGGCTGTCGAAGCTTTTGTTCTGATGGATAATTTGGCAGGGCGTGAAAGAAAAATCTTCCGGATCAAATCCTTCCGCCCATTGCACATTTCTAAATGTATGTAGAGGCGATATTAGTTCAAATTCGTTCGGGCTGATATTGACATTGAGAGTACCCGGAAAAAATGGTGTGAGATCGAGTCCCAACTGCTTGAAAAATGGAGTTTGCATCTCGATCGTGCCTTTAGGATAGGGGCTGCTGTCGGTTCTTCCGGATGCAACCCCGTATCCCGCTTGAATGATGCCGCTAATTTGTTGACTCATAAAACGTGGCAAGCTTGAAAACTAATCAGGCGTGACTCTATCAGTTTATCCATCCAGCCTTCTAAGTATTTGCGATTTTCCTCCTGTTCTTTTGGATCTTGAGTGTCGATCGCATAAGGAGCCAATCCCAAAATCGCGGCGGTTGTCACACAAAACATCGATCTTTGGAAGCTGAGACAGATTTTGACGCGTATATCCGATTCACCTCTGGGCAATTGTCGATAAAAATCGAGCAGATATTCGGGTAGATAATGCGTCATGTCTTGCATCAGCAAAGTCGGCGGAATTCCACCTCCACCAATCGGCAACGGATCAGCATACAGCGCACCATAAGAGAAGCGTTCTTGCTCTAGCGGAATTTGTCGCGCTTGAGCATTGTAGGAAACCGTTCCCATAAACGGAAAAGATTTGAAGAACACAGCTTCGACATAAGGCACTGCTGTATCCATCAAAAACTGTAAGCCTGCTGACTCTGGAATGATCTCGTAAGTGCGACCGCCAATCTTCACTGCATAAGTAATCGGCAACGCTGCGTTGTTCACCAATCCCGCTTTCACATGATCAACAACATGTTGAATCGTTTCGATTTCACCGTTGTCATAGCGATCGGATAGTTTGAGAAACATATCGCTCATCACTGTCCAAAATTGCCCAAGTGCACTGTAATAACAGGACAATCGCACTTGTTCGAGCAGAAAGTTTGGGAAGATTTGCGACAGACCTCGGATAAAGAAATTGCTTTTGATCTTTGCTTGAATTGCCTGTTGTGCAAGTTCGACAAACTCCGGACTATCGACATAGCGATCCAATCCGCCGCCACCATGCCACAGCATTGCTCTCATACAGTATTCAGAGAACTCGTAGTTAATGCGATCGTGCCACCAATGCTTTAAAAGCTTCTTCGTTGAGATGTCTCCGTCGAAGTACTTGAAAAATGGAAACAACACTAAAAACTGATTCTCAGCAATAAATTCGAGATTGCGAGAGTAAGCACCTAAAACAACGCCATAGCTTTTAAGAACGCCAACGACTTCAATCAAGTTCGTGGGCGATTCCGGCAAAAGTGCGCCGCCTGACTCGATGCGCTCAATGATATCGGCTAACGGATGCGAGGATTTTGAACGTGCGACAACCATAGTTACTCCAACGGTAAGACCGAAACGGGATGAGATTGAGTTGGGGCGGAATGAACTGCGATCGTTGGATATTCGCTCAACATTGCAGTCGTTGTCGTCTCAGTCCAATGCACCAGCCAACTGGGTTGCAAACCTAGCAGCACAATCAAAGCTGCTACCGCAAGAGAAGGAATTCGTTCCGACCAAGACACCGGTGGCAGATTTGCAAACTGATCCGGCAGCCGCCCAAAGAAGGTGCGATTCACCAACAGCAAAAAGTAAACCGCCGTCAAACCTGTGCCAATCATACTGAGCAGTGTTTGCACTGGGAATGCGATGAAACTTCCCCGGAATATCAGAAACTCCGAAATAAACCCAACCATTCCTGGAATTCCAGCACTCGCCATCACACCCAAAATCATCAAACTACCAACGATCGGTAAGCCTCGCTCTGGAGTTAACAATCCCTTTAAAACGGTAATGTCACGGGTTCCTGTTTTGGTATAGACTACGCCGACTAGGGCAAATAGCAGCGCGGAGATCAAACCGTGGCTCACCATCTGGAACACACAGCCCAACAGACTCAGCGGTGTTGCGGCTGCGGCAGCGAGAAGGATAAATCCCATGTGCCCGACTGAACTGTAAGCCACCATCTTTTTCATATCGGTTTGAGCGATCGCAGTAAATGCACCAAACAACACACTCACGACTGCCCAAATCGCCAGATACGGGGCCAATACCGCCCAAGCTTGCGGAAATAACTGCAATCCAAACCGCAGCAATCCATAAGTTCCAAGCTTCAACAGTATCCCTGCAAGCAGCACTGAGATTGGCGTAGAAGCTTCAACGTGAGCATCGGGCAACCAAGTATGTAGCGGAAACAGCGGGATCTTGATCCCGAATCCGATTAGAATCGCGCCCAGCAATATCACTTGTGATGTTAATGGCAGTGCTTCGGTTAATGCTGGATTGTATTCAAACGAGGTTGCGCCGCTTAACCAAGTTAAACCTAGAAATGCAATTAGAATTAATATTCCTGAAACCGCCGTGTAGATCAGAAACTTCGTCGAAGCATAACCCCGCTTTGCTCCTCCCCAAATTCCAATGAGTAGATAAAGCGGAATGAGTTCTAACTCATAGAACAAGAAGAACAACAATAAGTTATGAGCGAGAAATGCTCCAGCAACGGCAGCATTAATGACTAAAATCAACGAGTAATAAAGCCGAGGACGTTGAACGGCTGGAGGCGTGGAAAACAGCGCAATCAGGGTCAAAAAGCAATTCAGGACAATCAGCGGCAGCGATAAACCGTCTAACCCTAGTCGGTAAGTCAGTCCCAGCGGTTCCAGCCAGGGCAGATCTTCTTGAAACTGAAGTCCGATATTAATCACATCAAACTGAGCCGCAACCCAGAGCGACACAGCTAAGGCAATGCTAACGGTTATGATCGCTGTTCTTCTCACAGATTGATCGGAAATCGAACTCGGCAACAGTCCAATCGCGATCGCACCCAAAATCGGTATCCAAATCAACGCACTCAACATAAGTCATTCTTTAGAAAGAGTTACCACATCGACCAAGTTAGAAGCGCACCTAACAAGCCAACCACAAGCGAAATAGTCAGCATATAAGCTTGTGATCGTCCCGAAGCACTATATTTCAAAGTCTCGCCGCTAAAAATTGAAGCCAATCCGACGAAGTTGACCACTCCATCGACTACGTAACGATCGCACCAGGCGCTAAATTGAGCGATCGCGTTCACAACCAGAACCACACTGACGCGATATAAACGATCTATGTAAAAGTCATACGCCAGCAAATCTTGAAGAAATCGGAGCGGGGCTTGAACGGGACGAATCCAAGCATAATTCAACGTGATTGCAAATCCCAACGCTGTACCCGCGATTCCAGACAGGATCAACAGTCCTGCTGCTGACCAATTCATAATCTCCCAATGAGGCAATAGGTTCAAAGTATTGAGGACGATCGGAATCATCAAGGTTAAAACACTTAGTGACACCATGGGCACAGCCATCAGCCAGGGAACTTCTGGAGCGCGTCGAGTTTTTGGCTGCGCCTTACCCATGAACACTAATCGGTAAACTCTCGTCAGGTTTAAAGCGGTCAGTGTATTCACCGCCAGCACGACCACGACTAGCCAAGGCTTGTCATACCAAAAATCATCAATTCCGCGCTGCAATGCCCAGAACCCACCCAGCGGAAACAGCCCCACTAATCCGGCTGAACCTGTTAGAAACGCAGTGGTTGTCGCAGGCATTTTTGACCACAAGCCGCCCATTTCGGTGATGTCTTGAGAACTTGTGGTCATGATGATTGATCCGGTACTCATGAACAGAAGCGCTTTTGCGATTGCATGAGCAAACAATAGAATGAAGGCGAAATCCGTCCAGCCAATGCCGACCGCAATAAAGACTAATCCGAGATAAGCACTGGTGGAATGAGACAATGCCCGCTTCATGTCAATTTGAGCGAGAGAAACCAGAGAAGCTCCGATCGCAGTCATCGTTCCTAAAGTCACCAGAGCAGTGGAAGCGACAGGCGACAACGTAACGATCGGCTGAAGCCTGATCAACACGTAAGCGCCACATCCAACGACAACTGAGTTCCGTAAAATCGATGCAGGGTTCGGACCCTCCATTGCTTCATCTAGCCAGAGATGTAGCGGAAACTGGGCACACTTCCCAATTGGGCCTGAAATCAACGCTAGTCCCAGTAACGCCGACATCACAGGCGACAGTTCCGCCTTTTCTGCCCAATCATAAAGTCCCGGAAAATCTAAGCTTCCAGAAAGCGCGGACAGTGCCACAACACCCATCAACAGCAACACATCTCCAACCCGCTTGGTCAGAAACGCATCTCGCGCCGCAGTCACAACAAGTGGTTGAGCATACCAAAACCCCACCAACAGATAAGTTGAGAGTGTCAGCATTTCTAGAAGTGCATAGGTCAGAAAGAGCGAATCACTCACTGCCAATCCGCTCATTGCACCTTCAAAAAATCCCATCAATCCAAAAAATCGCGCCAGCGCCCAGTCTTTCTCCATGTATCCCAGCGCAAACACCTGAGCAAACAGACTCAAGCCCGTCACCAGTTCCATTGCACCAACACTGATTGGAGAAAGCTCTAACGAAAACGTCAAATCTAAATCTGCTGCCTGCAGCCAGTGAAAGGCGAAATGCTGCGGTTCCTGTCCCCAGACCGCGCCAAACAGTGCGATTCCATGCACAAACGCTAGCACAGTCGTTAATACATTAAGATAAGCCGCAGGACGAGGACCTGTCTTCCGAATCAGTCCCACAGACCAAGGCAGCGTCAAAAATGCACCTAGAAGTCCGTAGCAAGGAATCCACCAGCTTGTTTCGATTAGGGACTGCTGCATACTCTTCGCCTAGAAATTTGCTAAAAATGCTCCCCGAACCAAATTCGCTTGAACTTGGGGGAGCTTTACATAATTTTCCGGATTCAAAACCGAAAATAATCGCTCTAAAGTCTTAGGATTCAGCTTAGCGCTTCAACCCTTTAAAAGTAAAATGTGAACGATAGACAAATTCAATCATTGAGATTAGCTTGGATTTATATAGACTTTTAATGATTTATTAACGATTCGATTTTTCGGATTGAAATCAATCTATGGTTACATGTTGACTCAGGTTATTCCAGCGACTTCAATCAGAGACATTAGCTCCGCTTATGTCATGAATTTGCAACTATCATAGAACATTATATTGTCAAGTGACAGACTCAACTCTATTCTGAAGAAGTAGCACAGTGGAAAACTCGACAACAGTAAGAATGATGGGCGATCCCCGTCGCTCTTTTGGTTTACGATGTTGAATTAGTTCCACTTCAATCTATGGAGAGACGAAATGCCGATCGCTGTGGGAATGATTGAAACGCGGGGATTTCCGGCTGTGGTTGAAGCCGCAGACGCAATGGTGAAAGCCGCTCGTGTCACCCTGGTTGGCTATGAAAAGATTGGTAGCGGTCGCGTGACTGTTATCGTTCGGGGCGATGTGTCCGAGGTGCAAGCTTCTTTGGCGGCGGGACTGGAATCAGTCAAGCGCGTTAATGGAGGCGAAACTGCATCAAGTCACATTATTGCGCGCCCGCATGAGAACCTAGAATATGTCTTACCGATTCGATACACCGAAGCGGTGGAACAATTCCGAAGTTAAATGTGCGCGATCTTTGAGTTTGAATTGACATCGTTTTTTGATTGGAAGGGAGAATTACAATGGCTATTGCAGTTGGCATGATCGAGACGTTAGGGTTTCCCGCAGTTGTGGAAGCCGCAGACGCAATGGTCAAGGCGGCTCGTGTGACCTTGGTGGGTTACGAGAAAATCGGTAGCGGTCGGGTGACTGTGATTGTGCGGGGCGACGTTTCAGAAGTGCAAGCTTCGGTCGCGGCTGGAATTGAGAATGTGAAGCGCGTCAACGGTGGACAAGTGCTGTCTACTCACATCATTGCGCGTCCGCACGAAAACCTGGAGTACGTGCTGCCGATTCGCTATACCGAGGCAGTTGAACCGTTCCGTGAAAGCGTGAGCGGTATCCGTCCGCTGAACCGTCCATAGTCCCCGATGCAAATTGCAAAAGTTCGGGGAACTGTTGTCAGTACGCAGAAAGAGCCGAGTCTCAGAGGCGTAAAATTCCTCTTAGTGCAGGTTCTCGATGAAGAAGGGCAGCCACTTCCGCTATATGAAGTGGCTGCTGACAACGTGGGCGCAGGGGTCGATGAGTGGGTATTAGTGAGTCGCGGCAGCGCAGCGAGGCAGGTTCCCGGTAGCGAGAACCGCCCAGTCGATGCTGCTGTGATCGCCATTATTGATACGGTGAGCGTGGATAATCGCCCGCTGTACAACAAAGGAACTCAATACTAGGGTTCGATCATTAGGGTCGAACCTTCCATTCTCCTCCCTGCACAGTTAGCTTGCTTGTGCGGTTTTGTTAGGAGAAATGTTATGGCAGTCCGTAGTGATGCGGCTCCGCCTACAGCCTGGTCGCGGAATCTGACCGAGCCGAAGATCGATCAATCGGCTTCTGTGCATTCGTTTTCTAATTTGATTGGCGATGTGCGGATCGGAGCAAACGTAATGATTGCTCCGGGAACCTCAATTCGGGCGGATGAAGGCAGTCCCTTTTTTATTGGATCGCGATCGACGGTTCAAGATGGGGTGATGATTCACGGCTTGAAGCAGGGGCGAGTCGTTGGGGACGACGGCGATTCCTATTCGGTCTGGATTGGAAACAATACCGCGATCACCCACATGGCGATCATTCACGGACCTGCCTATGTGGGTGATGATTGTTTTATTGGTTTTCGATCGACGGTGTTTAACGCCCGAATCGGAAACGGGTGCATTATTATGATGCACGCACTGGTTCAAGATGTGGAAGTGCCGCCTGGGAAGTATGTGCCATCGGGTGCAGTGATTACGACTCAGCAGCAAGCCGATCGATTACCGGAAGTGAGTGAGCGCGATCGTGCTTTTGCTTCCTATATTGTCGGCACTGCATCGAAGACAAGTTCTCAAGCGGCGGTTTCGAGTCGGAGTGCCGCAAAGTCCACGACAGATGTTAAAGCTGGCAGTAGCGCTACAGAAAATGGGTCAATTATGAACGGCGAAGTTATTAACCACGTTCGGCAATTATTAGCGCAAGGCTACCGAATCGGAATGGAACACGCGGATAAGCGACAGTTTCAGACCAGTTCTTGGAAGAGTTGTGCGCCCATTCAAGCAACGAGCGAGTCGGCTGTGTTGGCAGAATTACAATCCTGTCTTGCGGAACACAGCGGTGAGTATGTTCGCTTGATTGGGATTGATACGAAGAATAAAAAGCGGGTGCTGGAAGCGATTATTCAGCGTCCGGGTGATAAGCCTACAAGTTTCTCAGGCGGTTCGAGCTATTCGGCTCCGTCTTATAGTGCAGCAAGCTCGAGCTACAGTTCGGCTTCGAGCTATGGTTCTGCATCGAATGGAAACGGTTACAGTAGCGGCGGACTTGATCCGACTGTGGTAGCTCAGATTCGTCAGATTCTATCGAAAGGGGGTCGGATTGGAACCGAACACGCAGACAAGCGCCAGTTCCAAACCAGTTCCTGGAAAAGCTGCGCCCCGATTCAGACTACAAATGAATCCGCAGTAATGACAGAGTTACAGCGATGTTTAGCAGAACACAGCGGCGAATATGTTCGCTTGATCGGGATTGACACTCAGAACAAGCGACGGATGCTGGAAGCAATTATTCAGCGTCCAGATGGAAAGCCTGTTGCTCAACCGACTTCGCACGTTACCTCTCATCATCAACCTGCTGTTCATCACACGGTTGATGGCGCACTTGCGGGCGATGCAGCAGAGCAAATTCAACAACTGTTAGCGCAAGGCGCAGTGGTGGGTTTGGAGTTTGCAGATGAACGTCGATTTAAGTATGGCTCTTGGAACAGTGCGCCACCGATTCAGGCGGGTTCGGCTCAAAGCGCGATCGCGGCTCTCAATTCGTTTATCAACGAGCATCGCGATCACTACATCCGCTTGGTTGGCGTTGATCCAAAACAGAAAAAGCGAATTGCAGAAAGTGTGATTCATCGCCCCGGAAAAGCTCACGCTTCTAACGGTAACGCCAGTGGTTACAGCAGTTCAGCCGCTTCTGAACCGCCAATGTATAACGAGCCTTCGAGCTACAAATCTCAGCCTCCGCTTTACACACCTTCCAGCAATGGTAACGGTCGTCTAAGTCCGGACACTGTGGAGCAGATTCGTCAGCTTGTGCGTCAGGGCTACAAGATTGGGGTTGAGTTCGCGGATCAGCGACGTTATAAAACCAGTTCTTGGCAGACTGCAACTTCGATTCAAACCAACCGTGATGCTGAGGCAATCTTAGAGGTTGAAGCAGCGATCGCGAACTATTCCGGTCTATATGTGCGCCTAATCGGCATCGATCCGAAAGCAAAGCGGCGTGTAGCTGAAATGGTGATTCAACAACCCGGTAAGTAGTTTACTCTGATGCAATCGCCGCCTCTACAGTTAATGCCCGTGAGTACGACCCACTACTATGTGAGTGGGGATGTCACGGTTCACCCAGGGGCAGCGATCGCACCAGGCGTTTTGCTGCAAGCTAATCCGGGCAGTCGGATTGTAATTCATCAAAGCGTTTGTGTGGGGCTTGGATCAGTGATTCAGGCGCATGAGGGAACGATCGAACTCGGTGAAGGCGTGATCATCGGGGCAGGAGTGTTGCTGATTGGTGAGTTGACCGTGGGCGATCGTGCTTGTGTGGGTGCGGCGACAACGGTGATGAATCGATCGATTGCGAGTTTGTCGATCGTGCCGCCGGGGTCGTTGTTGTGTGAGGAACTGCGATCGGCTGCGGTAGAAGAGTCAACTGAAGAAGTTTACGAGCCTGGTTTCTGTCCACCACCACCTGAGAAAAAGCAACCTGAAGCAGTGAAAGAACCGGAGCTTGGTGAGGATGTTTGGCAGAATAATGGCTCGAAGCCACAGATAGAAGAGATTTCTCAAACAAATGGAGCGAAGCCGCAAACCACCGCTGCTGAAGTGAATGGAGCAAAGCCGACAGTAGAGGCGCAAGAGTCGGATGAAATTGAATCTCCAGCTTCGCAAAATGGGCAGGTGTATGGGCAGGCTTATGTGAATCGGTTGTTGGGTAAGATGTTTCCGAATCAGCGATCATTGAGCAATAACGGTGATTCGCCTCAATAAGTTCTGCTAAACCTTATCATCACGCGATTCTGAACTTCTGCGAAGATGCTCAATAAATTCAGGATAGTTTTCTAAGTCTTCTGGAGACTGCAAAGGTGGCATCTCGATCCAGTGTCCCTCTGCATATAATTTGTCCACGTAAGCATAAAACGCTTCTTGATCCTCTCGATGCCGGAGAACATAAGCGCGTAAATCTTTTTGACTCATTGCTTGGAAATCAGGCTGACTCATCCTAAGTACCTCCATTTGCCATTAGGATAAATTTCTATGCTGTTTTCCTCACCAGCCAGAAAGAAAACGTTGCCTGTGCGATCGTCAATTCGGACAATATGGATAGGCAAGTACAGCTTGCTGAACCAAACGCATAGATTAAAGCACTGTTCTTTCTGGACTGAAGTCGGAATTCTGGACACACTCATATCACACTCATTGGTACAAGTGTAGCATCTTACTTTGAATCAGATTTAATGGAACGATCGGGTGATGGGAGTGGTTGATTGTCTCAACAATCAATACGCACTGAGTTAAAGTGCCCTGTGATTAATTAACGAACTCTAGCCATATCTGTAACGAATGCTTCAAGCTCATCTACAGAGTATTGTTCCAAGCCTTTGGTAGACAAGTGGTATGTGAATGCACTTGAGATACTACTGAAGTGCAGTGATGGATTATACTCGTGCTCCAAAGCTCTTCGCCGTTTTTTGCGATCTGCTTTCGGCAGTTTATCCATCTCACTGCGAAATCTCAGTAATTGATACTTGTACTCTGTTTCTTGGCGAACATAAGTATTTAAATCTTGCCGTAATCGCTCAAGGTATTGGCAAACTCGTTCGTATAGCTCGTCCTGTACATCTCTGTATGAGTATTCTAAGTTCTCAAGCACTGCCCATCGAGTCATAAAGCTTGAACTAGCCATCATTGATTCAACTAATTCCCAGGGGTTTTCGGCTCCAAGCCATCTCATTTCTCCAATTAACCAGGGCAGCATAAGTGGGTCAGTGTCTCGTAACTCTATGAAAGCTCGATTCAACGCCCCAACACTGTTGTAACTACAAGTCTTTCCTAAAGTATAAATTGCGTGCCTGCGAATAAAGTGGCTAGTAGAAAAAAGCAACTGCTCAACAGTTTTAACAATCGAAGACTGCGGATACTTCTCCGCAAATTCTTTGCAGCTAGGATGATCTCTATTGAGCTGAATTAGATCGCGGATGAAAAGACAGGCCAGACTAACAACTTCCTCGTCCTTTGACCGTAGCAATGTGTTGATAATGTCACAGAGTTCAGTCAGGGGTTTTGAGGTAATAACTTCAGCTATGAAATCGTTATCTTGAAGATGATTTAAGTATTGTAGAATTTTTCCTGTTATCATTCTTATTTGCGTTTTCAAGCCGACAAAATTACGTAAGTTAGCTTGATATATTATTCACGTACAGTATTAGAGAAATGACTGCTGAATAATCTGTGTCTGGATTGGCAGTCAGTCTGGTTTTAGTGCGATCGACTCACTCAGTATTCGCTGTTGCACGGCATTGAGGTGGAAGAATTTCGCTCTGAAGGTCGGTGCTTCGCTCAGCGAAGGTGTTCTCGTTCTTCAGTTGATCAAAGGGTGCGATCGCACTTTACTTCTAATTCAGAATGATTCTGGATTGAGTTTTCCCATTTCCCAAGTGGTGTAGGTTCCGATCGGACTCCAAATCAAATAAGGCAGCAGTAGGAGCGCTGCTGTGCCTGAAATTGATAGAACTTGAAACGCTAAAATCAGTCCCAGTACAAAGCCTAATCCACCGACGATCGTGCCATTTCGTAAGCTTCTCGTCCACAAAAGTACCGGAGAATAGGCAACGATCGTGACTTCAATCAGTGCATAGAATGCCATTAATCCCCAGTTTTGGGTCTTTTCCCAGACGATGTAAGCTGACCAAGCGCCGCAGATAAAAACGATCGTCCAAATCAACGGAATCGCTTTCTCAAACGTCAGCCATCTGGGACGCTGCAATCGATTGAACCATTTGATATCTTTGGGGCGAAGAATGCTGCTCCCTAATGCAATCAGGAAAGTGACAACACCAATAACTAACCAAGAGGGAAGCATACGATCAGCGCTCCAAAACATCTGACTTGCATTGTGTCAGAGGTTAATCATTCGGGAATCGATCGCAAGAGTGAATCTAGAAAGAGAGCAAATTAGGCAAAAATATTAGTGCTTGTGCTGAACTTCGGCATAAGCCGCATAAACACCTTTGACGTTGTACCAATTTAAGAAAATGCGGGCGACTTGTTCTGCAAGTTGAGGTTTGCCTTGTTTGATTAGCGATCGCATCACAGGCGCAAGTGTTCTCTCATTCAACAATCCACCTAGCGACAACACACCCCATAAGACTCGATGAATCCAAGTCATTTGGATCATCATTCGCACATCCCAGGTTGGATGTTTCTGATAAAACACCACGCCCATTCGACCCCGTTGTAATTCAACATCAATTAAGCGGGGAATTTGATCTAAAGAGAACGCAGGATGCCAATGATATCCCACAGCTTGGGGGCATTTGATGAGCTTTAATCCTAAGTTCTTCAGCCGTACACCGAGTTCTAAATCTTCCCAACCGTATTGTTTAAACCCTGTATCAAAAAGTCCCGCTTCGATTAGCCAATGACGTGCGATCGCAACATTCCCGGTTGCAAAATAAGCCGCAGAAAAGTCAGTTAACTTATACGGCTCAGAGGTTGGATCATCAAAATTTGCTGTGTTAATCACACGCCCATAAGTGAAGACTCGATCACTCCCTAATTCCTTCTGTGCTTGAACTAAGGCTTCAACGTGCGATCGCAAAAACACATCCGTCACCACTAAATCACTATCAATAAAAACGATCGTGTCACCTTTTGCTTGTTCGACTCCGTAATTTCGTGCTGCTGCCGCACCCTGATGATTCCGACAAAACAAGCGAACATGAGAAAAATCAGCCGTATTCGAGCGCAACCATTCCACTGTGCCATCGGTTGAGCCATCATCGACGACAACCACTTCATACTCCGAAAACTGCTGACGTTCGAGCGCTCGGAGGCACTTTTCTAAAATCGGTTTACGGTTGTAGGTCGGAATCACAACACTCAAAAACACAGCATTCTCCTCAAAGGCACGTTCCTAGTATCCTCGATCGTCGTTGAACCTGATTAAGTTCCAAATGGGTTCTCTTCTCAAAACAGTATTGATTTTTAACCTAGATCCTGTACAACTTCTGATCTGTGATACAGAACTTTCGCAGCATCATTGTAAACTTGAGTGTCTTGACGTTACAGAGAGCGGAAATTTTATGGGTCGTGCGAAGAAAGTTGTGCTGGCTTATTCAGGCGGGGTCGATACTTCCGTTTGTATTCCATACCTCAAGCACGAGTGGGGAGTCGAAGAAGTCATCACTTTGGCTGCGGATTTGGGACAGGGGGATGAGTTGGAGCCGATTCGCGAGAAAGCGCTGGCTTCGGGCGCATCCGTATCGCTGGTGGCAGATGCAAAGGTCAACTTTATCAAGGATTACGCATTTCCGGCGATTCAGGCAAATGCCCTGTATGAAAACCGCTATCCGCTCTCGACTGCGTTAGCGCGTCCCTTGATTGCCAAGCTGCTGGTAGATGCAGCCGCAGAATATGGAGCTGATGCCGTAGCGCATGGTTGTACCGGAAAAGGAAATGATCAGGTGCGGTTTGATGTGTCGATCGCTGCCCTCAATCCCGATCTGAAAGTTCTCGCTCCTGCACGAGAATGGGGCATGAGCCGCGAGGAAACGATCGCCTACGGAGAGCGCTTTGGGATTGCATCTCCGGTGAAGAAAAAGTCGCCTTATAGTATCGATCGCAATTTACTCGGTCGCAGTATCGAAGCAGGCCCGCTCGAAGATCCTTGGACAGAACCGCTCGAAGAAATCTATGCGATGACCAAATCGATCGAGAACACGCCGAATGAGCCAGATTACGTCGAAATCGGCTTTGAGATGGGAATTCCTGTGAGCTTGGATGGACGGTCGCTCAACTCGATCGATCTCATCACCGAACTGAATGAGCGCGTTGGCAATCACGGCATCGGGCGGATCGATATGGTTGAGAATCGTCTGGTCGGAATTAAGTCGCGGGAAATCTACGAAACGCCTGCGTTGTTGGTATTGATTCAGGCGCATCGAGATCTAGAAAGTCTGACCTTGACCGCAGATGTAACACACTACAAGCGCGGGATCGAAGAAACCTACTCGCAGATGATTTATAACGGCTTGTGGTACAGCCCGCTTAAGTCGGCGCTAGATGCGTTTGTGCAGAAGACGCAGGAGAAAGTGAGCGGTACGGTTCGGGTGAAATTGTTTAAGGGCAATTCGTCGACCGTCGGTCGCAAGTCCGAAAATTCGCTGTACACGCCCGATTTGGCAACTTACGGGTCAGAAGATCAGTTTGATCACAAAGCGGCGGAAGGATTTATTTACGTCTGGGGACTGCCGACTCGCGTTTGGTCGCAGCAACACCGCAAGTAAGACCATCTATTTTGCAAAGGGGCGTTCTAAGAGCGTCCCTGATTTGCTGTAATTTCTCAGGAGTGTAATTCACAATTGCTTTATCTACACATAGAGTTTGTGAATCTCTGAACGTGATTCAGCCAAAAATCAGTATTTTCCGTCAGTGCTGCTAGTTTGAGCATTTGACTCACCCAATGTCGATCGGTCACAATCGATCGTAGACCGCGAAACAAATTGGGTGCGTCCATCTCACTTCACGACCTCTGAACTAGCGCAACATCATAATGCAATCTACGCTCAAAACTGGACAAGCGAAACTGTGGATTTTACTGATCGGAGTAAGCCGATACGAAGATCGGAAGTTTCCGATCTTGCAATACTCAACGATCGATACTCAGTCTCTTGCGGATGCGTTTGTCGATGTGACTCAAGAGTTTCCCAATACTTCGATTCAGGTGCATCACGATGCTGCTGCAGCACCCTCTTTGAGTGAAGTGAAGGTGAGTTTGCAGACGATCACCGAGCAGGCAAAGCCAGAAGATACTGTCGTTGTTTATTTCTGCGGTCATGCGGCGCTTGATCCGCGCTTGCAGCAGGCAGTATTTTGCTTAGCTGATACGCAGAAAGATGCAATGCGACAAACCGGACTCAGCGCGATCGGATTGTTGGGACTGTTGGGGAATTGTGCGGCAAAGCAACAGGTCTTATGGATCGATGTCTGGCACGCGAACGGGATGACGGCTCAGACGGATGCGGCAGAATTGCTGGATAATCCGGTCGGGCAATTGATTCAGATGTTGCAGCAGCAAGCAATGCAGCATCCTGGATTTCAAGCGCTTCTCTCTTGTAATGCCTCTGGACGTGAAATTCAGCAGTCTTGGAAGTTTCCAGAATTAGGGCATGGAGTGTTTACTCACTTCCTGATCGAAGGACTGCAGGGAGCGGCTGCAAACGCAGAGGGAACTGTGACAACTTCGGTGCTGGGGAACTATGTCCACGATCGCACCGTGGATTATGTCGATCGCAGCAACCAGCAGATAGAGTGGCTGCACCGCGATACAAAAAATCGATCTTCTAAAGCCATTCTGCAAACGCCAGTCCGCATTGGTCAAGCCCAAACCGTTTTGGGCATTAAGCCTAAAGATCCATTAGAGCTTTTGTTTCCAGAAATTGAAGCACCGAATATTGACCCCCCGCTTCCTCGCTCTACTCAGCCCTATCAGCTGCAACTGGAAACCGAGACTATCGTTCCGCCCTCGATCGAGAAACCGAGTACGATCGAGCCTGAGATTCCTATCGTTCAGAAGATTGTTTCTGAGCCTAGTGCTGCTGAACAAGTCGAGCCCGCAATACCAAGCGCGATCGAGCCTACGATTCAAACCATTGCTCTTGACCAGACTGCAATATCACCTGTCGCTGAATGGGTTGAACCTGAGATAATGCCTGTAACCTCTTTTCAAACGATCGCGTCTAACCCTGTTGAATCTGCAACGATCAAGAGCCTAGTTAAATCGCCTGCTTCTAAACCTGTTCGCAAGACAGGGGAGCGTCAAGTTAGACATCTTCAGGAAGCAGCTAGACAGCACTTCAATCAAGCAGGAACGACGCTGACTTCGCTGCAAGGTGCGATCGTGCAAGCCACTCAAGCTGCCGGAGAATTTGCGATCGCACAGCAAACTCAATCAAAGCAACGGGCTGCTCAACTCAAAAGTGCCGTAACTACAAAGATTAGCGCGCTGAATCGATCGATTTCTCAAGCCGCAAGCTCTGGACAAACTCTCTATCATCAACGCGCCTCCGAGCTCGGTCAAATTGCAGCAACCACGGCTCAACTCTCAAAGCAACGCGCTGTCCAACTCAAGAGCGCTGCGACCACAAAGATGAGCGCCTTGAATCAATCGATTTTTCAGACTGCAAGTTCTGGGCAAGCTCTCTATCGTCAGAGAAGCTCAGAAGCAAGTCAAATTGCAGCAACCACGGTGCAGTACCTCGATCGTGCCACTCGAAATCTCACACAATCCACGCTTGAGCAAACCCAGAAGCCTAAAACTCGGAAGATGGTGACAACCGGAGTAAAAATCGTCGGTGTGGTTGCAGTTGCGGGTGTGGGAGTTGGATTATATCAATCTCGCAGTGAGCAAATTGAGACGATACAAAATCTCTCGAGTGCGGCAACCACACAGCTTGAAGCCAATCAAGCTAGAGAAGCGCTCAGCACTGCCCTTGAAGCAGGGCACAAACTTCAGCAAGTCGATCGTCCCTGGAATTTTGTGCCTGAAAGCTTGAAAATTAGCACGATCGTCACATTGCAACAAGCGATCGCAGCATCCGAGCCGCCGTTATCTCCTTTGAGCAATTCGCTTTCAAGTGCTAGCCTTAGCCCGGATCAAAAAACCTTTGCTGTTGTGACCCGCGACAACTCGATTCAACTCTGGCAACGTGCCGGGAATCAGCCTCAGTCGATCCGGGCAGAGTTTAAAGGGCACAAAGCCGCCGTTACCCAGGTAGTGTTTAGTCCAGATGGCAAGCGTCTAGCCTCTGCAAGTCAAGATAAAACGATTAAGCTCTGGAATATTGAGAAGGGCATTCTGATTCAAACGCTCTCCGCTCATACGGAAGCAGTAACGGCACTCAGTTTTCGATCGGACGGGGAAGTGTTGGCATCCGGGAGCGCGGATCAAACGATTAAACTCTGGAATGTTTCCAAAGGTCGGATTCTCGACACATTCAAAGGCCATAATGCAACAGCCAGCGTCATTCGCTTTAGTCCCGATGGTCGAATTCTAGCGGCTGGAACGCTTACGAATACTCTTCATCTTTGGTATCCCGACAGTCAAAATCCGATTCTGCTTGGAACTCACGGTAGTCGCTCTGAAGCACAAGCAATCAACGATCTCGCATTTACCCCGGATGGAAAAACGATCGCTTCAGCCGGATCAGATTCAGCCATTAAGCTCTGGACAGCGGGTAAGGCAAGCTCTGAGCGAGAAACGGTTCCGACTCAGACCTTATCCGGTCATGAAGCGGCGGTCACAAGCATCAGTTTTATTGCAGATGGGAAAGTTCTTGCATCAGGTGGTCGCGATCGCACAATCCGACTGTGGAATATGCAGGACGGAACCTTTTTGAAAACGCTGCTCGGATCTCAAGATCAGATTGAGCAGATTGCGCTTAGTTCAGATAGCAAAACTTTGTTAAGTGTGGGAAACCGCTATGGCTTGAAGATTTGGGACTTTGATCTAGAAACATTAATGCAAACAGGCTGTCGATTAAGTGGTAATGGTTCAGCGTGTTCTTAGAGTTCTCTCTGAGCAGCGATCGAGCTTTCTTGTTATCCTTATTTGCATCCATATTTCCCAGATTGAATGTCAATGGATGCTGAACAAACTCAGTTAATCGATCGCTACCGCAAGCTAGATCCGCTCAAGCGTCAAATTCTGCGCGTCTTTTCAGTGATTTATGAACCTGTGAGCCGCACCGCTTTTTTGAGTTGTTTTAATCCATTAGGCACGAAAGATAAGACTGAGAAGGCTTACACTACCACTGGAATTAAGTCGCATCTCGATCGCTTATTTCAAGATAGCTTTTTAGTTCAGTATTCCGGTCAAGGGCAACAATGTAATCCGTTGATTGTGGAGGTTGCAACTCGTGAAGCAGTTGCACTAGGAGAATTTAATCAGATCGTCAGTGCTATCAATCAACACTTGCCGATTCACTGCTACGGGCAAACAGGGCCCAGATACTTCACCAACGAGCGCCAATTCCTGCGAGAAGTTCGCATTGGAATTTATCAGAATAATATGAAGTCTGTGGCTCAACAGTTCGAGGACTATTACAGATATGGCTATCAAAAGCGGAAGATTACGATCGACGAAGTCTTATCTGATGTTTGTAGCAATCCGTTTGATCCAGATTGGTTTCGGTCTTTAACACCAGATATCTATCAAGCCGGATTGATTGGAATTCTTAGCTATTCTTATTTGCATTTAGTTCCAGCAGATGAAGCGTTCAAACTGCTACAAGAAGATTGTGCAACGGGAGCAACAAAGTTCAATTGGCAGTTTCTATTGCTTGCAGAACAGTTGCTACTACGAGGACGACTGACCGAAGCGGAAGCCGTTTTAGAAAAGTTACCAAGAGAATACCGCGATAGTGGTGCTGCATTGTGGGGATGGTTCAACATTCTCAAAGGTAATGCCGAATCTGCGATCGCCCAGTTTACGATCGCGCTTGCGGCGCTGCGAAAAGGGACTGGAAAACGCAAAGCTTACTTCCAAGCCCCAACTGGATTGTTCTTTATTTTGGCGCTGATCAAAGAAGGCTCTTCAGCACGGCTCGACGAAGCGAAGAACTATGCTGCGAGCGGACGACAAGCAAAACACTGGCTCAGTTTGACCTATGAAACCCTAGAGAAACTCATTCAACTGCAACAAGGTGATATTGCTCAGAAAGAGTGGATTTTTGATCTCGTGCCTTACCGCAATCAGCACAGTCTTGAAACACTGTTGAACTCATTGGCGCTCTATTGGGCAGATGCCGATGCTGCTAAACCCTTGTTGACAAACTCATTAGAAACATTCCATCAATTCGCAAAAGCAGCAGGCTATGATTGGATCGCACTTGAATCTGCACTGCTCTTATCTAAGATCAAGCCTAAAAGTGAGTTTAACGATGTTGCACAACAGTTGCAGCAATCTATGGCGATTACACCCATCATTGATTTACTACGATCGCAGCAACCTTGGGAGCTATGTCTAAACGCACTGGTAAACTTGCAAAAAGAACCCGCTAAACCGACCAAAGGAGAGGCAGAACGGCGTTTAGCCTGGTTTATAACATTACTCAAGAATCAATGGTTACTGCAACCCCGTGAACAATCGATCAACGCTAGAGGGGAATGGGGCAAAGGTCGGAACATTGCGCTAAAACGATTAGATAAGTCGCTACAAGAATTTCCTTACCTCACTGAACAAGATCGCAAAGCTTGTACTGAACTTAAAGCGACTCCAAGTAGCTACTACGGACAGATGGACTATCGTTTCGGAGAGCGAGCGATCGCGGCACTGGTTGGACATCCTCATGTGTTCTGGGAAGATACCAACACGCGCATCGAGATTGTGAAAGGGGAACCCGAACTGATTGTTAAAAAAGGCAGAAACGAAAATCTAAAGCTGCAACTATCACCTGCTGTGAAAGAAAACCAGAGCATTGTAGTTGTGAAAGAAAGCCCGACGCGACTCAAGGTGATCGAAATGACTCTAGAGCATCGTCGGATCGCTGAGATTCTAGGAGCAAAAAATCAGTTAGATGTGCCTGCGATCGCAAAAGATCAAGTCCTTGCCGCCATTCATGCGATTTCTAATCTAGTCACAGTTCATTCTGATATCGGTGGCGGGGTCAGTGCGGAAGAAGTCCCTGCCGATGCGACTCCGAGCATTCATCTCCTACCTGCGGGAACGGGGCTAAAAGTTGCAGTGTTAGTGCGTCCGTTTGCAACAGGCGGATCATACTACCGTCCCGGTATGGGTGGTGAAACAGTGATTGCTGAAGTTGAAGGAAAGCGATTGCAAACGACACGCGATCTAAGACAGGAACGAAAATTAGCAAAGAGCGTTATTGCAGATTGCCGCACGTTAGAAGAGTACGAGGAGGAGGACGGCGAATGGTGGATTGAAGATCCCGAAGCTTGTTTAGAACTGCTGCTTGAACTGCAAGACTTGGGCGATCAGGTGATCATCTCGCATCCCGAAGGCGAGAAGTTCCGCATTCGCAAGCAGGTTGGATTGGGAGATTTTCAGCTTAAGATTCAGCGTCAGCGCGATTGGTTTGAGGCGAGCGGCGAAGTGAAATTAGACGAAGATTCTGTCTTGGAAATGCAGCGACTTCTAGAGTTGCTAGGACAAACACCCAGTCGATTTATTCGCCTAGAGGATGGTCAATTTCTCGCGCTCACGCAAGAATTTCGCAAACGCCTAGATGACTTTAGGGCGATCGCGGAGAATCACGGTAAAAAGACACGCTTTCATCCCCTAGCAGCAGTCGCGATCGAAGACTGGATGGATGAAGTTGGAGAACTTGAAGCTGACAAATATTGGCAGCAACATATCAAGAAATTGAAAGAAGTTGAAGCACTTGATCTCATCGTTCCATCAACGTTACAGGCGGAACTAAGAGAGTATCAAATTGAAGGGTTTCGCTGGATGGCAAAACTGGCGCATTGGGGCGTTGGGGCGTGCTTAGCGGACGGCATGGGACTTGGAAAGACCTTGCAATCGATCGCGCTTATTCTCACCCGTGCTGCTAACGGAGCAACGCTAGTAATTGCCCCTACTTCGGTTTGTCTGAATTGGATTAGCGAGATTGATCGATTTGCGCCCACATTGAATGTTATTCAATTCGGTAGCGGCGATCGCCAGAAAGTCATCGATCGATTACAACCTTTTGACGTTCTGATTTGCAGCTACGGCTTGCTTCAGCAAGATGATGTGGCGCAACTGTTAGCAAAAGTGAAATGGGAAACGATCATTCTCGATGAAGCCCAATCGATCAAAAATTTTGCAACGAAGCGATCGCAAGCTGCAATGAATTTACAAGGTGGATTCAAACTCATTACAACGGGAACGCCGATCGAAAATCACCTAGGCGAATTATGGAATTTATTCAGATTTATTAATCCTGGATTACTTGGATCGCTAGAGCAATTTAATGAGCGATTTGCTGTCCCGATCGAACGCTTCGAGGACAAACAAGCCCGCACTCGCTTAAGAAAGCTGATTCAACCCTTCCTCCTCCGCCGCACGAAAAGCCAAGTGTTACAAGAACTTCCCTCGCGTACTGAAATTGTTCTGCACGTCGAACTCAGTACCGAGGAACGGCTATTCTACGAAGCACTGAGAAAGAGCGCGATCGAACGTCTTGCCGAATCTGATGCTACCGCAGGTCAAAAACATCTACAGGTGCTGGCGGAACTCATGAAGCTGCGTCGGGCTTGCTGCAATTCCCGCTTAGTCACCCCGAAATCACCGCTACCGAGTGCGAAACTTCAGCTATTCGGGGAAGTGCTAGAAGAATTATTAGACAACCGCCATAAAGTTCTAGTCTTTAGTCAGTTTGTCGATCACCTACACATCTTGCGCGAATATTTGGACGAAAAAGCGATCGCCTATCAATATCTCGACGGCAGCACCTCAACTCCCGAACGCAAAAAACGCATTGATGCGTTTCAATCTGGAATCGGGGATGTCTTTCTCATCAGCCTGAAAGCAGGAGGAACTGGACTGAACCTGACTGCTGCGGACTATGTAATTCACATGGATCCGTGGTGGAACCCAGCGGTTGAAGATCAAGCCAGCGATCGTGCTCATCGCATCGGTCAACAGCGTCCGGTGACAATCTACCGACTGGTGGCGAAAGATACGATCGAAGATCAAATCGTAGACTTGCACCAACACAAACGCGAACTCGCTGACAGCCTACTTGAAGGCACAGAGATTAGCGGCAAGGTCTCTACTGAAGACCTACTGCAACTAATTCAAGCCGGTTAGGGCGATCGCTCCTCCAAATTGGAATTTTTAGCAATCAGAGTTACAGTATTCAAAAAACTTCACCTCACTGACCTATGAAACCTGCCGTTAGTTTGCTGCGTGTCACATCTTACGATCTCGTTGAACTCCGCGCAGCCCTCGAAACCCTACTCGAACCGCTCGGAGGAATCGGCGGCATCGTCAAACCCGGCGATCGTGTTCTGCTCAAACCGAATCTGCTCACAGGCGCGCGTCCTGGAAAAGAATGCGTCACCCGCCCAGAAATCGTCTACTGTGTCGCGAAAATGGTGCAGGAGGCAGGCGGAAAGCCGTTTCTTGGAGATAGCCCTGCGTTTGGGAGCGCCCTTGGAGTCGCTAAAGCCAGTGGTTACTTACCCTTAACCGAATCGCTCAACTTGCCGATCGTCGAATTCAAAGGCAAACGCTACGAAACGATCGGCGAAGAATTCAACCATCTGTTGCTGTGCAAGGAAGCGATCGAAGCCGATGTCGTGATTAACTTACCTAAAGTAAAATCTCACGTGCAACTGACCGTAACAATGGGCGTGAAGAATCTGTTCGGCTGCGTTCCTGGCAAAATGAAAGCTTGGTGGCACATGGAAGCCGGAAAAGATCCCGATCGCTTCGGCACAATGCTGGTCGAAACAGCTCGCACGATCAACCCAGACCTCACGATTATTGACGGCATTATCGGCCATGAAGGCAACGGGCCGAGCGGCGGCGAGCCGAGAAATTTAGGTGTATTGGGGGCATCGCAGAACGTATTTGCGCTCGATCGCGCCATTGTTGACATTCTCAAAGTCGATCCCGGAGCGGTTCCGACCCTGATCGCAAGTCAGTGCTTAGGGCTCTGCTCAACGATCGACGAAATCGAGTTTCCGCACCTTTGCCCGATCGATTTACAAATCCCAGATTGGCGACCCCCTGACAAAATGATGCCGATCGATTTTGGCGCGCCTCGCATTCTCAAATCCACCTTTAAGCATCTTTACATCCGATTTATCAAAGAACCGATGGCAGCCTATCGCTGAGCCAAAACATGGGCTTAGAACATGAGCTTAGAACAAAGGGTGAGAAAAATTTATGGGGTTCAGCCCTTGGATTACGCGCTGTAATGCCTTAATGATCTTTTAATAACAGTTGTTTCAGCTTGTAAGGTCTACCCCTACTTCTGGGCAGATTCAGTATCGTAAAAGAACCTCACCCTTCGTTCTTATGAATCCAACTCTTCTCCGCCAAATCTGGGCAATCGTTGAAGCGACTCAAGCCACACATCTTCTAAACCTTGATGATGCTCATCTTGTTCAGTCTCTTCTCAGGCAGTTCAGCATTCAACAACCGCTCAACTCTGAAGAAATGAAACTCCTCTCAAGCTATCTCCATTCACGAGTGAATTTAATTCGTGACTTGGCCTCCGATCGCTTAGCCGTTCTCGCCTAAATACCCTTCAATCAATAAATCCGACTCGATCGTTTGCCACCTCACTCGCGCTAACTGAATCGCGTCCGTCATCTTCTCTAAACCTAAATCTCCGATCGGCGTTGGGGCATCGCTTCCGCCAATAATTTTCGGTGCCACAAACGCCCAAACTTTTTGTACACAGCCTTGTGCAATCGCCTGAGCTGCTAATATACCCCCACATTCCCACAGCACCGTATTCAAGCCGCGATCGTACAACTGCATCATCACCGCATCAGGCGTTAACTCCTCTAAATTCACGACCTCAACACCCTGTTGGATAAGATTTGTTTGAACAGCTTGGTCGGCGTTCAACTGAGTGAATACGATCGTCGATGCACTCTCTGTATTCCAAAGATTCGCTTTCAGCGGCAGATTGAGAGTTCGACTCATCACGACCCGCAGTGGTTGATGTTGAGAGAGTCCGTGTGTCGTCAACTGCGGATTATCTTTACGAACCGTATTGCCGCCGATGACGATCACGTCACACATTGTTCTGAGTTGATGAACCCGATGTCGCGATGCTTCACCTGTCACCCAACTGCTATGTCCGCTAGTTGCGGCAATCTTGCCATCCAGCGTCATTGCATATTTGAGAATGCCAAACGGACGATGCCGCAAGATTCGATGCACAAACGCCTCATTCAGCGTCTGACAATCCGCTTCCTCAACCCCGACACTCACTTCAATCCCTGCCTGTTTTAAAGTCGCAATTCCGCTGCCTGCGACCTTTGGATTCGGATCAACCATACCAACCACTACACGCCGAATTCCCGCTTCAACTACGGCTTCCGAGCAAGGCGGCGTTCTGCCGTAATGATTACAAGGCTCCAGATTGACGTATAGCGTTGCTCCTTGCGATCTCGCTCCCGCCTGTCTCAGCGCAAACACTTCTGCATGTGGCTCTCCCGCTTTCGGATGAAACCCTTCCCCAACAATTTCTTCTTCATCCGCCACAATAACGCAGCCTACCATCGGATTCGGCGCTGTCCGCCCGATCGCAGTTCGCGCCAACTCCAAGCAGCGCTGCATCATCGCTCGATCAAACGCTGCCGACATTAGTACAGACTGCTAGAAGTCGAGTAATGGCTCAAAATCTCCTGTCCCCACCGTACCAACCGCTCTGAGCCTTCGATCATCAGCAAATACTGACCACGATCGAGATGGTGACGATAAATACTGGCAGTCGTCCCCTCTCCAAACAATCCAAACAGCGCTCCAATCACTGCCCCTAAAAAGCCACTGACGATCGACAACGCCGGAATTAATAAAGGATTTTGCAGCTCTGGAATGCTCAACCAGCCCATGTGACCTGCAACGACAAATAGCAGTCCTGTGATCGCGCCGATCGTCCCAAGGGTCACACTCAGAAGCCGTGCTTTGCGAACGGCAAGCTGCATCGGCTTCATCAGGCCGACGCTTTCGGGATTGCTGTAACCTGTACCGACGATCGCAAGGTGTTCAGGGGAAATGCCGTGATAATGGAGCAGGCGGTAGGCTTGAAAAACAGAAGCTTCGTCCGGGAAAACCATCACGGCAAGGAAAGATTGACGACGCATCAAGCCATTTTTGCGGAGAAACCGTGTAACTGACACAGGAGTAGCTCAGGAATAGCAATTTATCCCTGAATTCTAAACCCTCTCGCTTGATTTACCTATGCACCGAAGGAGGAATTTAATTATTGTTTTTATCAGTTTTATAACAACTTTGTTACAAGAAGATTAGCTCTAGATCAGTCACAGGTTTACAGGATTGGATAGAGAAGCTTGTCCCACTTTATATCTCTCCCTACTCTTACAGCGAATGCGAGGTTTAGTTGCGATCGTGCCCTTGGCTTGTCCCTCCCAGCGCTGCCACGATGACTTCTGCTTCGCCGCTAATGCGCCACAGTGTCCGACTAGCTTCCTTGCTAACCAACTCATATTCGCCTCGAAACGACTCAATCAACGCGGGAATGGCAGATTTCGCGTCTGGCCCGATACAACCGAGGGCATAAGCTGCCACCCATCGAACTTGCCAATCTTCATCCTTAAGCGCAGCAATCAAGGCAGGGATTGCTGGCTTTGCTGCGGCATTAAAACTCGCTAAAACCCAAGCGGCGCTGCTCCGAACATAAGCCACTTTCGAGTCCAGAGCGCTAATCAAAGCTGGAAGTGAGCTAATACCGAGCTTACCCAGCGTTGCAATCGCTTCTCCGCTGACTCGTCGATCCTCGTCGCGTAAGCGTTCTACCAAAGCGGGAATTGCAGTTCGCGCTTCAGGACCGATGTTCCCGATCGTCCGTGCCACTTCCCGCCGGATGCACCAATCGCGATCCTGAAACTCCCGAATTAGCGCAGGCAACACATTTTTCGATGCCGTACCCAGTTCTCCAAGCTCTCGGATCGCTTCAATCCGCGCGATCGCCTCTCCGGTTGAAAGCATTGGCGTTAAGCGTCTCAGTCGTTGCTCGATCTGAGATTTACGCAACACCTCCGCGCTCAGCCCGACTCGCTGCCCCAGTTCTTCGAGAACAAAATCCGGCACATCAATCTCGGTACTCCGCGTTAAGCAACAATCCCGCATCGCCAGCAAGAATCCTTGAATCGTGTCCGGCGCACCCGGCATGGTATCTGCCTGCATCAACCAGGTACTCCACGCCGTGCGATCGTTCTGATATTGTTCTACTAAATGCAGCGCGGCTAAACACTCGGCTAGCGGGTCAAGAGAAAATGTGATTTGATCTTGGGCAGGGCCGATCGCATGGACAATTCGCAATCGTTTTTCCAGGTGCCTGAGCCTTGCTTTTACGGTCTCTTCGTCTGCCTCAGTTTGAGCTTGCAGCGCATCCAGAATTGCTTCGCGTTTCGCTGGAGCCGGACGATAAAAATGCTTCAGGCATTCCCAAGCAATAATTTTTGTGTCTTCATGCACCGTGAGATTATCTGGCTCATCTTCTGCTGCATCGCGATTCAGCTCGTTGAGATAACTCAGCATCAAGTCCGGAATATTATCCGGTAGAACGCCCTCACTGCCTTCTTTTTTCGCGATCATCTGCTCTGCGTAAAGCTTTGCCAGTAGAACGGTGATATTACGCTGTCCTACCATTCTCGATAGTTGACTACACGCATCAAAGTATTCGGCATCTGTGAATAATTCCCGCTTGTGGCGTTGATTCAAATACGCTTCCAGAAATGAAGACAAGCGATTTCCTTCGATCCGTAGGGGCTTCACGGTTGTTTTGGGAACCTCGTCTAAGGTTTCTTCAACCCGCGAGGTGACAACCAAAGCGTTGGCTGGAAAGTCAGGATGTCCGGGGCGGATTTGCTGGCGTGTTTCTTCGCTCAGTTCAGATAGTCGATCGACAATTACCAAAATTCGTCGCTGTCTCAGCAATTTCTCTAAAAATTTATCGCAGAGTGGATCGGCGGCATCAATCAAGGCTTGCAGTTGTCCCCGAATTGCCTCACGGAACGGACTCTTCTCTTCGGGTAGCTTGAAATCTAGTTCCTGCTCGATCAGAACAGGCAGCATTCGATGCCGACTTAAGCGCTCATCCGGATCGTCTGACATTGCCCATTTTGCCAAGTGACAGGCGAGGCTCGTTTTTCCGACTCCACCCTCGCCCCAGATTAACAAGCACTGCCGCCCGTCCCAAAACGTTGTGTGTAAATCATGGCTGCTCAGTTCTGCGATCGCGTTGCCGTCCATCACCACCGGAATTGGAATATACACCTTGCGATCGCTGACCGTGCTTTTGTGAGCAAATGCCTCCCGTGCAACGTTAATCTGCTGCTTCACCCACGCATCTAACACTCGCGGGTGATAATGCAACCAACCAATAAACAACACGAACCGCAATGGAATTTTAATACTGCCGCCTAAAGGACTCGCAATCTCAAAATCCGTGTAAGGTTGTAGTGCATTATTTAATTTAAGTAACCATAGGGGACGAACGAGTAATACAGTGAGCCACAGCGATGGCATCGATAACAGATAAAGCGCGATCAATGCGGCTGCGGGATTCGCCTGTGACCACTCAAACACCCGCTCGAATAGCCGCGAATCCTTTTCGTTCTTAAGAACGTTGAGCGATCGACGCACAGTAGCGGTAACTTCTTCGTTAAACTGAGCTTGCGGGTTTCCCAGAATAGGCAATGCTGATTCGAGAGTGCTGTAAGCCGCAACTAGCTCGGAAGCAGATAGCTTTGCCGCTTTATCCTGCAATACCCCTGCCAATCGTCCCACGGATACTGCGGCGTTGATCCGCACTCCTGAATCCTCATCTTTGAGTGCATTAACTAACTTTGGCAGCGCCGATCGTGCATTCATTCCGATCCGCCCCAGCGCAGTTGCCGCACTAGAGCGGACATCTTTATCCAGATCTTTGAGCAGATAAGTCAGTTCCGGAACCGCTGCGCCTGCCGCTGCGCCAATTCGCCCTAATGCTAGTGCTGCAAACAATCGAGTTTTGCGATCGGGATGCTGCAAAGTGCTTCTCAGTTGCGGAACGGCTGCACTTGCCTCTCCTGCAAACGCCCCTAAAGTCGATGCAGTGGTCATCCGAATTTCTGCATCTGGGTCGGCTAGCAACTGCGCCAAGATGGGCACTGCTGATTTAGCATCTGCGCCTAGCTTACTGAGGGCAACGATCGCCGCTAGTCGTATGTCTCTTTCCGCTGCATTCAGCGCATCGGTGAGCGCAGGAATTGCAGGTTTAGCATCGGCTCCAATCTCTGCGATCACGTTAATCGCTTTAATCCGAACAGTGCGATTTGGATCTTCAAGCGCGGCAGTTAAATCTGGGACGGCTTCCTTTGCTGCACTGCCAAACTTGCTAATGGCTTGTGTCGCACCGATACGAATGTCGGCATCTTTGTCTTTAAGTGCAATCATCAAGGCTGGAATCGCGCTTTTTTCGGGATTTTCTACTTTTGAAAGCGCAGCTAAAGCGGCAAGCCGAATTTCTTTAGATGAACTACTGATCGCTTCGATGAAAACTGGAGTTGCAGCTTTGGCGTTCAGCTCACCCAACCTGGCAATTGCAAACAAGCGCGATCGTTGCGGTTCTTTCTCGTTCTGAGCAAGGGCGATCAGGGCTGCGATCGTGGGCTTGCCGCGCTTTTTGAGATCTACGGCGGATTGTTCTGTCGTTACCAGCTTGCGTATTTCTGCGGGTGTCGTTTGTGCTGAGCCTGAACTTGAGGCGAGTGTTAGCGCCAGACATAACAGCGTTGCTTGACTCGCTAATGTGAAAATCTTGGGGGTGTGCGCTGCCATAGAAAAAGCCTGCAAACGAGATCCATCGTATGCAGGGCTACAACTCGGATTTGGATGCGGATGAATTTTACGGTGAGAAGATTCGTAAAATTCCTAGTCTTCAAACACGATGCAACCCTGACTCCGTAATAGTTCCCAGAGAGATCGACTAAATAACGCGATCTTCCAGGCAAAAGCAGCGCTCTAACTGGTTCGATCAAACTTCCTTCTGCTAAGTATTTATTTTCAGGGCGAGATGAGAGCAAAAATCAGTGATTAAACTCAATGAGCGTCATAGATTAATTCGTTGTTTAAACTTTCTTTAATTACTATTCACCATTTCTAATCTTTTCCCTATACTGACTTTCATAAGAGCGGTTAGTTAAGCCGCACCGAAAAAGTTTTCGCATTTTCAATAAACCTTATCTTTAGGAGTAAAGTGATGACCCTGGCAAACAGTCAAAGCCTGGAAAATTCTCATATCTTGTTTACCTTGAAAAGCTTCTTAATCTGGGTCTTTACACTGACTGTCTGCATGATTGTGATTGGTTTTCCGGTGTTTGTTTTAGTCGTTTCAGTAAGTGCTGTCGCCGCATTTGCATTGAATGCAATTCTGCCTTTTAGCTCGATTCTGTTTGTATCGGCGCTCGTGATTGGCGTTCATGCTTTTGGGATTATGTTTGCGGCAGCATGGTTGACGGCAAAAGGCATTCATCCTCAAGAAGTTGAGTTTCTGCGCTGGTTGAATGGTAAAGAAAACCCGTTGCATACTTCGGTGTATGCGTCTTGCCCCTTAACTTGTGAACTCAGCGAATAAGCTTCGCATCAATATCATTCGGTGAACTGGTCTGACACGCCCGACTTTGGTCGGGCTTTTTTATGAGTGTTTACTTTACACTTCTTTATATGTTTTAATCGCAGTTCCCGAATTATGATGAGTGGACGATCGACTCCGGATTCTTAAGTCTTATCTCTTTAAGCCCTATCTAAGTCGAATACCGCTAAGTAAAGTTTTGCTGAGTTGAGTGAGTTCCCATGCTAAAGTTACCGATTCCGATCTGTGTGATTGTGGGAACGCGCCCCGAAGCAATCAAGATGGCTCCGGTAATTCAAGCGTTTGGGCGATCGCCTGTGTTTGATACGCAGGTCGTTCTGACGGGTCAGCATCGCGAGATGGTGGATCAAGTGATGCAATTGTTCGATTTGTCTGCACAGCACGATCTGGCGATCATGCAGCCAAAGCAAACGCTGACAGATATTACCTGTTGGGCACTGCGGGGATTAGAAGAGTTATTTCAGAGGCTTCAGCCGCGAATGGTTTTAGTGCAGGGAGATACGACGACCGCATTTGCGGCAGCACTGGCAGCGTTTTATCAAAAAATCCCGATCGCTCACGTTGAAGCAGGATTGCGAACGGAGAATATTTTTAATCCATATCCGGAAGAGGCAAATCGACGATTAGTTTCGCAAATCGCTCAGCTTCATTTTGCACCGACCTCGCTTTCCGTGGAAAATTTGCAGCGATCGGGGGTGTTGCGTGAGATTCATCAAACCGGAAATACGGTGATCGACGCGCTGTTAACGGTTGCCGATCGACATCCTCCTTGCGAGATTCCCGGGTTGGATTGGTCGAAGTACCGCACGATTTTGGCAACGGTGCATCGTCGTGAAAACTGGGGACAACCGCTCGAAGATATTGCTCAAGGGTTTCTCAAAGTTTTAACTCAGTTTGAAGATACGGCGTTGCTGCTGCCGTTACACCGCAATCCGACCGTTCGAGAGCCGTTAACTGCAATTCTCGGCGATCACCCACGAGTGTTTTTAACTGAACCGCTTGACTATACAGATCTGGTCGGCGCGATGCAGCGATGTTATTTATTGCTAACAGATTCGGGTGGAATTCAAGAAGAGGCACCAAGTTTAGGTAAGCCTGTTTTGGTGCTGCGGGAGACAACTGAGCGACCAGAGGCAATCATGGCAGGGACTGCTAAGTTGATTGGAACAAACGCGGACAATATTTTGAAGGAAGCGGGTGAACTGTTGAGTAGTTCGATCGCTTATCAAACGATGGCAAATGCTGTCAGTCCGTTCGGAGATGGTTTGGCTTCTGAAAGAATTGTTCAGATTGTAGAACGGTACTTGTCAGGAGCGACTGAAGCTTAGCTACTTGCCTGAATTCCCCGCGCTCTTATCTGATTCACAAAAAATTCTTCAAGCGAAGGACGCGCCAGATCGATCGAAATCAGTTGCCCATTCATCAAGCGCAAACTGCCTAGGAAATCTTGAGGTTCGCCCTGAAGATTTCCTGTCCACAGTCCATCTTGAAGTTCCAAATCTGGAATCCATTGATGCAGCATTTCTGGTTTTCCGCCTTTGACCGAAACGCGATACTGCTCAGCCGTTCCAAGAAGCTCTTGCATCGAGCCGATTGCAATCAGTTCGCCTTTTGCCAGCAGCGCCACGCGATCGCAAATCTTCTCCACATCCGACAGCACATGGCTGTTAAAGAAAATTGTTTTGCCCTGTGATTTGAGCGACAAAATAATCTCACGCATTTGGTAACGTCCCAGCGGATCGAGTCCTGACATCGGCTCGTCCAGAAACACCAAATCTGGATTGTTGATCAATGCTTGCGCCATTCCAATGCGTTGCAGCATTCCTTTTGAGTATTGCCGCAATTGTTTTTTCTTCGCAGCAGACTGAGCTAAACCGACGAGATCGAGCAGTTCAGGAATTCGTTTGCGCTGTTGCGATCGCTCAATTCCAAATAAATCTCCGGCGAAATTCAGCACCTCCCAGCCTGTGAGATAGTCATAAAAATAGGGATTTTCGGGGAGATAGCCAATGCGTTGCTTCACGGTGCGATCGCCAAGAGAAGCGCCTAGCAAAGTGGCCCGCCCTGATGAGGGACGCACGATTCCCAATAGCGTTTTGAGCAAGGTTGTTTTTCCGGCTCCATTCTGTCCGAGCAACCCAAATGTTTCACCCTCGTATACGGTGAGACTGACGGAGTTCAGAGAAGGCACCTTCTTATTCATCCAGAACCCAGTGCGGTAGATTTTACCGAGTTCGTAGGTTTGAAGCGCGATCAAACGTTCAATAACTGGAAGTTGAAGGCGAGTTGCAACAGCAGAATCCATAGGTACTCCAAGCTCTACTGAGTAGCCATTTAACCACCTCCTATCATTCCCGCCGCAGTAATTTTTGCGATCGTCCCTCCGCGAAATTTTGTAAACTTTGGTTAGAAGCGTATCTTTCCTCGTTTATGACTCGTTCAAAATTTGTTGCAGTGCTGACCGGAATTATCTCTCTGGTGCTGGGTGTGGGTTACTTGTTGCTGGTTCAATTGCTCGATTTTCGCGGGGAAATGCTTCCGGCTCCGATCGAAGTAATCCCGCCCTTGTTCTTCTAAATTATTTCCAATCGTCGATCGTATCTTCGGACGATCGCGGAATTTCCTCGTACTCTGGCATTCTTAATTCTTCTAAAGGTTCTGGTGCTTCTGCTTTCATCTCAAGCTGCAACGGTCGAATCACTCGCGTCACTGCCTCTTGCATAAACGCTTTGATAAACTCATCGCGCCGATTGAGTTGGAACTGCTTCTGCACTACTTCTGAGATGCCACCATCGCCCCAGTTCTGAGCATTGCGGAAATATTCGATAAAGCTCCGACCTGCAATGCGCGTTAGATAGGCAGCGCTCACCCCTTGAATGGCTCGACCCGCAATGAAGCCTGCAACACTGAATTGCATCGCAGTGGTCACAACCTCGATCGCACCTCGAACAATCCCCAATCCTACCAGCGTTTTTGCAAGTGAAATCGCCATCTCCCGCGCATGGTCGATCGTAATCTCACACCCATAAATTCGCCCAATTTCAACCACCATCTGAGCATTTACCGCCGCTGTTGCCAGCAAATCAATGACTGGGATTGGTGTCCCAGCAATCACCCCGGCTCCGATCCACTGATAGCGATCGACTAATTTCTCTGCTTGTCTGCGTCGTTGCTCATCAATCAATCGCCGTGCTTCTTCGCCTAAACGCTGCGACTGAATCAGAATATTGTCCGCCAGCAGATCTTCGCCCTCAGTCCGTAGAATCTGGGCAATGCGATCAATCAGCGCTGTCATTTCCGGGTCAGGATAGAGCCACTCTCCGGTTTCGGTCCGCATCGCTGGAGGATTTGCCGCGATCGCCACAACATCCTCGAATGCTACCGTCCCGCGTACTCGCTGCCGTAACCGCGCCAAAATTGCCTCTAAATCTTCCTCGGTGTAGAGATCTGCTTTGTTGAGAACCAGGATCGATCGCTTGCCAATTTGCGTTAACGCCTGCAAGGGTTCATACTCCGACTGCCGCAAGTCGTTATCCAGCACAAAAAGAATCAAATCCGCTTCAGTCGCCAATCGTCGTGCGATCGTTTCTCGCTCCGTTCCTACGACTCCCGCTTCCAGAATTCCAGGGGTATCCGTGATGATGATCTCTCGATCGACTCCGCTTAACTTCAATCGATGCGTTGCGCCTGCTTCCGTTGTGCCCATCGGTGCGCCCACTTCCCCGACAATCTGCCCCATGAGCGCATTAATCAGGGAAGTTTTCCCGGCTGATCCCGTCCCAAACACCACAAGCCGAAATTCCCCTCGCGCTAAATCTTGTTCAATCAGCTTCGATCGCAACATCAATTCTCGTCGTGCAATCTCATCCTGAATCTGCGCGACCTGCTGCCGAACTGCTTGTAAATTCTCTTGTGCCGCTTCTGTTTTGACTTCTGAAACCTTAGGAATTGCCCGCCTGCGGCGTTTGGTTTGATTTGGCAACCAGAAAAAATAATAGGTAAAGGCTGCAATCAAAACCGCCAGCAGCACAATTACCAGAAAAATTACCAGATTCGCCAGAAATGGATTTGCGATCGCCCAACTTAATCGCGTGATCGAGTCGATTAGCCAGATCACCAGTCCCAGGATCACCGCAATACCGACAACCAGCGTAATCAGTCGAGATAGGCGCATGACTTTTACTTAGAGCGACTTTTCTCTATTGTGGCGGATCTGCCTCTTATCGATAAGCAACCTGAACGATCGTCAGTTGAATTTCTGAGCAAGATTTTCTATCTTCAAAACGTCGATACTTTCAAAATTCTAAAACGCAAAAACTATGAGCCTTTTTGATCAAATCGTCAGCGCTGTCTCTAATCCCCAGCAGCAAGCCTCTACTAACCAACTCGGCAGCATTTTAGGTGTTGCTCAGCAAGTCGCAGGCAATCAAGGACTCGATCCAAATCTCACCCAGACGGTAATGTCGTTGCTCGGTGGGCATGTGCGATCGTCCTTGCAGCAAACGCAAGCCACTCAAGGCAATGCTCAGGTGCAAAACTTGGTCAGTCAATTTGCGGGACTCGGCAGTAATCCTCAAGCCGTTAACACGCTCTTCCCAGGGGCTGCCCAGCAGCAGGTGTCTGAAAATATTGCACAACAAACTGGACTGAACCCAGGCATGATTCAGTCAATGCTGCCCGTGCTTGTGCCGCTGGTTCTCAATCTCCTGCAAAGCGGCTCGATGCAGCAGGGCGCTCAATCGGGCGGTGGAAACCCAGTGCTGAATACCTTTCTCGATGCAGATCGCGACGGCGATGTCGATGTCGGTGATGTCATGGGCATGGCTGGGCGATTCTTAGGTCAACGCTAAACGCTAGTCACCCAGAAAGCAAGAAAGCGGACAGGATCTTGAACCTGCCCGCCTTCATACTTCCTTAGTAATTGTTTTTGCTAAAGCTCTTGCCACCCCCGGCTGCGCCTGCCCGCGACTCTCGCGGCTTCGCTTTATTCACTTTAAGTTCTCGACCCAGCCATTCTGCACCATCTAGCTCAGCGATCGCCGCATCTTCTTGAGCATCTTCTGCCATCTCGACAAAAGCGAATCCCCGTTTTCTGCCCGTTTCTCGGTCTGTCGGAAGGCTCACTCGGCTGACTGTGCCGTACTCAGCAAACACTTCTTTGAGATCCTCTTCGGTTGCCTGGAAGGACAAGTTTCCAATATAAATAGTCACGTTACTCTCCAAACCATTCTTGTGAGGGGCGAACTCGGAGAAAGCCGATCGAGCAGAACATCAATGCAACCCAACAGCCGTCGCCGAACTCTTGTTTTGAGAGTATTATACTAAACTCATTCTGAATTGAGAAGCACAGTTACCGCCATTCGTCTACCTGTAAAAACAGGAATTTCTATCATTTGCCCTGTAAATTTCTATCGAAGCATCCGTGTAATTCGTGATGAAACGTTTTCAATGGTAAGAATTGAAAGATTTTTTCTCACAAAGTTGACAAACCGTTACAGAATGACGACCCTAGAAGATAGGAATCAGTGCTAGTGCGCTGTTCTAGAACAAACGAGTTTATGCAGGAACGAGTAGGATTCATTTTTTTTAAGATCTCTCGCTTCTGTCTGTAGCGCAGGCAACAATCAGCTAGGTGTTAGGAGAGAAAACTTCTTTTCTTAACCTTGCCTTAAGTCTGTAGGTGTACTCTGTGAGAATACCTACACACGTTGCCTTGCGTTTTATTTTTATGGCGTTTTTTCAACAAAGAATCCATTTGGGTCTGTCTTTCTCCTCGATTGCAGCCCTGATGATGGGCGTAGCAGCCTGTTCCCCTCAAACTACGACCACACCTCAGGGCGCTACGGGCAGCAGTCCCACTGCTCCAACTGCTTCGGCTCCCAATGCAGGAGCAGCAGTCTCGATCAACGGAGCGGGAGCGACGGCTCCGAGTCTGCTGTACCAACGCTGGTTCCAGGAATATAACAAGCAAAACCCAGGTGTCCAAATCAGCTATGACTCTGTGGGTAGCGGTGCAGGCGTGAAGCGGTTCATCGATCAAACCGTTGATTTTGGAGCCTCTGACGACCCGCTAAAAGACGAGGATCGAACAAAAGTTCCGGCAGAACGTGGCAAAGCGGTTCAGGTTCCCTCGACAGGGTTGTTTATCGTCATGGGATACAACGTGCCTGGGTTGGCGGATCTAAAGCTGTCGCGCGAAGCGCTCTGCGGCATTGTCGATGGCTCGATCAAATCTTGGGACGACCCGAAAATCAAAAAAGATAACCCGAATGCTCCCAGTCAGCCGCTGACCTTTGTTCACCGCTCCGATGGCAGTGGCACAACAGCAATTTTCACCTCGCACGTTGCCAAAGCCTGCCCGAATTGGAAAGCAGGTTCAGGTAAATCCGTGGAGTGGCCGACCGGAACTGGCGGTAAAGGCAATGAGGGTGTGACTGCCCAGATTCAGCAGACCCCAGGCGCGGTTGGATATATTGAGTATTCTTTTGCAAAGCAAAATAATGTAACGGCTGCAAGTTTGCAGAATAAATCGGGTGCATTCATTGCCCCGACTCCTGAGGCTGCGGCTAAAGCATTCTCCGGCGCGAGCGTTCCGGCTGACTTTGCGATGAAGGTTCCTGATCCAGAGGGCAAAGATGCCTACCCGATCGCCGGCTTGACTTACCTACTGCTATACGAAAATCCGAAAGACCCTGCTAAAGCAAAGGCGTTTAACGATTTCATCAGATGGGCTTACACAGACGGCAAAGCCTTTACTAATGAATTAGGGTTCATTCCTCTGCCGGAAGATGTGTCGACAAAGGCGGCTTCCGCATTAGATTCAATCAAGGTTGCGGCAACGAAGTAGTTGCGGTGATTGGCTAGAGAGAACAAATGGCTCTCTAGCCAGTGCACGATCGCATGGTATTGTTTTTATCACTTTCTGTAAAACGGTTTTTATGGCTGCGCCTGCGGAGCGATCATCGCGAATGTCTTGGAGACGTACACCTGCGTCTCGCTTGATCGATAACGGGTTTATTTGGTTGACGGCTGCGTTTGCGGTTGGCGTTGGGGTGTTGTTATTAGCGATCGCAGGTCGAGTCGGAACGGATGCGATCCCGGCAATTCAGAAATTTGGGTTTGCGTTTCTCGTTACGAGCCGATGGAGCGTCAATGATGAAGTGTTTGGCGCACTGACTCAGATTTATGGAACGCTGGTGACTTCGTTTTTGGCACTGTTACTGGCGGTGCCTGTTGGCATTGGAGTGGCGCTATTTTTGAGCGAGGACTTTTTACCGCCGCGTGTAAAGCAGCCGATCGTCTTTATGGTTGAACTTCTAGCAGCAATTCCGAGCGTGGTGTACGGATTGTGGGGCATTTTCGTGCTGATCCCGGTGCTACGCCCGTTTGGAATATGGTTGAATTCGACGCTGGGCTGGATTCCGATCTTCAGTACAGCTCCCGCAGGGCCTGGGATCTATGCAGCAGGGATCATTTTGGCAATCATGATTTTGCCGATTATTGCAGCGATTTCGCGGGATGCGCTGGTAGCGGTTCCGTCGGAATTGCGCCAAGCTGCTTATGGATTAGGTGCAACCCGATGGGAGACAATTTTTAGAGTATTGCTGCCTGCCGCGTTTTCTGGAATTGTCGGTGGCATTATGTTGGCACTCGGTCGGGCAATGGGTGAGACGATGGCAGTGACAATGGTAATTGGTAACGTCGATTCGATCCGATCGCTCTCGATTTTGTCTCAAGGTTCGACGGTGGCTTCGCTGTTAGCGAACCAATTTGCGGAAGCGAGTGGGCTGCAAGTGGCATCATTGATGTACGCCGCGCTGATTTTGTTTGCCTTAACGCTGGTTGTAAATGTGTTAGCGGAAATTGTCGTTCGCCGATTCAGCATGAAGCTTTAGGCGCTACGATCAAAGTGAGATAAGAACTTGTATGACTTCTCCAGAATTTGCGACATCAGGACGCAGCTTAAAACGATCGCCCGGTTCTGCCCGAACCCTGTTTTCTTCCGCCATGACCATTGTGGCGTTCTTGTGTGCAGGGTTGGCGCTGATTCCCCTAGCGGCGGTGATGATTTATGTGCTGATTAACGGCGCTTCTCGACTCACGCCTAGCGTCTTTTTGGAATTGCCCCCGGCTCCCGGACTGGCAGGTGGAGGATTCGGCAATGCGTTCTTGGGAACGTTGTTGACCGTTGGCATTGCCTCATTGATGGCGATTCCGTTTGGAATTATTGGGGCAATTTACTTGTCTGAGTTTGGACGAGACACGAAGTTAGCGGAGACCGTGAACTTCTTAACGAACGTCTTGAGCGGTGTGCCGTCGATCGTCATTGGGGCGTTTGCGTATGCGGTTGTGGTGCTGCGGACGGGGACATTCTCGGCGGTGGCAGGTGGGTTTGCGCTGGCGGTGTTGATGTTGCCGACGATCGTCAGAACGGCAACTGAAGCGCTCGAAGCTGTGCCGAATGAATTTCGTCAAGCGGCGATTGGACTAGGTTCAACTCGCCTGCAAACGACTTTGAAGATTGTTCTGCCGTCGGCGACTCCGGCGATCGTCACCGGAATTTTGCTAGCATTAGCACGAGCTGCGGGCGAAACGGCTCCTGTGCTGTTTACGGCTTCTTTCAACCGATTCTGGAATACAACCTTGTGGCAACCGACAGCAACGATGTCACGGTTAGTGTTTGACTTTGCTACGTCTCCGTTTAAAGCGCAACAAGAGCTTGCTTGGGCAGGCTCATTAGTCTTAGTTTTGTTGGTTTTAATCACAAGCATCTTGTCGCGCATGGTGATTAAACGTCGATAAGTCTTTTTACCGCTTCGATCCCTTATTCCTCTATTCACTTTATGACTTCTAAAGTTCAGGACGTTCGTCAAACCGAAAGCGTCTTTCGCACTGAAAACCTTAACATTTACTACGGCGACTTTTTGGCGGTGCGAGATGTGTCGATCGAGATCCCCAAAAACGCTGTCACCGCTTTTATTGGGCCTTCGGGCTGCGGTAAGAGTACGGTGATTCGCTGCTTCAATCGATTAAATGATTTGATCAATTCGTTCCGCACCGACGGCAAGATTTATTATCACAATCAAGATCTCTATGCGCCTGAGATTGATCCGGTCGAAGTGCGGCGGCAGATCGGCATGGTGTTCCAAAAGCCGAACCCATTTCCCAAGACCATTTATGACAATATTGCGTTTGGGCCTCGGTTGCTTGGGTTCAAGGGCGATATGGATGAGTTGGTGGAACGATCGCTCAAGCAAGCGGCACTCTGGGATGATGTGAAAGATAAGCTCAAGGCTTACGGAACTGACCTATCTGGAGGTCAGCAGCAGCGTTTATGTATTGCGCGAGCGATCGCGGTGCAGCCCGAAGTCATTTTGATGGACGAGCCTTGTTCGGCACTTGACCCGATTTCGACGCTGAAGGTTGAAGACCTGCTGCAACAATTAAAAGAGAAATATACGATCGTGATTGTGACGCACAATATGCAGCAAGCGTCTCGTGCATCAGATTACACCGCATTTTTCAACGTAGAAGCGAACTCGAAAGGACAAAGAACCGGATACATTGTGGAATACGAGCGCACGGAGCGAATTTTCCAAAATCCGCAAGAACAAGCGACTCAAGCTTATGTCAGCGGTCGTTTCGGCTAAATCACAGGTTTGGCAGGCTGAGAGGAGGGAGCAAGGTTTATCTTGCTTCTTTTTTTTGCTGGTTGCGAATCTGCACAAAGCTGGCAACCTCTAACCGAGAGGATTCGAGCTTCAGGTTGAGAATGCGGGCGGTAATGTTTGAGGCTTCGAGCTGGCGTAAATCGGTACGATCGCGAATTCGCGCTTCGATGGCGCGGGTCACAGGTTCGGGACTCGGTTGATTGTTTGCCCAGACTTTGAGATTGCTTAGTTGCAGCGATCGACCTGAAACGATTTGCGGTTCGGCTTCGGCGACGATTTTAAGCTTCGCGGGATCGCTTTGCTCTTGGAGTTCAATTTGAAACCGGATTCGGTTTTGTGGCAGTAGGGTCAGTTGGGGATTGAGAAAGTCGTAACGCTCGATCTGTCTTGCTTGCCGCCGCAGGAGCTGAAGTCCGAGATTGCGGAGCCGAGCGGTGACAAAGGGCGATCGTAAAGCGCGATTGATATCTGCTTGGGTGAGAACCACGCGAACGCCTGCTTGCAACGGTTTTGCAAGTTTATGGCTTCTGAGTTGTAGCGAGACCGGATCGGTTTCGACTTCTAACGTATCGATGCGGAGTTCCTGAATTGGGAAAAGTCCTCGTCCAGCAATGCGAACACGATCGGCGCGACCTTGAATAATTTGGTAACTCGGAGCATTATCGACTCGCACCTGAAGCTGTTCTGCGGCAACGAGTGGTTTGCGGATTTGAGATTCGGCGATGCGATCGACTACGATTCCGGTTGGGGAAAGGATGCCGAGTAAGCTTGAGAGCAAGATGGTGAAGAAGTCCATATCCGGATAACTCGCAATTCTTGATACTTAATTGATACTTGATGTGATTGATGCTGCTAATGGCTGCATCGAGTCTGCAAACCCCGTCGTTGAGTTTATAATCCGCGCGATTAGCCGTATCAAACTGTTCCGTCAAGAATTGTTGCCTCGAAGGAGCAGTGAGTATGTCAAGTTAACGTAAGTTCGACGAGTTTTCTCGCTGCGGCTTGAGCGACTGCTTGCCCCCTAAATCCCCCACGTGTGGGGGACTTCAAGCCCACTTCTTTCATTCAAAGTCCCCCATTCATGGGGGATTTAGGGGGCTGAAGCCGACTCAAATGCAGCGAGTTACAACTTGTGTGTACACGGTAGCATTCATAGGGGATTTAGGGGGCAACCCGGATTCAGCATCGAAGCGAATTCTGTCTGTCAAACTCATGTCAAGTTAAGCTTGCAGATCGATCGCACCTTGCCGCAGAATCTTCCATCCCTCGCCCGTCCATTTTGCCACCGTTGAAGGAGTACCCGAAGCCATTTCTTCAGACTGGGCATCTAACACTAACACCCCCGGAAACTCTGTTGCGATCGCGCTCATTGACAGTAATGCAGGCTGCCCGGATCGATTCGCGCTCGTCGTTGCCAATGCTCCAGTTTGTGCGAGAATTTGCCGTGCGATCGTATGATTCGGAACTCGAACGCCGATCGTGGTCGGATCGCTCGGATTCATCGCAGCAGGAACGAGATCGTTTGCCGGAAGCACTAACGTTAATGCACCGGGTAGGTATTTTTGTGCGATCGAATTCCAGATTTCTAATTCCCAATCGCTGCCTTTTACATAGTTCCAAAGTTCTTCGATTTCACTTGCTATCAAAATCAAAGGCTTATCAAGGCTGCGTTGTTTAGCGACATAGATTAGCTCGGCTCGATCGGGTCTTACGGCTAATGCAGGAACAGTGTCGGTCGGAAAACTTGCAAGATGTGTTCCAGCCCGAACTGAAGTTACTAATGTTTTGAATTCGACTTGTGGCATAGGTAATTCAAATTAAGGCTCTCAGTTTATCATTCTCAACGATTGCGAGAAAGTAAGTAAGCAAAATTCTTTTATTCAATATCCTTAAAAACGCTTCTGCGCCGGATGTTTCAGAGATTTAATCTATGTTTCTGCCTCCGATCCATTCTCAACGGGTAGCGTCTGGAAGCCTCAGAAGTCGTCGCCGTTCTTCTAAAATTGGTACGAAACTGGTACGGAGTTTTCAGGCGATGGGCACAAGGACACCTAAAGGAAATGTCGCGATCGAGGTCGTTGATAACCGCTACAGGCTGCGATGGTCGTATTTCGATGAAGTAGGACGGCAGAAACGATTCACAGTGTCCATTGGATCTGCAAATGGGATAAATCGTTCTGTAGCGGAAAGGCTTGCAAGGCAAATCGAGCTAGACATCGCTAGTGGGAATTTTGACTACTCTCTCAAGAAATACAAGCAAAGCTCAAGCCGACCCGAATCGATCTCGGCTGAAGTTTTGATCGATCAATATATTGCCGCTCATTTCAAGGAGGATCAGACAACCTCGTTAGACCGCTATCGTACTCTCCGTAATCATTTTGCTAAATTCCAACGCTCGATCACCGTAGAGGCTTGCACCGATAAAAAAGCAGTCTCGTTTGTGCGCTACCTTCAAGCCACCCAGAAGAACGAAACCGTGAATATGAACCTCACCCTACTACGTGCGATTTGGCGATGGGCAATCAAGAAAGGCGTCACTCATGCAAATCCCTGGCTTGATCTAAAAGTAGAGACGGAACACAGGCAGCGACCTAAGCCATTTTCTTCTGAAGAAATCGCAAAGATTTTAGAGGCGTTCAAAGGACATCATTATGAGAACTTTGTGCGATTCCTGTTTGGTGTGGGGTGTCGCATCGGTGAAGCCGCCGCCCTGGATTGGAGTGCCTTAAATGATGATTGCTCTGAGGTTTGGATCAAGCAGTCCTATAATCTGCGCTCACGCCAAATCAAAAACACTAAAACAGGCAAGGATCGATATGTTCCTATTCCTCCAAAGCTACAAGCCATGCTGCAAGCGATGAGAAAAAACGCTACCTCAGATGCCGTGTTTCTCTCCCACAAGGGCTTAAGAGTACGTAGGGATAGTTTTAGGCGTAGCTACTGGAAACCCGCACTAGAAAAACTTGGGATTGAGTATCGTAGCCCCTACAAGACTCGCCACACCCGCTGGAGCCATGAGTTAAGTAGCGGTAATCTGGATTTAGCCACCGCCGCCGAGTACGCAGGGAATACCCCTCGCACATTGAGCGATCGATATTATGGATCGACAAATAGGCCTCGATTGACCGACCTCGATTAGATCTTTCCTATAGGTTGGCACTTATTGTTGCAAAAACAGGGTAACTTAGGTAACTAGAGGCTGAAATGCTTGCTGCGTAAAAGCCTGAGCAGTTACCTTGGCACGGTAACGGGAAGGTAACTAACCCCCAGATGTCCCGGTAACTATCCCTCAAAACACACTCAAAACTTGCTCTGTACGGGCATTCCAGCCAGTTACCTAAGAAAAATCGGCAGTTACCCAGATTTTTTAGGTAACTGCCGATTTCAGTTTTTGCTTTTTCGCTAGGACGCTTTCTTTCGTCCAAAGATTTGCTGTCGCTTCAGGGAGATCGCTTGTTCGTGGGATTTCAAATCATTCTGGAATCGGATTGCGACATCCAGCATTTCAGCGTCAAACCTGCGTAGCTGACCTTTCCCGCCGTAATGGATACCTGGAAGAAGAAATCCATCTTTGATCCACCGCTCCAAAGTTGACTCAGAAACTTGAGTGCGATCTAGGGCTTGCGCTTTTGTTAGCCAAACGGTATCAGAGGCGTTCATGCTGCCACCTCTGAGTATGGTCTCATTGCATCTACGCTATATAAAATGAGGGGTTTGTCTGAGTCCACAAAAGCAACCTTCCAAAAGGGGTTCTCTCCCGGCACTTCAAGGACAGTCGCCGCTCTCAACTCAGTTCCGTCCATTACAAGAATCGCATCACCCTCTATTGGTTGCCATCCATCCGATAATGGTGCGTGTTCAACCTTGCCGGGATCTGCCGCTCTACCCTCGATGCTTGTCCAGTCGTCTGATTCCTGCACTTCTGGTACTGCTTCGGTCGGCTCCTCGGATCGCTCTGAGGGTAGCAGGCTTGCAGGAATCAAAGCACACTTCCGAGACTCCGTAGGTTTAGGTTTTGCGGGTGGTTCCCCTGCGTTTCTTTCGTGTGGTGATAGCTGATTCCATTGGGAGATCGCTTTTTGGTACTCCATCCATTCAGTTCTGCTTGCAACAAGCTTCTGATTTTGATTGATCTTACCGCCAGCAGCTTCGATGAGCGCTTGTAAGCCCTGTCTTGAGTAGTTGGGATTGTAGTGCTTTTCAACTTTCTCCCACGCAATCGACAAATAGACAGCAAGAAATCTCTTGCCTTCGCGAGTAACAACCTCTCTCATGCACCATTCGCCTACATGGTTTTCGGCTTGCAATTGATCTAGCTTCTCAAGAAAGTCCGTTAGCGAGTCCTTAGTAGAATCGTAAGTCGCCATCTGGGGAACGATGTATTTCACGCAGAACTCAAAAACATCAAACTCGTACTTTGCACACTTCAAAAATTCTTGCGTAAAGAAGATGTTAAGCGCTAGTGCTTCAACAATACGAGAATCGATATCCGGCATGTAGCCGTTCAGTCTTTTAACGATGCTTCTGAAAGCTTCGTGATCGTATTGGATCGCCGCAATCTTGTAGAATCCGCTAGACGCTTGCTCGATCGCCGCTTGCATTTCGTCCTCACTGGACTTGTCGATCTGCTCCTTTGGGAACTCCCACTTGATGAGCCGTGACTCTAGCGCTGCTGCATTCTCACCTACGGCAACATTTCCGGTAAACAAAACGCTGGTGTGTGGTGTTTGCGTGTTACCTCGTACCACTCGTGAAGCCCCGCCATAATTGTTCCAAAGAAAATCCTCGACACGCTCCCGTGTCTCTGGCTGTCTCTTCCCTGGTTTAATAGGGTCATCCACCAAGAAAGCCAAGCATCCTAGAGACTTGACGCGCTCGTACAATACCGATTCGGTGAACTTTGAAATCGTAAACTTGTGCATCCCGACCATTGAAACGGCGATCGTCGCTGCATAAGTCTTGCCTGAGTTTTTCTCTCCAAAGATCCAGGATTGGGGGAAGTACCCAAGGCGTGACATAACAGTATCTCTATGCGAGATCGCGCTCACTTTGCCACATTCCAAAAGCACGAATCCATGCGCTTTTTCACTAAACGTTTTTTTGCTTGCTAAAACAAGGCGGTTCAGCGCTTTTGGATCTGGAGATCCGATCTTAGGAGACGGAATCTTTTCCGTCTCACCCAGTAGTTGATTGAATACCCAAAGTGATTCCGCTTCGGTAGTGGGTGTCCCATCTGGTTTGAGTTGGCAGTCCTCAAACACCCACGTTCCGTCATGCTGCTTACCCACTCGTGGCGCAAGTCGGTAAGTCCTCCCTCCGTTCCGTCTGTAGACTGCCTCTCGGTTCTGAAGCAGTTCCTGTAGCTCGTCATGAGAAATTGTGCATGGCAGGATCGAGCCGTATTCACGCTGTAGCGCTGTTTTGAAATCTTTAACCGTATTGGTTTCAGAAGATCGGATAAAAACGCTCTTATGTACCAATTCCGATCCCTCGACTCGTAAAACCTTGAGGACAAATCCACCTTCAAGTCCTTCACCCTTGTCTGCTTTTAAGACTTTTTCAACCTCAAAGGCAAAGTCCGTTTTTGGTTGAAACTCTTCAAAGCTTGCCAGCAGCGTTTTAACGCCGTCCTTTTTACCCTCAAACACACCTAAAAACCTGATCGTCTTGTCGGTCTTAGCTCGTTCCTGTAGCTTGTCTACGCGCCATTCTTCAGACGCATCCACGTAGAATTTCTTCCAGTCTCCGATCTTGAAATCAACAGTCTCAAGGCACTTCCATTCGACTTGGCTGTATGTCTTCTCCGGTCGCACTTCTGCGGTTGCCTCGATCACTTCGTTGTAGCGGGTTTGAGCTTTGCGGGTCTCGTAGGATGGAAACTTAAAGCCGTGTTGTTTTGCGATATGGAAGACTGTTCCGAGCGTTGCTGTTACTCCAGAGCGACCTTTACTGATACTCTCGACTAACTTAGGAACATCCCAAGAACACCCACGAATTGAGGGCGACCACCCTTCACAAAGCTGGATTGCCGCGCTCTCTCCTAATCCGTGTACAAGCCCACACAAGACAGGAAAGCATTCCGGGTAGCGACCATCACCTACACTAAGCTTTGGATCGATAAACGTTAATGCCTCTCTAACGAGATCAAATTGATCTTTCTCCTCAAACTCTGGATAAGCCTTACGTGCTGCTTGAGCGCGATCGTAGGCTTCCTGCGCTTCTCGTTCTTGATCCGCTTGCCACTTCCGCGCCTGCTCTAGAAAGTCTCCAGGCAATCTTGCAGACTCGTTCAGGAGAAAAGCTTCTCGATCCTTGGCTCCAAAGAAGAATCGTGACGCATCTTTGCAAGCCTCGTCTCCAGCGCCGATCTTTTCAAACAAAAATTGAATGCAGAGTCGGATGTCCTGCCAATCAGTTAACGGTTGCTCAAATCGAAACACAAGCCGGAATTTGTTATGCTCTGGAGCCGAGCTAGTGGATTCGATCGCAAGTCCGCAGAATTGCCCAATAAACGGATGATCTAAAGCCTCCTCGATCGTCATCCCTGCGTCGATATCAACCCCTAAAATCTCTGCAAAATTGCAGTGAAATTGCACCCGCCGCGCTCCATCGTCAGTTAGTGCAGGCTTCCAAGGATGTCCTTTAGAGATATGGATCGCGAGATCCTGCAAACTCCCTTCTACTCTTCGGAATGCGCCCGGATAGCTCAATTTTTGCGGGTCGCACTTACCAATGATCTTGAAGTTTGCCTCGTAAGTAAAAGTGCTTACGGATTCTTGAAACGCCTTAATAGTAGCGGTTTCGGTGTTTGAGTTGACAGACAGATCTTTAGAAAGTACCATGGTTTTATACGGCTCTTGACCGCTCGGAAGGTGGATTGAGGCTGTGAAGAAATTGGAGGCGAGGGTCGTAAGCTCTCGCCTTTTTGCTGTCTACTGATTGAGGCAGCGATTCAGAAAGCTGACATTCTTAGCAGGTTCAACAAACTGTGACGCTCTCGGATCGGACTTAGAAAGCCATTTGAAAGCGATCACAGTTGAGACAGCGTAACTCAGCCGCGTGTTGTGCCTTACCCTTCAGAACTCGTAGGTTTTGACTCTTGCAGCTTGGGCACAGGTCAGGAGAGAGCTTCTGCTGTGTTGGCACGTGTTTGTTTAGCTTGAGCAGATCAGCAAGAGATCCCTGCTCCTGTCGCTGCTTGCGAGGAGTGGTAACGCACCAATATACGTGAAACAGAGGAGCGTGATCGGGTTTAGTCGGGTGATGGATGTCCAGGCCAAGGTCATCATCGCCAAAGGTTAAACCACCGTGGATATTGGCTAATCGTTCCATCTCTGGGAGCCAGTCAGGATGAACGCCCCACCAATCAAGGCAGAATCCGAGGGTTCCACCGCATCCTGTTCCTTCGCCGTGTCGCCAGGAACACATATCCCATTCGTTATCGAAAACATCAAATCGTGCCATAGTTAGACTCACAAAGTTTATTGAATCGCCCCGATTTTCTCTAGTTAGAGGTCGGGGTTTTTGCTTGGGTCAATCCGAGCGTTCTGCGCTCTAGGAACTCCTCAAGCGCCATTCCGATCAGTCGATTGCGGGGAATTCCCGCCTCTTGTGCGTATGCCGTCGCTTGCTCCAACAAGGGGCGCTTAAACCTAACGGCGGTTGGGGGGTATGCGTGTCTAAATCGATCCATCTGAGTGCCTCGCTTGCGGTTATACCGCTACAGTGTTCGGTCTGCAAAATCGGTCTTTTTTGGGGTCTTTTGGTATCGATGGATACCGTTTAGGGCCAACCCACTGGAAAATCGTAATAAATCTTTACAAAGTCTTATGATTCTCCAGTGGGATGCTTAGGGAGTTAAGCAATAACTTCGGCAATGGTGAATCGATTGCCTTTCAGTGTCAGCGTGGCAATGTCTCCAAGACCGTTTCTCAATGTCATCTGCTGCGTCTCGATATCCCAGTCCGAGCTAATTTCCGATGGTTGCGTGAAGAGGTATCCTTTGCGATCGCAGTATCGGGCATACGACTTAACAGCTTTCGGGTAAAACTCATCAAAATCGTGCATTTTTGCGTAGTCAAGTGTTCCGGTAATCATTCTTCAAATTCTCAATTAATTTACTGATAGAGCCTCAAGGTTTCGTTACAGTCAATCTCTTGTTTGCGATCGCTCTCATGAAGCTCGAAACCGATTCGTAACCTAAATCCGCAGCAAGTTCCTTGAGATTGTCCTTTTGCGGTTGTGTAACTTTGAAATCTAAACGGTGCGGGTACTTCATAGCTTTGCTGCAATCTGTCTGTATCTCTAAATTAATAGTGACATGGGCTTCTGGAAACTACAAGGAATTTCCAGCACCTGCTTACGGCAGCCCTAGTGTTTCGGCTTAGAGCGATAGCTATATGTGCCTAAATGTGGGGTGTACGACACGACAAAAGACCCCTAGAGAACGTTCTCTAGGGGTTGTAGCTTTGGCTAGTTAGAGATCTCTAAGTTCCTTTGCGCTCCGATAATAACCTCTAGCGGTTTAACTATCTCTTCCTGGTACTGTGCGAAGCTAAACGTCCCGATCTCTGCTGCAATCTCATCGGAGGAAATGATATCTTTCTCTTGCAGTAGCGACGCAATTCTCTCGATCTGACTCCAGAAACGATCGATAATTGTCTTCACATAATCAGACAGTTCACCAGCAATGTAATCCGCATCCTCACCAAACCATTGAGTAGAGATACGATCGATCCACTCGTAGTCACCCACCCCACTGGTATAGATGAGATCGTAGGGGTCTTCTTCGTTCAAGTGCCGACCCTCAGCGAGAACGCCACCCCACGCGCCTACGATCGACAGTGCGGCGGAAGTTCTATTTCCGACAAACTTGTTGTGCGTCACCTCTCCCGCTTTCTGTGAATTACTGCTGTAGATCGAAATCTCAAAATTGCTGCTATCAAGCCAATCAAAGATCGCGTGTCCCGCCTCGTGAATGGCTGTTACGCCTCGATCTTTAGTGCCGTTAGACGACGGTCTCATGTGAAATGCTCCTTATGCGTCCTAGAGGGCGATTTGCGTTAGTCCCACTCGTCGATCGATGGTGCTGCTTTCTGCTCCAGCTCCGGTTGCTTAGGCATCGGATCTATAGTTCCAGTCGCATCTCTAAGAGGTGTTTGATCCGCCCTAAGAGCTTCCCGGACAAGTGCCCCTAATGCGGCTGTAATAGTGCCAGTAAGATCATCCTTTAGCTCTGGGCGGACTTGCCACACTTGATCGAGTAAACCTTCAATGCGCTCTGTTTTACGGATTCTCAGGATAGGACTCGCCATTACGCCGCGCCTCCCATCGTTAGAAGTTGGTGCATCGTCTCGACTGTTTGAATATCGGGATCCGTCGGCAAGTCTAAGCAGTGTTTGTCTAGCCACTTGGAGAGCGGAGCTTCTGGGATGACTAACTTAAGCAGGCTTGCTCCTCCACCCACTAACGCAATCTTGCCTTGGAACTTCTCCCCGGTCGATCTCGTTAGTTCGTTCTGCATTTGATGAGACGCTTGCTCAATGCGCTGCTTAAGCTCTCCAAGGTGCGGCTTGATATATCCCGCCAACTTAATGCCTCGTAGTTCTACAACGCCTTCTGATAGCTTCTGAGTGAGCTTTTCCGCAGATGGTGGTGCGGTTGCTCCTGACTTGCGAACGGCTAGTAGAAAGTTCTCATCATTCAGTAAGTCACGAATCACTAAAGAAAGTCCGCCTTCGTCGCCTCCGACTAATGGCATTTGGATAATCTTCTTGCCTGATCGGTAGGATGCCAATAGAGTGCCGTAGCCCGAATCGATTAGCCCGTTGTATTGTGGGCAAACTTCCAGCAGGACAGCGCCTTCAAATCTCGACTCGACAGAAAGGATCTCGGCTTGGAAGCTTTGCCCGTTAAAACTAAAACCATTCTCTAGCCGCTTTAGCTCCGCTAGTAAATCTCGGTCTAAAAGTTGTCCAGCAAAGGGGGAAGAAACGATCGCCTTTACTCGGATGTTTTTGCTGATGTTTGTTTGTTGCGCCGCCAGTCCGATTGCATGAGCTACGACCGGAGCCAAGTTCCGAACCTTGTCGTTAGTCGTTAGCGGCGTTTCAACCGTCCCTCCTGAAAGCTGGCTTAAGGCATCCGCACCTGAGTAGTATCGTTTGCCGCCAACGTCGATCGCTCCCTCGGAAGTTCCAGCATCACGAATCAAGCTAGGAATCTTGAAAGCTGGCAAAGGATACCCATTGATCGAGATGGCGATTTTGCTTGAGGAATTACCGCGATCGACGGCGATCAAAATCGATGTGGCGAGATCCGGCTCGTTAACTTTGAGTGGGTTCTGGTCGGTTTCTAAAAGCATTGCGAAATCCTCCTGATTCATTACTTAGCAATATTCTAGCACAGCGTAGGCACAGCGTAGACAAAATGTAGTCATCTTGTGTTTTATGCCTATTTCCTCGTTTTAGCCCTACCTATACCCGCTTACCTGTGGTATTTTCTAACCCCAACCATTGAAAAATAGCGGTATTTCGTAACATCAATTAAGGGCATTTGTAGAGCGATAAAAGTTCTCAGTCGGCTTAGTCTGGTGTTTTAGTCTAGTCCTTAATCGCGCCCTTAGTCCCTTTAGTCACGGTGAACTAAGCGTATTTTGCTATCTCGGACTAAGCGACTAAGGACTAAAACCGAGAGATTAAACATTACCTGAAAGCTCTAACATCCGACTAAACATTTGCATCTCACTCTCGCAGCTCTCGACATATTCGCAAATTACAAACGGCGTATCCTTGCGCCCTCTGCTACGGTATCGGGCTGGAAACTGCACGACTTCCCCTTTTACCCGCCAGAGATGACCTTCGTAGGGAAGGATCTCACCCTTAGACGGTCGGAAGTTGAAACCGATCAAGTATTGCCCCCGCACTTTTACCAGATCGATCGCGGGAATATTTTCAGCCGCGTCATCTGGTAAATAGAACGCGCACAAAACCCATGAGCGAGGTTGCTTAACTGTGGCGTGATTTTCGATCCGTGTTGCCGCGATCGCTTCTGAGCATTCCATTTGCAAAAGTCCTTAAGGGTTAGAAGTCGTATTCATCGGTATCGGGTTGTGCGATTGCAGCCGAATATTTCCCGGACTCCTCAATCACAAATCCTTTGCTCTGAAGAGCCTTTAACAGTCGCTCTATCGTCTCGTTGTCCAAGCTTGCGTCAGTTCTCAACCGCTTAACATTTCGGATCTGAGCGGCTGAGTTACCCTCTCCCGGTCGTTTCCGCATCCAGTCCAGTACAAAGGATGCAACCTCTAGCGACTTCGGCTTCCAACTTGGGAATGCAGCCTTAAGCTCTCCCTGAGATGAGGAAACCTCGATCGCGCTCTCGTTCACCTCATGTTGAGCGCTTGGTAGCTCTAACAGACGATTGAGTTGATCAACCGTTGTGACTTGAGCTTGTGTCTGTTGGAATGGGTTAAGGTCTTTAGCTTGCGTTAGCGGTTGCGCGATCGCACCTTTGCGAGTGTCTAGCTCAGGGAAGAAAGTCAGCAGCGATCGCACTGGGCATGGGCTATCGTGCCAAGCGGGGTTAATGTCAGACTTTAGCCAGCTAGGAATGGTGAACTTATCCCCAGTTTCTTTGTAATGTCCTGCTACCTCAGCAAGTAGCTCGTAAGTTCCAGAGGGTTGATAAGTTCCGTCGCTTAGTTCCGTTCGTTCAGTCCAGAACATTTTTACTTCAGACTTGAACGTTTCAGCTTCGCCGCCCGGAATCCCATTGGCTGATGCGGTTTTGTGGTGAACGATAAAGCGCACTCTACCGCCCTGCTTAGCGAATCCCGTTAGAGCCATGCCCCAGAACTGATCCTTGACTTTATCGGACATCTCCTTAGCGGTTGAACTGAATTCATCTAGAATCCAAGTCTCGCCCTTGAGCGCTCCCATCGAACCGCTATTAATACGATCGCTTAAGTTCATCAGCGCTGCTACCGCGTTATCTGTGGAGCCGCTTGCGTACCCATCGAAAGCAATCGGATAGAGGTCGCTGTCTCGCGTAACGTAGTAAACCTTCTGACCTTTTGCTTTCTCAAAGATTGCCAGCAACAGGATTAGAGTCGTCTTTCCTGAACGTTGCAACCCACCAGCCGCTAATGTTGGACGACCTACGAGATTCCGCAAGTCGCACCCATATTCAGCAAGCACTGACATCACATAATCAGCACGTTCACCCAAGGGGAGCGCTAACGTTTGCTCTAAAGTGAGGTGCTTAGCGGTTGCAGGTTGCGAGGGGACATCTACCGCGACTGATCGAGTATTGCCTCCGATGATGGCTTTTGGTTGCTCGGTAGGTTGCGATTGATCTCCAGTTGGGGGAATAGCAGCCCTACGCTCTATGGTTGGGATTTCTACGCCTAGTTCTCTAGCCTCTGTCTCAAGGATTGACGCGCCATCCTGAATAAAAGTTTGATAGCTGACATCTCCCCCAACCTTACGCAAGCCTCGGATCGTCTGATTCAATAGCGCTTCAATCGTTGGTTCCCATTGCTTCATCGGTACTTTGCTTAGGAGGTGGGTTAATCCCTCGCCTTGGGTCAGGATCAGCAAATAGAGAAGACGATCGCGCTTAGGCAGATATGCGGCAAACTCTAGATCGGTAGATTCTGCCGCGCCTGATTGGGTAAGCACCTTTGCAAAACCTGTTAAATCGATATTGCAAAATGGCAGTAATCGCACTTGATCCGTAGTTGCTGACTCCCCGATCAGCCCCGTTAAATATGTGGCGGCTCCGATCATCGCAGCAGGGATGCCCAAAGCAGGAACACCGAAGCAAGCGATAACACCTAGAACGGCTGATCCTAACCCTGTGGTTTTGGAGGTGTTGAACGCAAGCTTATTACTAGCAGCTTGGTTGTGTAGCGCGTCCAAGGTGGATTGTAGGATGTCTTGAATCTGGTCTAGGGTAGGCTGATCAGCTTGGGTAGATAGGCTCATGGGAACACTCCGAAGTAATAAAAATGCCCCTTGGATTTCCAAAGGGCTTAAACGTTATTCGTCGGCTTCGTGCCGATCTTCCATTGACTCTCCTAGCGACCAGAAGATCTCAGCACCAAATACCGAAAGGAAGCCGTAGATCGAAGTTGTTACAACTGAAACGCCTGGCGCGGATGTCGCAAAGAACATTGCTCCTTCTGCAAGGTACACAACGAAGATTACAACGCCGTTAAAGAGGATCGCGCCGTTGCCATGCGTCTTAACTTGAACCTCTCGCAGCTTGGTTTCTAGTCGTTGCGCCTCTGCTTTCTTCTCTGCATAAGTCAGAGATTGCGCGATTTGCTCATCAGTTTGGATTGCGTTCTTAAGCTGGCGTTGCCTAACCTCTAACTTGACCCGTCGAAGGAACATCGCCTCGATCGCGTTGATTCCAGCCGCAATCAGAATTGCGATATAGAAGTCGCCATCGAACCAAACAATAAAATCAGGCTCACCAAAAGGTTTCCATTGAAGCTTAGAGCCATCGGGATTCCGAACGCCTACCGCATTCGGAAGGGTTGCTAAAGTCCCTGCTACCGCATTCCCAGCAGCACCTAAAGGCAATACTCGTTCAATTCTCGCACCGTCATTAATCAGAGGCTTGGGGATGAACCGAGCGGACTCTTTACCATTCAACATTTGGTAGGCGTTCTCTGCCGTCAAACCGCAAAGCAGAACAGCAAAGCCTTTCATTAAATACTGTCCGCCGCCGTCAGAATTGGGATTCGTTAGCCACTTAAATCCGTTGGATGCCCAATTGATCGGCTTAAACAGGGCATGACCTAAACCTGATTTACGCTTAGGCTTAAAGGTTTTGCTGCCGACTTCTTCGTACTCGATCGTTTTCGTTGCGCTAGTTTTCATTGGAGTTACCTTGCGATTTGTATACAGTCTTTCTTGATGTTGCAAACTTGCTTACCGTCGAATGAGCCGATCACGTTGTTGTGTTTGTCTAGCAGGGTTAACGGCTCCCCTTCGACCATCGAGTTGATTAGCACTTGAGCATTCCTGGATGCCAAGTCGATCACGTTTTGCTGAGTCCCGTTCAGGATGATGAAGTTGCGAACGGGTTGCCCTATTCCTGCTTTCTGATAGGTCTTAGCAATTTCACCCTTTGCCTCAATCTGGCGGGTTTGATTGCGTGTGGTTTGATCTATCTGCCCGTCTTTGATGGCTTGAAGCTGTGTCTGTTGACCGACGATCGACATTCCCGTAACGAAGGCAGTCACAGAAAACAGCCCCGCTATGACCGAACCGCACCAAAGGAACGTTCTAAAAGTTGTTCCATCGGAACTTGAAAGGCGTTTAATCATGCTTGATTAACCTCATGTCGCAACCGCTCAAGGATTGCTGCCATTAAACTCAAGGCATCACCTGGATCGATTTCCTCAATGATTGATACTGCCCTAGCGAGGTTGGGGGACATCGGGATCTCATTCCAATGGGCTGTATCAGGGATCGTCAGGTTATTACTGTCATCTGCCAGCCAGAGCGAGAGGGTTGCAATCAGCGCCAATTTATCGTTAGCGGCGAGCCTTTCGAGTGAGTCTCCGAAGGCGTGGATTAGATGATGGGACTCTGCGCAATTCGTGTAGTAACCAACGGCTTTAGGCATAATTAAAAAATCCTCAAATGATTTGCGTTGTTTGTTGGGTGAGCCGTCCGTTAGTTGGTAGCTGGGGACGGCTTCAAATTGCCTATCGTTTAGCGTCAAAGTTAGTGATCATCGGGCGATCGTTGGGCGCTTCCCGATAGACCTTAGACCCCGGTGCGGTTTGAGTGAAGACTGTCCCCGGCTTAATCGTGGGTTTTGCGCTTTGGGAACAGGCAGATAATGTCGCGGCAAGTAAAAAGACTGCCAGCATTGAAATTGAGAGTCGGTCAATAATACGCGCCATCTTAGGAGTAATCCTCATGTTGATAGTGGGTGATCGCCTACCGGAGCCGTGGAAAGTTTCCGGTAGGCATTAGAATTTTGCTTGTGTATTAAGCCTCTGGTGCTTGTCGATAGCTTTCGTTTCTCCGTTGCTCGATCTCGGTAGGTTCTATGAGATCCATCTCAGACATCCGATGGAAACTCGCGAACCATCGGAGCCGCGCTTTGTCGCCTTTGACTTCCTGGATCTGACCTCTAGCAAATGCCGATAGATGCCCTGGACACTCGCGCCAGCAAACAAAATCGCCAACCTTAAACACTGACAAGTCCCTCCGATTGAGTGAATAGTGCTGATTCTGCTTGCCGTTTCCAGCCCGATACGGCAGCACTGATCAATAGCTTTCGAGCGTTGCTATCGCCTCGCTTAACCATCTCAAGCAGTTGTCCGAATCGCGCACCTGAGTAGTTGACGTAAAGACTTAGGGAATCTTGAAACAGCTTGGAGTTGACTCCCCGCTTGCGTGGTGCTGGTCGCTCCCCAAGGACGATCGCGAGATAGTTAGCGAAAATCTCATCCATTCCGTTTGTATTAATCTGCGTGGTCATTGCTTGAGTTCCTTTGAGTGATTGGGCTTCATCGTCAATCTGAGTATTTGGGGGAGACTAGAACGGCAACAAATCGGCAAAGTGGCAAGGCTTCCGATCTGGCTTGACGTGGCAGTTATCCCAATCAGCACGCGCCCTCAGTTTGCAAAGTCCTTTGTCATACTCTCTGCACTGGGAACAGGTCGCAGTCGTTTGTACTATCATTGTGAAAACCTCTCTGTCATACGATGGGGTTGAGCCGTTCCCGTGGTTTGGTCGCTAGGGGAGCGGCTTTTGCTTTTCTGGAGAATCCAGAGGATCGGCTTCTGATAGTCAAAAGCTCGATCTCTGAAGTCTTTGTGTAGTGCCCTTCTGGAGTCCCCCTGTCGGTCTCCTTCCCAGATAGCGGCGTATTTACTTGGCTTGGTTCTGTGTTTGCCCTTAAGGGCTTCCGGTGTCTCTGGCAGCTTCATCAGCGCCCCCTGTGTCCGGGTTGTCTCAGGGTTGTTTCTCCCCTCGCATATTTCAATAGTACACCATTGTTTCTATTTTGGTATTACTTTTGAATTTAATTTTGTTATGTCTATCGTGTTAGAGAACCAGAACTAAATCCCCTATTAGCATCAAGTACGGAGATTTAGCTTGATTTCTAGGCGATAGTCTGTTCTTATCTTTTGGTATACTATTGAAAAAACAGAGTAGGATTAAACCATAGTTATTGATTGGAGATACAAAAATGGTCGCGAGTCCGGTTCTAATGCCACCCCGAAAAGCAAAGACATTTAAATTAGATGAGGAATTGATCGAAGCCCTGGAGCGTCTATCGGAAGGGTCTAATGAAAGCCTTGGGGCATATGTTGAGCGGATTCTGTGGCGGTACTGTCAGGGTGTAGGGGCTATCCCTCCAGATAAAGAGCCACCCAAAGACCCAAGGGGTGGTAGACGTGAGGGTGCGGGAAGAAAGCCCAAGTCGCAAGAGGACGAAGCATGAGTAAGAACCTAAGCACTGCCCAAAGTTTTATCGTTGATCTTGCGATCGCTTCCCAAGCTTTTCTGAAGGAATGCGCCCAAGCCAACCGATGCGCGATCGATGAGTTGGATGAAGAGATGATCCGAGAGTACGCAGCAACGCAGGTGAAAAGAAAAAAGTAGGGTTTTTTACCGCTACGGGTAAAAAAGCAAATCCCCTGAGAAGCATAAGCACTTATCGGGGGATTAATTTGTGGAACAGACAGGAGGCTTGTAAGTTATTCTTTGCAGGATAACCAGGCTTAGGGCGGGGCTTTCCTCCTTCTCAAGGTGGTGTGTTAGCAGGCACGATCCCGGTACAAGTAAAGGCTCTAGATCTTTAGGAGAGCAGCTTATGAAGAAATACATTTGTAGCGTCTGTGGCTACACTTACGACCCCACTGTAGGAGATCCGGATAGTGACATTGCACCGGGTACGGCTTTTGAGGATATTGCTGAGGATTGGGTCTGCCCGGTTTGTGGTGCGGCAAAAGAGGATTTTGAGTTGGAGGAGGGCTAGATAGATCTTGCGGTCGGGCAGAAGTTTCGACTGAAGACCAAATCTAACAGTGGCAGAGGAACAGCTGATCGCGTTATCCTTGGGTCGCACTGATGGAGCGGTGACAAATGGAAAGCGGCGATTCTAAAGCTGAATCAGCAAGACAACTTTCAAATCTAGAGGAAGGCGATATCGTTGTGCTAACGCTTGATCCTGGGTTCCATACAGAGCAACCAAAGCTTGGGTCACTCAACAGACCTGCTGTAGAAAGAACTGCAAGGATCACTCTCAAACTTGCCAACTCATTCACGGTTGAGAACAGACGCTTCTCGACTTCAAGCGGGAAAGAGATGATGAACGTTGGGAACGGTTGGCGCATTGATGCTGACAGTAAAGCTTTTATTTCAGTGCCGACTCCAGAACAACTTGAAAGACTCCCAGATCCCGATGGCAACTACACGGAAGCTCAGATACGTCGAAGAAACGAGAAGACAGTAGCAGAGATTCTAGAGGAGATTAAGCAGTATTTAGATGTAGATTCAAACGAGTTGAGAGAGAGAGTAAGAAACATTAAATATTTTCTTAAAGATGATACTCAGAAAGAAATCACCAGAGAAATCAACAGTGATGTGATTAGCGAGTTTGCTGATGAAAATCGAGATTTGAAAAAGAGACTTGCTCAACTCGTACCGTTAATAGAAGATGCCTTAAAAGTGGCGGTATATCACGGTGTAAAAACTGGAGTAATCAAGTAACCGCGCTTGCGGAAACTAAAGAACCTTCTCAGCACAACATTTTGATTTGATGAAGCAAGCAATCGTTCTCCCTGAGAATTCCGCTTTAGGCTGCATTATGGGTGCGTTGGACGTGGGAAAGACATGAACGGAAGAGCTTTGTTTATCGTAGCCGTATTGATTGGCTCAACTTGAGCGGGAAGCCTTGTGGGTCGTCAGATTGGTAATAAATTCTTGGGGACGGTCTTTGGGTTCTCCGTGGGGTGTTACGCTCTCGGAGCCACTAAGAAGCGCACTTTCCTCTAGGTTTTCCTAAGCAAACAGACAAAACCCCGAACTCTCCTAAGATTATCCGGGGTTGCTGCTTTTATAGTTGAGTTTTGACCTGCTCCCAGACACTCAGAGCGCCTTCACTCCATCCGTCCCGAAAAGCATCTTCAGCTGCTCGAAGGCAGTGCTTATCAACGTATTGAATATAATTCTCGTAGACCCAATCCGGTCGCCCGCCATTAGAACAGCCTCTAAAGCTTTGAGCTGTCAAGACTCGCATCTAGGACATCTACTTTTCCTGCTTCCACGCGGTCGATACGGCTTTTGTCATATATAGCGGTTGCTCATAAGCTTGCGGCAGCGATAGATATGAGATCAAACCGTTGCATCTTTGAGAACTGCTTCCATTGCATCACGCAAAGATGGAGCTTTGTCTAAGCGTTTGCGAATCCGACTTTTGAGCCAAGCCCAACACTGCTCAATCCGATTGAAGTCTGGCGAATAGGGCGGCAAATACAGCAATTGACAGCCTGCTGCTTCGATGACTCAGCAACCCGCCCGTCGTGATGAAAGGTAGCATTATCGAGAATCACCACTTGATTCGGCTGAAGTTGCGGAACTAAGCAGGTTTCGAGCCAGGTCTCAAAGACGGTGCGATTACATGCGCCTTCGACAGTGAACGAGGCAATGAGCTGTGCATTGCGATAGCCTGCAATCATGTTGATGCGTCCTCGTCGGTTCCCGGATTTGAGTGCAGACACTCGTTCTCCACGAGGAGCATACCCATAGTCATCGCGCTCATCCGTGCCGGACTCATCGACATACACGAGGTGAGGCGCTTTCAAGTCCCCGACTTCAGTGCAGAACGCACTGCGCCGCGCTTCGTCGCGCTGTTTATAGCCATCCGTTTTTTTGCGGGTATGGTCGATTTTCTGCAAGGCACGAGAAATCGTGCGTTGACTCACGCCACACCAAAGTTGAGCCAGTTCTGCTTGCGTTTTATCGTGATTCGTATGCACAAATGCTCGAAACTTCTCCCAGTCGGTGATTTTGCTGCTCGACTGCACAGTTTGTCTCGGTTTCGGCTTGATGTCTCCGGTTGCTGCTTTGCGCTGACACCACAGGTTAATCGTATTGCGACTGATGTTGAACAGTTGGCTTGCGGCGCTTTTTTCAGTCCGTCCATTTCGATGGCTTGCATTACTTTGCGCCGCAAGTCATCACTGTAAGGTTTTGCCATTGGATTAGTAGAGGGAGACGCGGAACTCTTTCAGCTTATGTCCTAGTTTGGCTGGCTACAGCTATATTTTCCACACACCATTCAAAGGAGCACAAATTTTGTCTTTCTACATTGCTTTCCTTACCCGGTCTCGGTAGAGTCAGTCTCACCATTCGCATTTCAAGCCATGTCGCCTTTCCACGAACAGTCACTCCGTCTGGAAGTCAATCTATCCTGCGAAGGGTTCTCCTTGCCGTATTAAAGGACTAGCATTCCATCATTGGCTTCACAATCCGTTTGATGTTGCGGTGGTCTTGCTCAATCCTGTTGTTCAAATGATGAATCCAGCTTGGATTGTTAAACGTACTTCTACAGGTGACCTTAGTTTTGTTTGAAGCTAAGCCTCTCACTCTCGCTCTCACACTAGGAATGAAACGTCTTTGGGGATTATCCATGCGGAAGATTCAGGCTACGATTTACATCTTTCTTGACTCGATACAGTCGCTCGCTCAACAGTTTATGAGTTGGCTTCGTATCGTTGGGGTTGGAATTGTGATGTCACTAACCTTGCTGTTGATCGCACTGCCAGCTAGAGCTTCAGACCATCAAGATACGACTTTTCTAGCAACCCAGCGCACAGCAGCAGATTTAACGGATTTGTATGTGTTTGAAAGCCCGACAGATCCAAGCAAAGTCGTCTTGATCATGAATTTTGATCCCTTAATTACTCAAGGCGAAAACCGCCCCTTTGATCCGAGTATTCTCTATCAATTCAAAATTGATAACAATGGAGATGCGATCGAAGATCGCGTGATCCAAATCAAAGTCAACGATAGAGGTCCTAATCAGACTGTCTCAGTCTTCGGACCCGATCGTCCAGAAAGAATCGGTACAGTTTCGACTCTACTCGGGCGCAGGCGGCAAGGCAGAATTAATGAAGTCTTTGCCGGTCCTGGAGACTCAACCGTTTTTGTTGGAACACGAAAAGATCCGTTCTTTTTCGATTTAGAACAGTTCTTTAAAATCATTCCTGATCGCAATTACTTAGTTCAGCCCAATCCCAGTCCGCCCTTTACAGTACAGTCTTTTCGTCCGCCGGGTGAAGCCCAAGATACTCTTGATCCGTTCAATATTCACTCAATTGTGATAGAGCTCCCCAGGGCACAGATTGGAACCGGAAAAATTGGGGTTTGGATGACAACCAGCGTTTCGGATCCAAGCCGTAGAGTTGGTAATTTTGCTCAGATCGAACGCCTTGCAGTTCCGGCTTTAAATGAACTCTTTATGGATTTCAGCGCGCACAACGAAAGTAACCTCAGGACACCGACAGAGGATGCTGCGAATCAATCGAACTTCATTCGTGCTTTTGTAAATGCGATCGGAAGACCTCAAGGAATTGCTGATGCCGTGATTTCAGTTGCAATTCCCGATGTGATACAAGCTGACCTCTCTAAATCAGCCGGAAGCTATTTCGGAACGCAACTCGGTCAAAACTTTGGAGGTAGACGACCGACCGATGATGTGATCGATGTGACTGCTTCAGTTGTTTTCGGAAGCGCTGTGACAAATATTACTCAAGGCGCAATTCCAGCGCTCACAACCGACAATGTGAATGCCAATCCTGCTAACTTTCTGCCTACATTCCCCTATCTAGGCAATCCTCGCTAAGCATATGGCTCAACGACTCCTAGGGCTATTCCTGGTGCTAGTTATTCTACTCGGTCTGCTCGGATCTCAGAATGTCCTGGCGCTTGGTGTCGACGGCACATCTATCTCTACTGAGGATTCAGATCGCGTATTTCCTGACTATTTAGAGCGCTCTAAAATTATCAGAAACTATGAAGGGCTAGTGCGTCAATCTCCGAACTCGTTTCTGCTGTTGCGTTTGTTAGCGGCTCAATATTTGAGGCGTTTCCGCGAAACAGCAGATGTCGAAGATCTACTCAGAGCCGAATATGCCGCAGCACGATCGCTGTCTCTACAGCCCCATCATAATGCTTCTGCTTCGATGCTTCTTGCTTCAGCCTTGCTCTCCCAACATCGCTTTCAAGAAGCATTACAGACCGCTACCAAAGCGCAGCAATCTGCACCTGATGATGTCAGTCTGAAGATGCTGAAAGCCTCGATTTTGATGGAGCTTGGGAACTATGAAGCAACAGAAAAACTTCTACAACCGATCGAGACTCAATCGGATTCTGGGCAAAGAGCGATCTCAGCTCGTTACCTAGAGCTAACAGGTCACTTAGCCTCTGCCCGAAGATTGATGGACAGTGCTATTCAAGAGATGGACAATTTCTATACGAATCCAGCAGAAACTGTTGCCTGGTTTCATGTGCGGGCGGGTGATTTGGCTTTCTTAGCTGGAGAGCTTGCCCAAGCTGAGCAACGCTATCACGAAGCACTGACCATATTTCCGCATGATGTAGCCGCGTTGACTGGATTGACTCGGCTATATGCTGTACAGCATCGCTGGCAGAATGTTCTAGAAACTGCCAATCAAGGCATCGATCAAATTCCTTTGGTCGAAACTCTAGGATATAAAGCAGATGCTCAACGGGCACTGGGAAACCCAGACGGAGCAATTGCAACTGAGGAGATTATTGAAGTCGTTGCTCATCTGAGTAAGGTTCAAGGCATCTACGATCGAGCTTTAGCGGTTTACTATAGTGAACATGGGATACATTTATCAGAAGCACTAGAGATCGCTCGTCGTGAAGTCAAGATTAGAGATGATATCTATGCCGAGGATACATTAGCTTGGGCTGCTGCTGCAAACGGTGCTTGGCAAGAGGCACAGCAGGCAGCAGAACGAGCAACCCGATACAAAACTGAAGATGCACTGGTGCAATTTCACCGTGGAATAATTGAGCTACATTGCGGAAATCGAGGGGAAGCAGTTCAACGATTGACGCAAGCTTTGACGCTGAACTCCCAATTTCATCCTAAGTATGCTGCCGAGGCTCGTCAAGCTTTGGCTCAACTTAAAGCTGCTACTGTTCAAGATTCATTAGCGTCTTAACTCAATGATGAAAATCTTAGTGCGTGGGTTAACTTGGATAACTGCGATCGCAGCGACCTCTTTATTCTGGATATCTCCGGCAGCTGCCCATCCCTTGGGCAATTTCACCATCAATCACTATGCAGGGCTGCAAGTCGCGCCCGAGCAAATCACGGTTGATTATGTGCTGGATATGGCTGAGATTCCAGCTTTTCAGGAGATTCATCAACTTGATACGAATCGAAACCGCAAAGCTGATACAACTGAAACGCTCAACTATCCGGCTGAGAAATGCCGTGAAGTTGGCGCTCATCTCAAGCTACAAGTTGACCATCAGCCGTTGTCTTTTTTATTAGACAATGCGAAGGTAGAATTTCCGCCGGGTGTGGGTGACTTAGCGACATTGCGCCTAACTTGCGCTTTTCAGAAAGAGATCGAGAGCCCTGCGATTCATAGTATTGAAGTTGAAGATCAACTCTATCCCCAGCGTTTAGGCTGGCGGGAGATGACTGTGGCTTCAGATGGCATTCCAATTCAGAGCAATTTCACTGCTTCTAGCATCACAAACCGTCTCACCCAGTATCCGACTGAGTTATTGATGAGTCCTCTTGACCAGCGAAAAATTACGGTTGAGCTAAATCCAGCCCAGCCCGCGTCTGTCCCCAAGCTTCCACCCCTGAATCATTCAAATCAGGCATTAGAAGGCAGAAGTAATGACGCTTTTACCCGCTTGATCACACTAGAGAAACTTGACCTTTCGACTACAGTACTGGCGTTAGCGATCGCATTTGTTTGGGGTGGGTTACACGCGCTTTCTCCAGGGCACGGCAAAACAATTGTGGGAGCCTACCTCGTCGGTTCTCGTGGAAAAGCAAAGCACGCTCTTTTTCTAGGATTAACTGTGACGCTAACGCATACCGCAGGCATCTTTGCGCTAGGGCTTCTGATGCTGAGTACTTCTCACTTTGTCCTCACGGAAGAAGTTTATCCTTGGTTGAGCGCGTTTTCTGGAATACTAATGGCAGGGATTGGACTGCGGTTATTGATGAAGCAAGCTCAACATCACTCTGAGCATCATCACGATCACCATCATGCCCATGAGCATCATCACGATCATCATCACCATCCCCATTCTCATTTGCCAACCACTCCAGATGGATCTGAGATTACCTGGTCTAGTCTATTAGCATTGGGAATTTCGGGTGGTTTGTTGCCTTGCCCTTCTGCGCTAGTTGTTTTATTAAGTGCGATCGCCTTGGGTCGAGTTGGGTTTGGACTGGCGCTAGTTTCTGCATTTAGCTTAGGGCTCGCAAGCGTTTTAACTGGAATTGGATTGCTTCTTGTTTATGCTAGATCGTGGTTTGAACAACTGCCTCTTCAAGCTCCTAGAAGTAACTTGTTTCCAGCCGCTAGTGCATTACTGATTACTCTAGTCGGTGTAGGAATTACAACAAAAGCACTGTTTACTCACACACTATAATGCTGTTTTGGAGAATTCATATGAAGCGATTTAGCTTGATCTTTTGGGTCACGGCTCTGTGTATTATTGTCTCTTTTGAAGCAACCGCAGCATTCAATGCGAGGCTTTTTTGGCTAAATCTAGGAATGTAGTAACATTGTAAATAAATTGTGAGAAGATTTTTCAATGTTAAAATTCAGCTTAAATGCTTTGGCTCTTTTAGGAGGCATCTCGATTGCTACTGCTGCGGGAGCTTCGCCGTTGCCGGAAGCAATCACCGAGCAGCGTCCTGGTTCATCTAGTCTAGATCGCAACACCGAAACACTTGAGCAGGTTACGTCTGTTTCTCAGCTTTCTGATGTTCGTCCGACCGATTGGGCATTCCAGGCACTTCAGTCACTGGTTGAACGCTACGGCTGTATTGCAGGCTATCCTGATAGGACATATCGCGGAAACCGTGCCCTGACTCGCTATGAGTTTGCCGCAGGTCTAAATGCCTGTCTCAATCGTGTCAATGAACTGATCGCGGCTTCAACATCAGACTTGGTGAAGAAAGAAGATCTAGCAACATTGCAAAAGCTACAGGAAGAGTTCTCGGCTGAACTCACTACTCTACGCGGTCGCGTCGATGGATTGGAGGCTCGAACCGCAACGCTAGAAAAACAGCAGTTCTCTACAACAACTAAGCTAGCGGGCGAAGCTGTCTTTGCCGTGACGGACGAGTTTGGAGTCAGGGAAACAGGAGGAAACAACGCTGTTCTACAAAATAGAATCCGATTGGCGCTCAATACTAGCTTTACAGGTCGAGATCTGCTCGTAACCCGTTTGACAGCGGGGAATGCGAATGCTTTTACTTTGACCAACCCGACTCTACCAGGTGGCACCAACGCTGAAGGACTACAAACCTTTAACTTTCGGAGTACAGGCGGCAATCAAATTAATCTCGATCGCGTATCCTATTCCTTTAATCTCAGCGATAAATTCAATGTCTACATTCCCGCAGTCGGAGGGCTCCACTCGGACTATGCACCTACGAACAATCCTGCTCTAGATTCTGGTACAGGTGCTACAGGTCCACTCTCCCTATTCGCTGAGCGCAACCCAATCTACTTGATTGGAGGAGGCACAGGCGTCGGCATTAATTTTCAGCCAAGTTCTGCATTAACAATCAGTGCGGGTTACCTAGCAGATAATTCTGGAACAACCAGTAATATTGCTCCTAGTGCAAATAGCCCGACGGACAAGAATGGTTTATTCAATGGAAGCTATTCCGCCCTCGCTCAGGTCACATTCAAACCCAATGAAGCGCTAAGTATTGGTTTAACTTACGTCAATGCTTATCGGCGCTCAGCCATTTTTGATGCAGGCAGTGGTGGTACGGGCGTACTGGGAACTCTGCTCGCAAATCAAGGATTCAATCTACTAGGGGATGTTGCTCCAGCCCAAGTCAATGCTTATGGTGCTGAAGTTGCCTTCAGGCTCAGTCAAAATCTGGTACTTAATGGATTTGCATCTTATGTGAATGCAAATTTTGTCGGAGATGGTCGAGGCTCACAGGATATCTGGACTTATGGGGTCGGGGTCGCGCTGCCTGACTTTGGTAAAAAGGGCAATTTACTAGGCTTTATTGCAGGAGTCGAACCTTATTTAGGTGATGCTGTGACCAATAGCAATCCCCTGCACTTTGAAGGTTTTTATAAGTACCAACTAAACGATCGACTCTCAATTACGCCAGGCGTAATCTATATCGTCAATCCCGGTCAAGACAGCAGAAACGACAATATTGTGATCGGGACGATAAGAACAACCTTTACGTTTTAGCTCCTTGCTGACGCTTCCATTGACAAGTCTCGCTTGTGCGGGACTTTTTTGGTTAGTGAGTTTGTTCAACCAGATCATTTGTCACTAGAGCCGTAAAGGTAATGCACCACTCCACTCGCCAAGCGATCGTGAAAGTTAGCTCTTTGATTTGGCTAACACAAGTCATGATGATTAATCCTGCCGCATCTAGCGAATTGCCGTCTTCTCCAACCATTGCACCATCCGTCGATCCTAATTTTTCAGATGTCTATCTAGATGATGCTCGCACTCAACTGATGAGAACCTACCAACTGAACCAGGTCAAAGCGACTTCTGATGCGATCGTGACTCAAAATTTAACGAGTTTGGCAGAAACTGGAGGCACAGTCAGCGGATCGAATACACCGAGCAGCTTTGGGGCAGGCACAACTGGTTTTAACGGGTTTGATGTGCGAGCTTCCGCTGCAACGGCTCAAACCTCAATCAAACGTGCAACAACGTCCGCAGAAAACGTCCGCTACCAAGGCGCAAAAGAATTTCTAGAACTTCTTGGAGCAAATCAAGGACTCTCTGATAAACCGGCTCGCCCTAGTTTGATCAATCCTATTAGTCCAAACCGTACAAATACTTTTAATCCGAATCCTACCAGTTCTTTTAATCCGAATCCTACCATTTCTTTTAATTCTCAGCCTTCCTCGGTTGCCGGATCCCCTCAAGCTGTTTTACCAGTCGAACCTCCATCAGTTTCTAAGTCGAGACTACTCAATGGGTTAGAAGTGATTGCTGAGCCTCGTACCAATACTCTGACATTAATCGGGTCTCGGCGCTTGGTCGAAATTGCAACACTGAAGTTGAAACAGTTAGATGTTTTAACCAAGCAAGTTGCAATCAACATCAAAATCATTGATGTTGATTTAATCAAAGGAAGTAACTCTAATGCCGATTTACAGTATCAGGCAAATCAAACGATTGGGTTAGGATTTGATACGACAGGTTCATTTTTTGCCAACTTAGGCAGAACTGCAACAGGAGCAGGGGCTGCTGTGCCTTTAGCTCGTAATTTTTTACTAAATTTACTAGCTTCAATTCAAAATCAATCTGCAAAGATTTTGACTAATCCTACTTTAGTTGTTCAGGAAGGCAGTTCAGCGCAAGTAAATCTTACTCAAGAGATCTTTTCAGGGTTTGAGACAATCGAAGATACTCGATTCCTAAATAACCCAACGACAGTTACTCCACTCCGCCGCCGCCCGATCATTCGACCTGCGGGTGTGATTGTGAATGTCACCGTTGATCGAATTGATTCGCAAGGCTATGTCACTTTAAATATCTCACCCGAAATTAGCGCACCTTCAGGAGCGGTTTTTGAAGATCAAGGAACTCAAGCTAGATTGTTGCTTCAACGTCGCTTAGAAACAGGTCGTATCCGACTGAAAAACCTTCAAACCTTGATTCTGACAGGCATTATTCAAGATCAAATTCAGTCTAATGTTACAAAAGTACCTTTGTTAGGAGACATTCCTCTGCTAGGTCGCCTCTTTCAACGTCGATCGACCACGACCGAGCGCCGAGAGGTTGTGATCTTAGTAACACCTCAAATCTTAGAAGATGGCGATAGTCTCCCTTTTGGAATTAACTACAAACCGGGTGCAGAGATACAAAAGCTGCTAGAGGAGCGAAACTGATCTAGATTGCGCGCAATCCAGCCTAAGTTTGAACCGAGCTTCAGCAGGGCTGTGTTAGCCCTGCTAAGGATTAAGCCGGATTAAGCCATGTCTAGCTGTCTTAAGCACGCTTCTAGCCAGGACGGCATCGTCCAAAACGTAGTTGCAGTCGGCGCAATCTGGGCAGTAGGGCTGGAAATTGCCTGTCAGGACTGCGAAAGTTCTCAGCCATAACAAAAAGCGCCCACAATCGAGCGCTTTTGATCAGATCTTATGAATGAGCTTTAGAGAGCGCTCAAGGCATCGTTGCAGCACTTTCTTGGGTCGGAGCGTCTACGGGGATGAGTTCATCAGGATCTTCTGAGGGGACGACTTCAGGACTCCCCTTCTGTGTCTGAAGATTCTCGTGCCTCTTCCCGACGCTCTCGACGAAGATACCTCACAAAGCTACGAAACTCTCGGCGATCTCCGGTTCTTCCCAGTATTCAGGAATTAACATACCTTGAAAGTTTAAGGTCTTGGTTGAGGTTTCATCGGTTCCGTAGTTTCTCAGCATGTACAGTGCTGTAGCGATCGCGTTTCTGATGATTGGATTCAGTTCCCTCATCTGGGCATCAGATAAATGCTGACAATGAAAATCCTCCATCTCATTGCGAACGTACATCGCAATGATCATCGCGGTGTCTTTATTCGTCTTTGACAACTGGGGGCGCTTTATCTCCATATCTGAGTATCCACTGGGATTTATCTCATATTAATCATGAGCGCTTTTCAAGTGAAAAAGCCCGCTTCAGATCATTTTCCAAATCACGCCGCTCCGACAGAATCCCCTAAGCCACTAGCCCAAGCATCAACAGAAGGAAGTTACCTTACTGTTACCTTTAGTTACCTTGATTTCTAAAAAAAGGTAACTCCTGAAATGCTCTTCACGTAAGGGTTTAGCCATATCAGTTACCTTAGTTACCTTAGTTACCTTAAAAAAACAATAAATAAATAAATAGGTAACAAGGTCTCTAAACTGGTACGAATTTGGTACACTACTTATTGACAATCCTTGAGATTGCTTATATTCGTGGGTTCTAGCCTTCAACTTGCCTCAACGATTGCGAGAGCGATCGACCTGTTCCCCCACGTCTGACTAAAATCAGTTCTGCACTGATGCTCACGGCGATTTCTTCCGGTGTTAATGCACCAATATCTAACCCGATCGGCGCGTAGATCGATCGAAGTTTCTCTGGTGAAATTCCGGCTTTCTCGATCGCTCGAAAAACCTGTTTTACCCGCTTTTCGCTGCCAATCATTCCAAGATAACGACAAGGCAAAGTACGATCGAGTAATGCTTGGAGGGCAGCTAAATCATACTGATACCCGCGAGTAACCAGCGCTGCATAAAGTTCTGTGTGTGTTGCAAGTTGAGCGACAGCATCAGCGATCGGACAGTTAAAAACCTCGGCATTGGGGTAGAGATTGGCATTTGCCCATTCTGAACGATCGTCTTGAACTATCACTTGAAATCCAATTAAATCGGCAACCTTCGCCAATTGAATCCCACAGTGTCCTGCTCCGACAATTAGTAATGTTGGGGATGGCTCAATTATTTCAATAAATGCTTCATCGAGACAGTCTTCTGAGAGATAAGGAGACTGATGTGGAGCGAAAGGAGTCACGATCGACACCGATTGTCCAGATTCGAGTTGGGTCAGGATTTGCTGAGTGAGAGCAAGATATCGATCGCTCTCCCAGCGCTCCAGCCAGACGCGCATTATTCCGCCGCAAATCCCTTGCGTGTCCCGTTGCGGTGCACCTGTGAGGTCAATTTCTACCCATTGCTTTTCTCCAGTTTGCAGCACCTTCCGAGCTTGCTGAATCACTTTTGCTTCTCCGGCTCCACCCCCGATCGTGCCAAAAATTTCGGTTTCGGTAATGATCATTTTCGCGCCGACTTCACGCGGTACAGAGCCTTGGACTTGCATCACGGTTGCCAGCACTGCAGGCATTTTTTCTAACAGTTGACGATAACAATTAAGCATGACCCAACTGAGCGGACATGACCTGATTGTAGATGAGAATCTCTGTGCTTCTAGACCTAATGGGGTGCGTTGATCGTGTCATTCCGCTTCGAGCATAAGCAGAATGGCACGAAAGACAGGGCTGTAAGCTTCAACCCTGTCTTTCAGATTAGTCCACGCTACGCGGGTCGCCAGCGTCCAACCTCACCCGTGACCAAGCTGGAATAGTATAGGTTGCCGTCAGTCCCGGTTTTGATTTGCGTTAAGCCAAATAGACCCTCGGCAAAGCGCCGCTGACCAACAACTCTACCTGTTTCATCGAAGATCAACGCATCCACAGTGCCCCGGCTCATATCGGTGATGAATAGATTACCGTCATAGACAGCAGGGAAAGTGCTTCCGGTGTAGAAGTCGCCAACATTGATCGCATTGCCACCGCCGCCATCGTGACGATAGCTATAAATCGGATTCGTCACCATTTGACCACTGCTATAAAATGCTTGGACATTGGGCAGCCTGTCATAGCCACCCGTTCTGAAGTTGCCTTCATATGCCACCCAGCCAAAGTTTGTACCAGCCCGTCCGGTGTTGACTTCTTCCCACTGTGACCAACCGACATCACCGATGTAGGGCTGTCCATTATTTCGGTTAATCGTAAAGCGGAACGGATTTCTCAAGCCAGATTGCCAGATCTTCGATCGATTGCTTTGCGGATTGCCATCAAAGAACGGATTCGAGGACGGCGCATTACCTGTGATTGGATCGATCCGCAGAATCTTACCGGATAGGTTGTCGAGCGTTAAGCTACGGAATGCTCTTGGATCAACTGAATTATATGAAGCACCATCGCCATTACTCACATACAAGTAGCCGTCCGTACCAAACTTCACGGTTCCGACTGTATGAGATTCACTATCGATAATCAGGAAGTCCTGAACGTAGTTGCCATTCGCGTCTTTCCCCGATTCGGGAACGTTGAAATCGTTGGTGCTGTTTAAGTCTGGGCGGCTGATGTACTGCCAAAGACTGTTTCTACCAAGAATCACCACTTCGCTGCCCGGAGCGATCGACACCACTCCGTTGGTAATCGTTGCGGTAAATCGTCCTAATCGTGCGGTACGGTTGCCTACGCCATCACGAGCCGCCAAGCCAGAAGCACTGCGCGTTTCAGGGGGATCATACGAATACAGCAAGTAGACATACGGATTGCCATTAAAGAATTGCGGATGCACCGCTAAACCGAGCAAACCACGATCGCGGGGACTATTGACAATCTCAGAGATGTCTACGACTGGCGTTTGTTGCAACACTCCATTGCGAGTGACTCGCACTACGCCATTTTTCTGAGCAACGAACATGTATTCACCGCCTGGTGTCCAATCGAACGCAGTCGGCTGCAAAAGTCCCGAAATTACTGCTTGACGACTGATATTACCAAAATCATTGTCTGCGATCGACAACATTGCGGTTGGCTGAGTGCCTAAACTACCCCCGATCGGATTGCTCAAGGTGACATTGACGGTTTCATTGCGCTCGCCTTCTGTATCATCTCTGAGCGCGATCGTGAAAGTCTTTCTGGTGTCTCCAATGGCAAAATTGAGGATCCCAGAAGCTGCGGTGTAGTCTGAACCAGCCGTCGCAGTCCCATTACTAGTGGCATAGTTAATGCTGCCAGCAATGGCGGTATTTCCATTGCGTTGAACAGTGATTGTTGCCGCTCCAGCATTCTCATTGACGTTGTATTCTGCGGCGCTAAATGTATAGCTGGATGGCGAATCATTATCGATAATCGTTATCACCGCCGTGCGGTTGATTCCCAAGGTGGCGGTCGTGTTTGCTCCTAACCCAGATAACCCAAGCTTAAAATTTTCGATGGCTTCTGCGATGCCGTCATCCAGAATTGGAATCTCTACTATGTTGCTGGTTTGACCTGGTTTGAATGTGAGTTCTTTAAAGGCGAGCGGACCTACGGTGGCGGTGAAGTCTGTCCCTGCTTTGGCGCTCTCTTCTTCGATAGTGTAGAGGACGATTGCTTCCCCATCGCTACCGCCGACTCGATCAACGCGAATCGATGCCGTGCCTGCATTTTCGTCGACGGTGACGCTATTTGTTCCGATGACGAACGCTCCCGGATTCGGCACGCTGTAAAGCTGCGATTGCGGAATGATTTGACGAGCTTGATTGGCACTAAACCAACCGAGTTGTGCCAAGGCATCGGAACCGTTTTCATAGTATTCCATGCGAATGTCGTATCGCTGTCCAGCTTGCAAGGCGATCGTGCCTCTGCGTTCAGTTGCAGGTTGATCCGCAAAGTTGTTAATGACCAGTTGCCCATCTACAAACAGCCGTATCCCATCATCGGTGGTGGTGAAGAAGGTGTAGGTATCGCTGTAGAGAGGCTGAACCTGACCCGTCCAGCGAACCGAGAAGGTATCAGGAGCAATGCTCGAATCAGGTGAACTCCTTGCCCAGTTAAAGTTCACGTTTGCATCAGTCCGAGCAAATTTAAAGGCTGTGAAATCGATGTTGTCAAAGTATTCACCGCGTAGACCATTACCCGTACCCGTGGGTGGCGGTGGCGGAGTACTTGGGGTGCTACTGTTAAACAGTTGAGTTGTCGGGACGACTTGCTTTGTGATCCCTGGAGCCGCCCAAGCGAGTTGTGCGACCGCTTGTCCTCCGTTCTCGAAATACTCCATACGAACGTCATACCGTTGCCCGGCAACCAGGTTAATCGTGCCGGTGCGCTCAGTTGCAGGTTGATTAACGAAGCTGTTGATCACCTGCTGTCCATTGATGAACAGCCGTACTCCATCGTCAGTCGTGGTAAAGAACTGATAGGTTCCGGTGGTAGGGGCAAGCAGTTGACCTGTCCAACGAACCGAGAAGGTATCTGCACCGATGCCAGCATCGGGTGAGCCGTTCCCCCAGTTGAAGTTTACGGTGCTATCGGTGCGGGTTAGTCTTGAATTCGTGAAGTCGATGTTGTCGAAGTATTCACCGCGTAGACCATTCTCAGATGCGAGGGGTGGGGGCGCAGTGCTAAACAGTTGAGTTGTCGGGACGACTTGCTTTGTGATCCCTGGAGCCGCCCAAGCGAGTTGTGCGACCGCTTGTCCTCCGTTCTCGAAATACTCCATACGAACGTCATACCGTTGCCCGGCAACCAGGTTAATCGTGCCGGTGCGCTCAGTTGCAGGTTGATTAACGAAGCTGTTGATCACCTGCTGTCCATTGATGAACAGCCGTACTCCATCGTCAGTCGTGGTAAAGAACTGATAGGTTCCGGTGGTAGGGGCAAGCAGTTGACCTGTCCAACGAACCGAGAAGGTATCTGCACCGATGCCAGCATCGGGTGAGCCGTTCCCCCAGTTGAAGTTTACGGTGCTATCGGTGCGGGTTAGTCTTGAATTCGTGAAGTCGATGTTGTCGAAGTATTCACCGCGTAGACCGTTCCCCTCGGCAAGTACACCTGTATAGGAGGCAAGCCGATCGCGCTCAAACGGTAAGGTGGACTCGATCGCACCTGTTGCTGCTTCGAGTATCCAGTTGCCACCTTGGGCAAGATTGCCTGTGATATCAACTGAACCTGCAACATCTGCTCCCGTAATTTCACTGAGTTGGGTGATGAGCGTCGAATTGTCAGCCGCAACGTTACAGCCGTACAGCAACAAATCTGCATCAGCAGAGAGCGCATCTGACCAGGTTTGGAGTTGATTACGGTAGTGAGAGATCGAACCGAGATCGAGTATTGCGCTGCCGAGAGTGAGGCTACCGATGCTGCCGTGAGACAGAATGTGAATGCTGGCAATGTCTCGATATTCTGCGAGAACTTTGCTAATTTGATCAACTCCATCGCTGCCGGGATCAAGCAGCACAACTTTTGTACCCGCGATCGCGCTTTGGGCAAAACTTTGAAAGTGTTCAACCGAGGAATCAATAAAAACCAAGCGATCGGGAGAGTTCGCTGGCTGCGCTGCCCGGAGTGTCTGCGAACTGGTTGAACTAGTTAGGTTAAACGGGGCAGGATCAAACAGGGAAGAATGTCTTAAATTCAGAACATTTAAGACATTAGAAGAATTTTGCATTTTTCTTAAACATAAAATCGACGGGGGGGCAAGCGCCAACATGACACTATAAATGAGGTCGCCAAAAATCGTAAGGCAAGACCCAACCTGACTTGAATCGGCAGATGTACAAGATGTAAGGTTGCGGCATCGATCACCCTGGGCGCCCTCTACATACTCGAGCGAGCATCCTGCGGACCACAGACTTAAAGCACTGTGATAAAGGTTAATAACGTTCTCGATAATTGCTGCGAATTGACCCGCGAAACATCAATTCAGATGTAATTCTGGCGGTGTAGGCGCTGACTTCAAATCCTGCTTGAGAATCTGACTCCATGCAGTAGATGAGGGGATGCTAGCTTATGGCGCTGTTTTGATGCACTTGCTCGAAGAGTATCACTGCTTCGGAAAACACGTAGAAGGCAGCGGCTGAACTTTAACGAAATTTTAAAGAGAAGTTTCCTTCTTAGAGCAAAGTTTCATAATGCTTGATGCCAAAGAAATGGGTGATCACGCTCTGTAGATGGTGTTATACCCATTTGATTTATGCACGTTGCGCTTGATCGATCGTTGCAGAATTTCTGGACTTCCCCTAGACGCAGTTCTCCAAATGGTCTAAAGTGCCAAAGAAAATTGGGATCAGATTATGACAAAGCTTAACGTTGGATTGCTTTTTGGTGGGCGCTCTGGTGAACATGAAGTCTCGATCGCATCGGCGCGATCGATTGCCCAAGCTCTCAGCGATCCGACCAATGCCGAGAAATACGATTTGATGCCGTTCTACATTCAGAAAGACGGACAATGGCGCTCGCCTGACGTGGCGCAGTCGGTGTTGCAGTCCGGTGCGATCGATTGTCCCGATCTCGCCACGAATCTCTGGCAATTTCCCTCAGAAGCGGCACAGGTCGATGTCTGGTTTCCGATTCTGCACGGGCCAAATGGGGAAGACGGTACGATCCAAGGCTTGCTGACCTTGATGCAGAAACCCTTTGTTGGCTCTGGAGTGTTGGGATCTGCGGTGGGAATGGACAAGCTGACGATGAAGATGGCATTTGCTCAAGCAGGCTTACCGCAGGTGAAATATTTGGCAGTCAGTCGGGCTGAAGTCTACTCAAATCCCTGTGTTTTTCCTAAGCTGTGCGATCGCATCGAAGCGGAGCTTGGTTATCCTTGCTTCGTCAAGCCTGCTAATCTCGGCTCATCAGTCGGAATCTCAAAGGTGCGGACTCGTGCAGAGCTAGAAGCAGCGTTAGACAGTGCGGCAAGTTACGATCGACGAATCATTGTTGAAGCGGGAGTCGTAGCGCGTGAAGTCGAATGTGCAGTGTTAGGAAATGATCAAGCGAAGGCTTCAGTCGTGGGTGAAATCCGCTTTGATAGCGATTTTTATGATTATGAAACCAAGTACACCGCAGGCAAGTCCAGCCATGTCATTCCAGCGAATTTACCTCCAGAAATTACTAGCTTGATTCAAGAGCGAGCACTACAGGCGTTTCGTGCCGTGGATGCTTCGGGCTTAAGCCGCGTGGATTTCTTTTATGTGGAATCCACGGGTGAAATCTTGATCAATGAAATCAATACATTGCCTGGTTTTACGGCAACCAGTATGTACCCGATGATGTGGGAAGCGGCAGGAATTTCTTATCCAAGCTTAGTAGATCAGTTAATTCAGCTTGCGCTGGAAGCTTGAGCGACGATCGCAACCCACTTTAGAATTTCTGGTAGCGACGCAATTAATCGCGTCGCTACAGTGCCGGATGCTATCGCACGTACCAGTAGTAAGTCACCATAGGAATTACCGTTGCTGCAATCAGCAAACCAACCACCCAGGGAAGTGCATTACTTTGCGCGGTTTCTTCTCGCGATGCGAAGGTTCCCTCGGTTTTCACCTGATCGACCACTACAGGAGGCCCCGGATCAGGTTCACCCGACAGCACCGCAACTAAACGATCGCCCACATCCAAAAATGCCTGATTGTAGCGATCGCCCTTCTGCAAGGGAACCTGCATCGTCTCCTGAGAGACACTCTGAGCAATCTGATCAGACAGGATAGACTTGACTTTTTCGCCAGTGACGATCGCAGAATTGTTCGTCACGCTGTCTAAAACCACCAGGGTTTGATTGGCGCTGGCTTCAGGCGTGGGGAACCATTGCTTGAATAATTTATCGGCAAACGAACCGATCGTTTCATCGTAGTCGAGCCGTCGAATCGTGACAAAGTGAACTTCTTGTCCCGTTTTGTTTGCTAAATCAGTGAAGGTTTCGGTCAGTTTGCCTTCATTGAAGCGACTGATAATCTCAGCTAAATCAACCACGCGCACGTCATCAGTAACAGGCGGCACTTCGTACAAACTGGTTGCAAAAGCGGGAGTAGTCCAAGCCAAGGTAGCCAAAACCAAAGCAAGGAGCCAGCCCCGGCAGAAAGGATGGAGGAGCTTTTTCATAGTGCGATCGTGGTATCTCTTTCTCTCTCAAAATACAACGGTTTTGAAATCTATGCGATAAGGTTAAAGGCGTTGGGTGTTAGGTTCGGCATGGTGTTGCTCGTTGCGTTTGTCCTGGTTGTTTCAGTCGTTGCGATCGCGATTTTTTCTCAAAGGCTCGATCAAGCGCTCAAAGATGCGCCGACGATTGCGGTGCGATCGCAGCCCGTTGAGCCGTTGCCCAAAGTCTCTGTGATTATTCCGGCGTACAACGAAGCTGCGAATATTGAAGCTTGTGTGACAGCCGTGCTGGGGAGTACAACGCTAAATGCGGATCAGCTTGAAGTGCTAGTCATCGACGATCAATCGACGGATGAAACTAAAGCGATCGTGGAGCTTTTTCAGGAGTCACGGCAGGATGAACGATTGAAGCTATTCTCGGCGGGAGAGCGTCCTGCGGGTGAAGTTTGGGTCGGGAAAAATTGGGCTTGTACTCAAGCGGTAAAACACGCACAGGGCGAATTTTTGCTGTTCATTGATGCGGATGTGCGACTCAAGCTGCAGTGTGTTGAAACGACGATCGCCTATGCTCAACAAGAAAAGATTGATCTATTATCGCTGGCAGTTGTGGTTCTTTGTCGGCACTGGTCGGAGTGGTTAGTGCAACCCCTGATTGTGATGCTGCTGGCGGTTGGGTTTGAGTTTGCCCCTGTTAATGATCCAAAGTCAGACACTGCATTTGCAGCCGGCCCGTTCATGTTGTTTCGACGCAGCGCGTATGAGGCGATCGGGGGCCATGCTGCCGTCCATGATTATGTGGTGGAAGATGTTGAGCTAGGTCGCCGGATTAAACAGAAAGGGTTGAAGCTGTGGTACGGCTTAGGGCGAGGACTTGCTGAGGTGCAGATGTATCGATCGTTTTCGGCTTTATGGGAAGGCTGGACAAAAAATTGGTTTGAGGGATCGAATCGCAATTATCAGTCTACGCTCTATTGTGTGTTTGTGACGCTGCTGATTTTTGCAGTGCCTTCGATTGGACTAGCGATTGGGCTAACGAATCTTGTATTTTCCGGTTTGACGATTTGGAACGCGATCGTTTTGGGATTGAGCGCGATCGCATTGTTGCAGCATTATTTGATTCGAGCTAGGAACGAACCGCTGCTCTCAATTTCGCCGCGATACTGGTGGGCAATGGGGATAGGCGGATTGCTTCTGTGTGCGATCGTGCTGGGATCGATCGTCAAAACCGAAACCGGATGGGGCTGGACATGGCGTGGACGATCGTTAAGTGCGCCTTCTTAGGTTTGCTTCAGCTTCGAGAGCATATCTACAGTGTCGCCTAGTGCGGTGGTCAGGTTGTTGCGGGTTTGAGCGTGGCTGAGTTGTTCGGCTTTGAGAGCTTGAGCGAGTTGATTGCGATCGCGCCAGACCTCAGTCAATTGGGCTTGCAGTTCAGCAACGGTTTGCAGTTGGGCAATTTCAGGATCAATTTCAGAAGAGTAGGGCTGACTTTTTAAGCGATCAAGTTCAGCCTGCAATTGCGCGATCGTCTGCTGCATCGCTTGGGTTTGATTGCGGCGCTGTTCGGCTTCAGTTTCATAGCGTTTACGCCAGTTATCGGCGCTGGCATGGGCCATGAGTTCCGAAGCCCGCACTGCTTTCACTTGCTGCTGTAAGTCTTTGACTTCTCTGAGCCAACCGACAACCTCTTGAGACATGGCAAAGCATCCTTTTCACGATCGATTTTCCGTGTTCCACACGATAGCCTAAGTTTTCCAACTTAGAGCAGTCTTATTTCCAGTTTTGGCTGGCTCGATCGAGGACATACTGAGCCACTGTCTGAATCTCGGTCTCACTGAGTCGGTCTTTGTATGCCGACATATTCCCTTTGCCGTTGGTAATAATGCTGGCGATCGCGTCTACGGTGCTGTATCCGTTCTTCTCTAATGCTTTCAATTTCAGCGTTTTACCCCGTCGCACAATGTTACCGCCATTCACATGACATCCGGCACACTGCACCTCAAACAGCTTTGCTCCGCTGGGTTCTGCTGCCCAAGCCGGAGTAGCGCACAGAAATAAAGCCGTTAACGCGATCGCAATGATTTTCAGCATTTGAATCTCAGAATCTTATTTTCGGATTTTGACACATCCGGGAAATCTTCGGCACAATAACAAATGTTGTGAGGTTAGGAGAAGCGGGTTGTGCTTGGAAGAATCGGCATTGGCGTATTGTGTTTTGCGATCGCGTTTGTGTTAGCAAGCTTGGTTGAATATTGGGTACATCGACTGATGCACAAGCCGTATAAATTGGGCGAACGGCATCGCGATCATCATCGCCGTAACGAAGGACAAGGCGTACTCTGGGAATTCTTCGACTACCTCAAGGGCACAATTTTGATTATGGGGCTGTTGTTCTTTGTGTCGCTCGAGGCGGGAATCGGTTGGTTTTTGGGTGGATTGGTCTACGCTGCATTCTCGTCTTACGCGCATCAGCTACAACACGAAAATCCCACCAAATGCTTTTGGATGAAAATGCCTGTTCATTACGTACATCATAAATACGGTATGTGGCATCACAATTTTGGTTTAGCTGTGGATTGGTGGGATCATGTGTTTGGCACTTACAAGCCCGTTGAATGGTTGACCGAGCAAGAATTAAGCCAGCCCGATCGCAATTACTTACAGTTGCGCTGGTGGTAGGTTAAGCGTAGAGTCGCGAACGTGCGATCGTAGGCAACACACCCTTGCCAAACGCTTCAATAAACTGTTCTTGTTCACGATTCACATTATGTAAATAGAGCGCATCAAATTCTAAATCAACATATTGCTGGAGCCATTCAACAAACTGACCCGATTCAGCAGAAATGAGGACAAGTTCATCCATTTCTTCGGGTTGAACTAATTCTGCCATCTGGTCAAACTGCTGAGGACTCCGTAAATCAGATAACACCGCACTCTGAAAGATATTCGTGCGCCATTGATCGTGCGCCATTTCACGCGCTAACGCTTCATTCTCAGCATACGAAAGCTGGACTTTGAGATACATCGGCTTTCCGGTTCCGCCCCCTTGCCGAAATGCTTCGACGACTTGCTTCAGTTTTGGCAGGGGCTGAGAAACTGTAATCAGCGCATCTGCCCATCCTCCGACCCATTTTGCCGTTTCAGGCGTGATTGCAGCTCCAATTATTTTTGGAGGAACGATCGCTCTTGTATACAGCCTCGCTTCCTCCACTTGCACCAAACCATAGTGCGTTACCGTTTCTCCCGCCCACAACGATCGCATCACATCCACACATTCTTTGAGGCGCTGATTGCGTTGGGCTTTAGCTAACCAACGATCACCTGTGATTAATTCATTCAGCGCTTGCCCACTGCCAACACAGATCGAAAACCGTTCTGGAAACATCTCCGCCAAAGTTGCAGCGGCTTGAGCAATGATTGCCGGGTGATAGCGCTGTCCGGGCGCACACACCACGATAAACGGCAAACTTGTCACCTGCATCGCAGCGCCCAGCCAAGACCAAGCAAATCCGCTTTCTCCTTGACGTTCACTCCAAGGATGAAAGTGATCAGAGCAAGAAATGCGGGTGAATCCGGCTTGCTCTGCTGTTTGCACAAGCTTGATTAATGTACTCGGCTTAAATTGCTCGTGCGAGGCATGATAGCCAATTTCAACCATTTTGATTTCCTGCTCGTCTGATAAATTGTTGCACTGCACTTAGGGTCTGCACTTAGGGTCGCTTTCCTCAAGTAGCTTATTGATTAGATATCGATTTACAAATCAGACGACCTCTATCGATCGAAAGAAACCCCATAATTCAATTAAGCGATCGCGCCTGAGCTGAAAATGGCTCGAATGATTTTTTGTGATCTACATCTACTGCTATGTGTGATCTCATGACATGAGCGCCCCACAAATTAGGGGCATTCTCTGCATAAGATTTGCGGCTTTAAGAGACTTAAACCCCATCATGCAGGCAACATTTGACCCAATAGCTGGATTATCGGGCTACTCAGCGATCGAAATACTTTATCAAGGCTCGAGAACTCTGGTTTATCGTGCTGTCCGGATCGCTGATCAAACGCCAGTTATTCTCAAACAATTGCGTCATGAAGCGTCGTCCTTAGAAGAACAGGTAGGGTTTCGCAATCAATATACGCTGGTCAAACAGCTAGAGATCCCCGGAATCGTCAAGGTGATCGGATTAGAGTCTTGTGCAGAGGGGGATGTACTCATAATGGAAGATTTTGGCGAATTGTCTCTGTCTGACTACTTACAGCAAATCAAACAACAGTATCAGCAAATCTCGATCGTTGACTTTCTCTCGATCGCGCTGCAACTCAGCATTACACTCGGTCACTTACACAATCATAAAATCGTTCATAAAGACATCAAGCCTGCAAACATTCTGATCGATCCTGACGCAAAACAAATCTGCCTCATTGACTTCAGCATTGCCTCTCAACTGTCTCATCAAACTCAGGAACTCCAGCACCCCAATCAACTCGAAGGAACTCTTGCTTATCTCTCTCCCGAACAAACGGGACGAATGAATCGTTCGATCGACTACCGCAGCGATTTCTATTCGCTGGGTGTGACGCTCTATGAGCTTCTCACCGGACAAGTTCCCTTTGTTGGGGAAGATGCGCTTGAGATTGTCTACAGTCATCTAGCAAAGGAACCCCCTGAGCTTCAAGCGCTCAGATCAGAAGTGCCCGGTGCGATCGCCGAAATTGTCATGAAGCTGATGGCAAAAAACGCAGAAGATCGCTATCAAAGCGCAAAGGGATTACAGGCGGATTTGCAGCACTGCTTGGATGAGTTTAAAACAACCGGAACGATCGCACCGTTTGAAATTGGCAGGCGCGATCGCATTGCCCAACTTGACATTCCTGAAAAGCTGTATGGGCGCAATTCCCAACTGCAAACAGTGTTGGCAGCGTTTGAGCGAGCGAGACAAGGGAGTTGTGAATTAGTCGTGATCGGCGGCTATTCTGGAGTGGGCAAAACCGCCTTAATTCGAGAACTCTTCAAGCCTGTTACTGCAAGTCATGCTCATTTTATTGCGGGCAAGTTCGATCAGTTCAAGCGAGAGGTTCCCTACACCTGTATTGCAGAAGCCTACGGGGAACTCATTCGCCAAATTCTGGGCGAAACTCAGGAACAGGTAGAATTCTGGCGCGATCGCTTTTCTGCTGCGGTCGGATTGAATGGGCAGGCTGTGATTGACATTATTCCAGAGTTGGAATGGTTGATCGGGCAGCAGCCACCCTTACCCGAAATCCCCCCAGTAGAAGCCCAAAAACGCTTTTATCAAACCTTTTCTGCCTTTATGCTGGCAGCATCAACACCAGAGGCTCCCCTAGTTGAGTTTATGGACGATTTGCAATGGGCAGATACAGCTACAATTTCAAGGCTGCCTGAGTTTTTGAGTTGCCCAGAGAACCGATATCGCCTATTAATTCTGGCTTATCGGGATAACGAAGTCGATCTAACTCACCTCTTGATGCAGGTGTTGGCACAATTGAAATCAAAAGTGGAATCAAAGGCGTTTAGGTTTGAACACATCACCTTAGAGCCTTTGTCGCTGCATGATGTAATGCAATTTCTTGCAGATACCTTGTGTTGTCATTATTTCACAGTTCAACCTTTAGCAAAATTGCTCTATGACAAAACGCAAGGAAATCCTTTCTTTTTGATGCAACTGCTCAAGTCGTTGCATTCTGAAAACTTTCTCACCTTTGATTTTGAGACAAATTCCTGGCAATGGGACATTAAGCAGATTCGTCAATTCAAGATCAGCGAAGATGTTGTGGAGTTAATGACTGCAAAATTCCAAACGCTCTCAGCACAGACTCAATTTGTGTTGCAATTAGCTGCTTGTATTGGAAATCAATTTGATCTCAAAACGCTTTCTACCGTTAGTCAGCTCTCTGCCTTTCAGACCCTACAAGCGCTGTGGAGTGCGATCGAACAAGAATTTATCTTGCCATTAGATCAGCATTATCGTGATTTTTTAGATGAAACCGGGACTATAGATCTGAAAGTCCAAAATCCAAAATTTAAGTTTTTCCACGATCGCGTCCAGCAAGCCGCCTACACCCTAATTGCTGAGGATCAAAAGCAAGTCACACATCTTGAAATTGCTCGTCTCCTACAACAGCATCTCTCAAATTCCGAAATTGAATTGAACATCTTTGAAATCGTCAATCATTGGAATATCGCGCTCGATCTTGTCGTTTCTAATGCAGAGCGGAGCCAACTTGTACAGCTCAATCAAATTGCTGCATCGAAAGCGAAATCCTCTGCTGCTTATCAACATGCTCTAAACTATTTGCAAGCTGCAATTCGTTGTTTACCGGATGATTGCTGGCAAACGAACTATCACGCTACGTTGACCCTGTACGAAGATGCAGCACAAATGGCTTACCTCACAGGGCAATTTGTTCAGTTAGAAGCACTATGCAACCGAGTCTCAGCGAATAGTCTAGATTTATTCGATCGTGTGGAAGTCTGGGAGTTTTGGATTCAAGCCTGCATGGCACAAAATCACATGGTTGATGCCGTCAATTTTGCGATCGTCATATTGCAAGCTTTAGGAGTTTCCATTCGCAAAGATTCAGTAGGTTTAACTGATGCGACAACGGCTCAACCTAACTTGCTGGTTCTTTCTGAAGCAGAAGTTGAGTCACTTGCTAAACTCCCCCCGATGCGCGATCGTCACTATTTGGCGGCCTTACGAATCTGTGCCAGCGTTGAACCGATCGTTTACTTTACCACTCCAAAATTACATCGTCCGCTAGTTGAGACTGCAATTCGTCTATCAATGCTGCACGGAAACGCACCAGAAACTGTGTTTTTCTACGCGGTTTATGGGTTGGTTCTGTGCAGTCATACTGCGAGTTTACGATTAGGATTACAGTTTGGGCGGCTTGCCTCAAAGCTATTGAACAATGTAGTCAACAAGGACTTACAGGCTCGAACATTGGTTAATCTGGAAGGATTTATCAAGCCTTGGGAAATCGCAGTTCGACAGACAGTCCCCCAACTGCTCAAAGCGCATCAACTTAGCCTTGAAGGTGAAGATTTAGAGTTTGCTGCGCTTGCCCTACACTATTATTGTGTCCATGCTTACTTTGCAGGCAACAAGCTACAGCCCCTACACTCAGAAATGCTGTTGTGGGAGCAAAAGATGGATAGCTTGCACCAAGAAGCAATCTTGAATTTTCACAGAATCTGGACATCGGGTGTTGCAGCCTTAACTTCTCAGCCTAGTGATGTTTACCGTTTGATCCAGCAGCAAAGTCACTGTTTTGAAAATAATCTAACTGAAGGCTGTTACCGCATACTCAATACCTTAATTCTCAGCTACGGGTTTGGAAGATATGATATTGCGATCGCGACTTCCAATCAGCTTAAAACGTGCATTCATAGCATTGCGGGGATGTACTGTGTTGCTATCTACAATCTGTATGATTCACTGGTGAGCTTGGCAGCTTGCTCAGACTATCCTGCTGATAGTGCCTCAATGCTTGAAAGCGTCGCTCTCAACCAAAAACAAATGCGAATCTGGGCGCGGTTTGCTCCGATGAACTTCCAACATAAGTATGATCTTGTGGAAGCTGAGCGCTATCGCATTCTTGGAGAAACTTATGCAGCCATGGAACAATATGATCGCTCGATCGCAGGTGCGATCGAGCATGGTTATATTCAAGAAGCAGCATTAGCAAATGAACTTGCTGCTAAATTCTACTTCAGTCTGAGCAAGCCAAAAATTGCTCAGGCATACTTGATCGAAGCGTACCAACAGTATCAGCAGTGGGGCGCAACTGCAAAAGTTAAGCAGCTCGAAGCGCAGTATCCTCGCTATTTTTCTACACCTGATCCCATACACTCTGCTATTATTACCCACACCAAGAGCAGCAGCAGTACGAATAGCGGATTTTTAGACCTAGCAACCATTCTCAAAGCGACCGAAGCGATCTCTAGCGAGCTGGTGCTCAATCAATTGCTCGATCGACTGTTGCATATCATTTTGGAAAATGCGGGCGCACAGAAAGGCTGTATTGTTCTCGATCGTGAGGGTGAGCTTTTTATTGAAGTAGCAGATACCGACCAAGAAAAGTCAGCAGTTGTCGTAGAAGCAATCCCGCTCACCCAAAGCCAAGATGTTCCCTTAACTGTCCTCCAGTACGTAGCTCGCACTCAGACTCCGATCGTCTCAAGCGATGCTGCATCTGAAAGCACCTATGCGAATGATCCTTATGTTCTCAAGCATCAGCCTCAGTCGCTCCTGTGTAATCCAATGATTTATCAAGGAAAGCTCATTGGATTGATGTATCTAGAGAACAACCTGGTAAAAGGAGCGTTTACGACTGATCGCTTAGAGACTGTGAAAATTTTAACGGGACAGGCTGCCATTGCGATCGAAAATGCAAAGCTTTACGCAAGAGAGCAAGAACGCTCTTACCAAATCGAACAATCCCAGCAGCGATTAAACCTCTTGATCCAGCAATCTCCGATCGCGGTATTAGAGTGGAACAAACAATTTGAAATTCAAGCCTGGAATCACGCTGCTGAAGCTGTCTTTGGTTATTCAGCCGAAGAAGTTATGGGAAAGCATTGCCGAATGTTTATTCCAGAGGAATTTCAGCCTTATGTCAATGAGGTTGTAAACGGAATTTTGCAGCAAACAGGCGGAACCCATGCGATTAATGAAAACATTAGGAAGGATGGAGAACGCATTACCTGCGAATGGTTTAATGCACCGCTGATTGCCCAAAATGGAGAAATTTTAGGGGGCGTTTCGATCGCGCTGGATGTGAGCGATCGTCAACGCCTAGCGCTTGCTATCCAGGAGAAGAATCAGAGCTTAGAGCAAGCTTTAACAAAGCTCCAGCAAGCTCAGATGCAGATGGTGCAAAGTGAAAAGATGTCAGCGCTTGGTAACTTAGTGGCGGGTGTGGCTCACGAAATCAATAACCCGCTCGGCTTCCTGAATGGCAGCATTAATAATGCAGCAGAGTTTGTGCAGGACTTACTGAAGTATGTAGACCTGTATCAGCAACATCATCCGAATGCGGCTCCGCCTGTACAAGAGTTTGCGGACGAGATTGATGTTGAGTTTCTCAAAGCCGATCTGCCTAAACTGTTACGCTCGATGAGAACGGCAACGGAGCGAATCAAGGCGATTAGTACCAGCCTGCGAACCTTCTCCCGCGCTGATACAGAGGGTACGATCACAGCAAACCTTCGCGAAGGCATCGACAGCACCATTCTGATTCTCAAATATCGGCTTAAAGCGAATGATCAACGTCCTGCCATTGAAGTCGTGACGAACTATGGAGACATTCCCAATGTTGACTGTTTTCCGGGACAACTGAATCAGGTGTTTATGAACATTTTGGCGAACGCGATCGATATGTTCGATGAGATGGCACAACACTCTTCCTTTACTGAGCTAGAAGCCAATCCTTACCAAATCACGATTCAAACCGCCAAAACCGAAGAGAACAAGGTAGAAATCCGCATCCGCGACAACGGCAAGGGAATGCCCGAGGAGGTCAAATCGAAGATTTTTGATCACTTATTTACGACGAAAGCGGTGGGCAAAGGTACAGGATTAGGATTGGCGATCGTCCGTCAAATTGTGGTCGAGAAACATCAAGGAGCGATCGAAGTGCATTCGGCGATCGCTCAAGGAACAGAATTCGTAATTTCACTTCCGATCAAACATGAAAGCGCTTGAAGCTACATTCTTGAAATCATGACATTACCCGATCGGGGGCTTGACTTCCGCTCGATTTCTCTGTTACGGTTCAAAGTATCGAACTTTATAGCCAAATCAGCAAATGCGTTACAGCGTTTCCTACTTTTACTTTTTTTGGCGATCGGCGGCTCACCCGGCGAGGTAAATCCTCATGTGTCCGTCTGGTGAGCCGCAGAATTAAGATCTGCGGCTTTTTTAATGTCCTCAATTTCTGATTGCAATGACTCACCTCACTTCCTGGCTTTACGGTTTTTATTTTTTTACCCAAAGGCGTTCTGGGTGAGTTTTTTGCATTTGCAATTGCCAACCCGGAACCCAGAAGGCTCCGGGTTTTTTGTTGAAGTTCATTCCATCCACAGGAGTTTCAGTCCATGAAAGATGCAAGATTAGTCCGCAAAGCCACCCCTGATCAGCGATCAATTGTTTCTTTATCTAAGGAGGTGTCGATCGGCGGTGAGGAAGTCGTGATTATTGGCGGCCCTTGTGCAGTCGAAAGTCTGACGCAAATGGAAACGATCGCCCGCGAACTCAAATCGGCTCCGATTCAAGCATTAAGGGGAGGTGTGTACAAACCACGCACTTCCCCTTACGCTTTTCAGGGGGCTGGTTTAGAAGGGTTAGAAATTCTTGCAACGGTGCGCCAGCGTTATGATCTGCCTGTCATCACCGAAGTGATGGCCATTTCACAGATTGAAGAAATTTCAGCATATGCAGATATGCTGCAAGTTGGAAGTCGCAATATGCAGAATTTCGATCTGCTCAAAGCTTTGGGACAGGCAAGGAAACCAATCCTACTGAAGCGCGGACTGGCAGCGACGATCGAAGAATTCATCATGGCAGCCGAATATGTGATGAGCCACGGTAATCCCAATGTAGTGCTCTGTGAGCGGGGTATTCGCAGCTTCGATAGCTACACGCGCAATGTTCTCGATTTAGGTGCGGTTGCAGCCCTGAAACAGCTTACACACCTGCCTGTGATTGTTGATCCGAGTCATGCAGCGGGACGGCGGGAATTGATTGCGGACTTGTCGAGAGCGGCGATCGCTTGTGGAGCGGATGGATTGATTATCGAGTGTCATCCTGAGCCGGATCAGTCCGTGTCGGATGCTCAGCAAGCGCTGTCGATAGAAACAATGATGCAATTGGTTCGCAGCATCAAGCCTGTTGCCGAAGCAGTCGGACGAAAAATGTACGGTGTAGAATGTCCGCAGTTTGCGATCGCCTAAACCACAACAAAGAATGCGGCAGATTTTTATGAATTACGAGCAGACGCAATCGATAAAAACCTACCGCATTCAAATCAGCTTGAGATCTAGCTTTGTGGCATCTCTTCCGGCACAGATGCAGTAGAAGGACGCTTCAGCATGAAGGTTGCGACGATAATGCCAACGCTCGCCAAAATTGCGGTCGAATAGAAGGTCAGATCATTGCAGATTCGGACTCATTCTAATGGATTCGGGTCTATCTCCTTTTCGTCCCATTGGCAAATCGTCATGATTTCGCATTAGTTGACTCGGTTTCGCAGTTGCCCGCGTCCAAGCCGCTCAAGCTGCTGTAGCTGCTGTTCTGTTTTCTTTGCCCACGCTGCATTGCCCTGAGCCACAAACAGATCTTTTGCATACCGCAAGACTCGTTCTGCATCTGATGTTTTGCCCTGCCGCACAAAGGCTAGACCTGCGGCATAATAGCCGTTCGCAAACTTGGAATTAATTTTCGTGGCTTGACGAAAGGCATCTAATGCTCGATCGAGAGTGTTCTGATAGTAAAACACTAAGCCTAAACTGTAGTGCGCCTCGACATAGTTAGGATTGCGCTGAATCGCTTGCTGAAAGGCGGCGATCGCGTTCTGGGCTTTTCCCTGCTGCTGATAAGCTTGCCCTAGCTGAAATAAAGGCTCCGGTGCATTCGGACTTAAGTTTGCTGCTTTTTGAAAGGCTTGCGCTGCGCCTGCATAGTTCTTTTCCTGCGTCAGCACTAAACCGAGATTGTATTGCGCCACGCCAGAACTTGGATCAAGTTGGACTGCTTTGGTCAAATAGTCTCGTGCTTGCTTGATGTTATTGCCCTCAAGCAGCGCCGCTCCTAAATTTGCATAAGCCATCGCAAAATTTGGATCGGCTCTGAGCGCTTGATAAAAAGCATCCGCAGAGGGCTGTAGCTGTCCCGCTTGTCTGAGGGCAAGACCGAGATTATAGTGAGCCGCAGCAAGGTTAGGATTGAGGCGCGTGGCTTGACGAAAGGCAGCGATCGCGTCATTCAGTTTGCCTTGCTGAATTAGCGCTAAGCCTTGATTGACTTTAGACTCAGCAGACGGTTTAGCCGCTTGTGCAATCTGCAGTGGAGCTGCCTGAACAGATAGCACTCCAGGCAAAAAAACAAGCAATCCACTGGAGATTAGAATCGTTTTGAGAATTGACATAAGACACTCTGAGAAATTTCAGGAACAGCGGACATTCTTCTCTTAAATCCTTTCTATTGATAGAGGAGAAAATTACTTAAACTTCCTACCTTAAGTCTAGGTTAAATGTAACTTTATACTTGTCTGCTCAATTTCGATTGAGATTGAGATATTTGATTCAACATGACAAACGACAATCCAACCCGTGGACAGATTGAGCGCACGATTGGACAAAAACTACAAGCACTTTATCGAGAGCGAACCGGCCAGCGTCCAGAAAAAGTCACCTGTCAATTCTTTGATGAGAAACTCGCGATCGTTCTAGAACAAATCTCGACACCCGCAGAATGTTTTCTAATTGAAGTAGGACAGCAGGAGATCGCTCAACTGTTTCGGAGTGAACTCGAAAACCAGATGAAAGCTGAAACCATTGCTTTAATCGAAGAGGTTGCTGCTGCCGCAGTCGTTGACGTGCTGAGTAGCACAAATTTACAAGCTGGAGTTTCGGCATTGATTGCAATCCTAAAAGAGCCGCCAAGTGTGCGCGATCCAGAGTCAATTCCAAAATCCAAACGCCGGAATGACACAGAACGATCGCCAGAAGAAGCGCCCGAATAGGACATTTGCGCGGCTGTCTATTTCATCACACTAACTGCAACCGAAAATAGTAGCGTAGAAGAAATACGTTTCTCGATTGACAATGACACTCAATCCAGTTGTCTTAGTTCATGGCATTACTGATACCTTTGCGCTGTTTAACACGATGACTCAAGCGCTTGAGCGTCAAGGTTGGAGGACTTATGGATTAGATTTGCTTCCGGCAAATGGAGATTGTGAACTCGATCGACTCGCGCAACAATTGTCGGAGTTTATCGAAGCGAACTTACCTGCAAATCAGCCGATCGATTTAGTTGGATTCAGTATGGGCGGATTGGTGAGTCGCTATTATGTTCAGCGCTTAGGGGGCATTGATCGAGTACAGCGCTTTGTCAGCATTTCTGCGCCGCACAATGGCACGATCGCAGCTTATTTGTCGCAACGTCCGGGTTGTTCGCAAATGCGTCCAAACAGCGAATTTATTAATGATTTGAATTGCGATGTGAAGATGCTCGATCGCATCAATTTCACCTCAATTTGGACACCGTTTGATGGAATTATTGTGCCTGCAAATAGTTCAGTGTTACCGGTGGGTGAATCGATCCAAATCCCCGTACCGCTTCATGCTTGGATGGTGACGGATAAACGATCGATCAATCTTGTTGCAGAAGCATTAAGAAGACCTTTGCGTGAACACGAAGCCGGATATAAACACTAATCATTCTCGGAAGCTGAAGCATTTCAGCCGAACTCTGGCAGGATCGTCTATGCTGGAAAACGTCGAATACGATCGCTTGTGCTGGCTATGTTGACTCTTTCCTCCGACCTGCAAACCCGCCTTGCTCAACCTCTGAAGATTGGAGAATTCGAGGTCAAAAGCCGCGTGTTGCAATCGCCGCTATCGGGTGTGACGGATTTAGTATTTCGTCGATTAGTGCGTCGTCACGCGCCCGATTCGATGATGTATACGGAAATGGTAAATGCAACAGGTCTGCACTATGTCAAAGAGCTACCAATTTTAATGGAAGTTGATCCAAACGAACGTCCGATCAGCATTCAACTCTTTGATTGTCGTCCTGATTTTTTGGCAGAAGCAGCGCAAAAAGCAGTTGGTGAAGGTGCAGATACAGTCGATCTCAACATGGGCTGTCCGGTGAATAAGATCACCAAAAATGGGGGCGGTTCATCGCTGTTGCGTCAGCCAGAACTGGCAGAAGAAATTGTGCGATCGGTCGTCCGAGCGGTCGATGTTCCGGTTACGGTCAAAACCCGCATCGGTTGGACAGAAAAGGAAATCAATATTCTTGACTTTGCTAAGCGCATGGAAGATGCGGGAGCCAAAATGATCACGGTTCACGGACGCACCCGCGCTCAGGGATACAACGGTGCTGCAAAGTGGGAATGGATCGCGAAGGTCAAAGAAATTCTCTCGATTCCGGTGATTGCTAACGGCGATATCTTCTCGGTTGAAGCGGCTGTCAAGTGCTTAGAATTCACCCAAGCGGACGGTGTGATGTGTTCGCGGGGAACGTTGGGATATCCGTTCTTGGTCGGCGAAATTGATTACTTTCTCAAGACTGGAACCGAGAAAATTAAACCCACGCCGATCGAGCGATTAGAATGCGCCCGCGATCACTTACAAATGCTCTGGGAATACAAGGGCGATCGCGGTGTGCGCCAAGCCAGAAAACACATGACTTGGTACTCGAAAGGCTTTGCAGGAGCGGCAGAACTGCGCGGACAGTTAAGCGTAATCGAGAATGTGAATCAAGGTTTGGAATTGTTGAATCAGGCGATCGAGCGATTGTCTCGATCGAGTTGGCAAGAAGAACCAGAAGCAGAACTCTTAGCGATTTGAGATTTGTTGCACAAACCACAAAGCAGCCGTTCCATTTGTCTCGTAGGCTAACCGAGATAATGTTTGCTCGATCAACCGGATTGATAATCCTTGCAGTGCGATCGAACTTTCGCACTGTTGATATCTGCCGTCTGCTTGTAGTGCAAACGCGACCACTCTTGCCCCGGAAACATCAATCACCCAATACTCTAGAATTTCTAGCGCTGCATAAATCTGTTTTTTCTCATCGAGATCAGTTGCTAGAGTTGTATCCGCCACTTCACAGACTAAATTCGGAACGTGCCATTGACGTAAGTTAATGCGTCGAGGTTCACCTTCTTGCCAACGGGGAGAATTGCTTCCAAGATACAAAACCTGATCCGGAGAAGCAGCACGTTGATTCGGCTTTTCGAGAACACAGCCTCCGAGACAGTCAAAGGATTGTTCGGGATGTTGACTAAACCAAAAAGCAATCAGCATCGTAATCAGTTCTCGCACTCTAGCGTGATCAATGCCCTCCCAACCCATATCAATATACAGATAGCCTTGATTGAAATAGATCTTGAAATGCTCTGGTTGCTCGATTTCGGCGGTTTTACAACAAGCTAGATAATCGTTCCATGTGGCAATCTGCCAGACAGGAACTTCATCGGACGATCGACGAATGATTCTCTGAGCGATCGTAGACATAAAAAGCAAGCACAAGAGATTATGCTAATTCTATCTGAGATTGCGGCAGCGTCACAGTAACGATCGTGCCTTGATTGACCTGACTTTCAATCTGAATCTGTCCGTTGTGATTTTCGACAATCGCTTGCGCGATCGCTAATCCCAATCCTGATCCGCCTGTTGCCTTTGTGCGGGCTGGATCAACGCGATAAAAGCGATCGAATAAATGCACGATCGCATCTTCTGGAATTCCGATTCCAGTATCAATCACTTTCGTTTGTAATCCAGATTTCAACTGCGCTAGTTCTACTATGATTTCTCGGTTCTCTGGAGTGTATTTAATTGCGTTGCTGATTAAATTTGTGAATAATCTTGATAACTGATCGCGATCGCCTTGCAGCCAATATTCTAGGCTGCGATCAACTTTGTATGAGAGTAAAATTTCTTTTTCTGCTGCTGTCATTCCTTGTTCTTCCAACACTTCATCGAGCAATTCATCAAGTTCGATCGTGCTACGCTGCGGTTGAACCATGCCGCTATCTTGCCGAGCAAGAAAAAGCAAATCATCGACTAGTTTTCCTAAGCGTCGAGTCAAGCGTTCAATCACTTGTAAATGTTGCTGTTGCGTTTGTGGCTCTGGATCTGGATCAGAAAGTGCAACTTGTACGTTTGTTTGAATGATTGCGATCGGGTTTCTCAGTTCATGGGAGGCATCTGCTGTAAATTGTTTTAAGCGCTGATAAGATTCACGAATCGGCTGCATAGCAATGCCGGAAAGAAACCAACCGATCGCGGCAACAATCCCGATCATCGTTGCTGTTCCAATACTTAAATCACGAAATAGCTGACGAGTTGGCTTTGTCACCTCAAACCAGGGATGGCTCACGCGCAAATATCCCAATACTCGCTGCCCAATCTGAACGCGCTCTGTGACTTGCCGTAAAAGCTGTGTCTCTGAAGCATGAACGGTTTCACCATCATGATTAAGATGTAACGGCACAGAAAGCGGGTCGGCAAAGGTTGACCAAAGCTGCTTTCCATTCGGATCAAACCATTCGAGATCAATGTGATCATCTTCGAGTGAAATCGAATTATCACGAAAACTGGCTTCGACATTAACGCTGACTTGATCGCCCACCGCTTGAATGACCAGCGATCGCTGCACCACTTCGGCAACGTGATTTAACGTATCGTCAATCCGCTCGATTAGCGTCGATCGGACATAGAAATAGAATCCACTCGCAAATACAAACAGCAATACTGCTGTTACCGTTGTGTACCAAAGTGCTAATCGTCGTCGCGTCGTTTGAAACATATTAGGAAAATAGCGATACTATCTGTTTGCTGCGTCGGTTAAATCAATGTCTCATCCGTTCCAAGGCTTCCTCGAAGAACTATATCTAAAGTATCGCAATCTCAAAGACGGCGAAGTTGCGACCTATATTCCGGAGCTTGCGAAAGCCGATCCAGATTGGTTTAGTATTTGCGTTGTTACTGTTGATGGGCAAGTATTTGAAGTTGGAGATTCAAGCCAACTGTTTACGATTCAATCGATTTCAAAAGTCTTTGCCTACGGTATGGCACTGGAAGATCGCGGGCGTGACACTTTACTGAGAAAAGTCGGAGTCGAGCCAACGGGCGATCCGTTTAATTCGATTATTCGGCTCGATGAAAACTCCAAGCGTCCAGATAACCCGATGGTGAATGCAGGCGCGATCGCAACCACAAGTTTGATTCAAGGATGCACTGCCACCGAGCGAGTAAATCGATTGTTAGAAATGTTTCAGAAATATACCGGACGTGATGTTTTTATCGATATTTCTGTATTCATGTCTGAGCGCACAACCGGACATCGAAATCGTGCCTTAGCGCATTTAATGTATCACTTTGGCATGATTGATGAAAAGATCGATGAAACATTGGATCTTTACTTTCAACAGTGTGCAATTTTAGTAAACTGCCATGATCTAGCAGTGATGGCAGCAACATTAGCAAACAAAGGAATTAATCCGACGACTGGCGATCGCGCAGTGACTACCGAATATATTCGCGATATCTTATCTGTGATGTACACCTGCGGAATGTACAATTTTGCGGGCGAATGGGCTTATAAAGTTGGGCTTCCGGCAAAAAGTGGCGTTTCCGGAGGTATTATCGCAGTCGTTCCCAATCAGGTTGGCATTGCTGTCTTTTCGCCATTGCTCGATGTTCACGGAAATAGTGTACGTGGTATTAGAGTGTGCGAAGAACTTTCCCGCCATTTTCAACTGCATATCTTTGATTTGCCGATGGGCTGTACTCACTTCCTACAAAAGCTCTCAAGCAAAGATTCATCAACATCGGTTTAAGCAATCTTGAATCGGGTGTAGGGTTGAAGATAGCAACTAAGAGAACGAACAATGGCAACGCAACGGCAGCGAAAAACACCCATTCAAAACGGCAAAACTCCGACGATCGCACCAGAAGCTAGTCCTTCTAACAATGCAGAACTGCTCGAAAAAATCGAAGACCTGAAGCATGAGCTAGAACAAACGCAACAAAACGAGAAAAAACTGCAACACACGATCGAACAGTTGCAAACTCAAATCAAGGAGCAAACGGCGATCGCCCAAACGCTCGAAGTTAATCTCGAAAAAGCGAATCAAGCTCAATCTGATCTCAAAGAAGCTCAGCAAACCGCACTGAAACTAGCTGAAGAAAATAAAAAGCTAACAGTGGAGAATCAGCACCACACTCAAGAAGTGACGCAGTTGCAAAATAAGCTCAAGCAGGCGGAGAAAACTGCTGCTGAAAAAGCATCTCATCTGCAAGCAGAGCTTGAACAAGCCCAAAAAGATGCGCTGAAACTTGCAGAAGCTAACCAAAAATTGATTGCAGAACATCAAGATTCTCGATCGCAAACTGAAAAAGCGGCTCACCTTCAAGCCGAGCTTACCAAAGCCCAAAAAGACGCGCTGAAACTCGCGGATGCCAACCAAAAATTAATTGAAGAGAACAAACAGCTTCAAACAAACGCTGACAAAGCTGAGCAGCTTCGTGCAGAGCTTGCACAGGCTCAACAAACTGCATTGCAACTCGCAGAGTCTAATCAGAAACTAATCGAAGAAAGTCAGAAGCTTCAAGAAAAGCAGCCGAAACCAGAATCGAAATTAGCGCCCAAAGCGCCAGCCAACGATACAGACTTCAGAAGTCATCAAGACATTCTGAGAAAGCGTCAAGCTGCCGCTTTAGCACACCCAGTTTTCCCAACTGATCCTGCGTCGCCCAAAGTTTCAGATCAAGAAATGGGTTGGTTTGATTAGTGAAAGCGGTGACGATCGTGTGGCGCGTCGAAATCAATCTCAGGGCCGATCGGCACAATCCGAGTCGGATTGATCTGCGTTTGGCTCATGTAGTAGTGCCGCTTAATGTGGTCGAGATTGCAGGTTGGCTTAATCTGCGGATGCTGATAGAGATCTTTCAGGTAGTTCCACAGATTCGGATAATCAACAATTCGACGCACATTACACTTGAAATGGCTGTAATACACTGAATCAAATCGCAGCAGCGTTGTAAACATACAAACATCCGCTTCTGTAAGTTGATTGCCGCATAAATACCGCTGCTCTGATAACACCGTTTCCCAATGATCTAGATTCTGAAAAAGCTCTTTAACTGCTTCTTCATAAGCTTCTTGAGTAGTGGCAAATCCCGATCGATAAACCCCATTGTTAATTGGCGTATAAATCTTGTCGATCACGTCATCAATTCGCTGCCGTAAAGCCTGCGGATAAAGATCGATTTCTTGCGTTGCGAACTCGTTAAATTCAGTGTCAAGCATCCGAATAATTTCGCGAGATTCGTTATTCACGATCGTTTGTTTCTCTTTATCCCAAAGCACCGGAACGGTAATTCGTCCCGTATACTTTTCATCTGCTTTCAGATAGATTTCTTGCAGATATTCGGTGTGATTCACAGAATCGAGAATTGCGCCAGGATTGTTTGAGAAATACCAGCCTTTATCGCTTAATACTGCATCCACAATCGACAACCCAATCGCAGATTCTAGCCCTTTGAGCGATCGCATAATTAGCGTGCGATGCGCCCAAGGACAAGCAAGTGAGATATAAAGGTGATATTTATCAGGCGCAGCTTGAAAGCCGCTTTTGCCATCAGCAGTGATGCGATCGCGAAACTTTGTGGGAGTTCGATTGAATTTCCCGCTTTTATCGCGTTCATTCCAATCGGTTGTCCACGTGCCGTCTACCATCATTCCCAGCGCCATATCGTACTCCCGAATCTAGCTAAATACCATCAGGTTAGTACAGCGTCTTTTCTAGCAACTCTTTCTTTGGGTACGACCGCAGCTTGATAAACAAGCGCTTCTAGATTTGGCATCTCTTGCCAACAATGAGTGCAGAACCAGTACAATTTGCCATGACGAACGTGACGTAAAAGCTTTTCAGAGCAACAAGGACATTCAGGCATGACTTTTAACCGTAATTGGAATAGAGGCGTTACTGTGTTTTGGTTTTCACTCACAGCCCTATTTAAACGATAAGAGAGCAACCTGATCTTCGCTATGGGCAAGCTACCCGTTCTGTGGGTGGAGTTCCCTAGGTCATCGAGTTAAATTTGGTAATGATTTCTATAACCAAAAAAATATTCTAGATACGATCAAATCATTGGGTTGTTATCAAAAGAAATAAGAGGCTACGAGAATTGTTCTGGGTTTCTCGCATTGATGTTTTGTGATGGTAAATGTTTACAGATTATGGCAAATTATTCGATCGATATTCACAACTGGGGCGGATTGCTATTTCGGTTAGGGAGCGCGATCGTTGCAGGCGGCGCGATCGGCTGGGAGCGTCAGCAGCGCCACAAAGCAGGGGGACTCAGAACCCATATGCTCGTCAGCTTGGGATCTGCTTTGTTTATTCTCGTCCCGATCGAGGTGAGCGGTTCAGCCGATGGCTTAAGCCGCACAATTCAAGGTGTAGCGACGGGTGTTGGATTTTTGGGAGCCGGAGAAATTTTGCACCGATCGCGCCCCAACAGAAATAGTCAGGAAGTCAAGGGCTTAACCTCTGCTGCCTCAATTTGGGTTACAGCCGCTTTGGGCATCACGGCTGGAGCAGGACTTTGGCAGCTTACCGTCCTGGGGACCCTGCTCACTCTGATGACCCTGGTTGTAGTGAAGCGCTTGGAGCAGATTGCGCTCGTTTCTAAGCAGAATGATTCGGAAGAATGAGGGAAGTATCAAGTTTCAGCGATCTTGCCGAACAATTTCTGTCGCTCTTATCAATGGCGGGTAGACTGGTTATAACTACATTAGTTCACAATCTAGTTCAAAATCTCATACGCTCCATTATTCAAACCTGAATAGGATCTGCCCTAGCTCACATTGCCCTATTTAAGAAAAGCGCCTTTAGCAACCTTCACCCTGTTGTCCTGCTGCTTTCCTGCGTCCAATGAATGCTGATACCTTTGATCGCGGTTCTAATGCTTGTCCGGTTTGCCATCGCGTCGGTGGGCTGCCTTCCGTTAAATCGGTGGGTGGTTTGCTTACCTGCCCGCATTGCCAATCGCGCCTCGTCGTCAGTCTGAGCGGTCATTATGTCCGCGACCCGTTTCGGGTGAAAAAATTATCAAGTCAGCAGCTTCGCAGGCAAAGCCGCCCAATTGCCAGAATCCTGAGAGATTCCGGCATTGCCAAACATTCCCCGCTCATCGCGATCGTCAGTAGCTTGATGGTCGTCGGCTTTTCAATGTCGATTCTAGGTCGAGCGGAGAGATTACCAGATTGGGTACAACAAGTCATTCTGAAAGATTCAGAGGTAAAAGATTAAGATTCGTAACAATGAATCTTGAAGAAAGATTAACAAAAGAATAAACGATTCTCAAATTTCTGTAACGGTAAGTAACAAAAAATTGCAGGTTTTTTATCAATTTGTGTCGGATAAGCGCCGGAATGCTCTTTCTGCATACGTTTTCTGGTAAAAACACAAATGTAGATGAAATCCCGATCGCGATCGCAAAGCCGAGAAGATCGCTTTACAAAGCGTTACATTCTCTAGCTTGGTTCAGGTTCAGATCTGAACTGGGTGCTTCGTTCGCTGGTTGTTTTAACAAGAGAACACGCATACAAGGAGTCTGAGCGAATGTTCACTCACGTCAAGCCCACCGTTCGACACATTGTTCCTGAGAACCTGGCAGGACGGTCTTTACTCAAGGTGGTCTATGTCGTGTTAGAGCCACAATATCAAAGTGCGCTCTCCGCCGCCGTCCGATCAATTAACGCGAATCATCCGAAAATTGCGGTCGAAATCAGTGGCTATCTGATCGAGGAACTCCGCAACCCAGAGAACTATGAAGCCTTTGAGAAAGATGTTTCTGAAGCGAACATTTTCATTGCTTCGCTGATCTTTCTTGAAGATTTGGCTGAAAAAGTCGTTGCCGCAGTTGAGCCGCATCGCCATCGCTTAGATGCCGCAGTGGTGTTCCCATCGATGCCACAAGTGATGCGCCTGAACAAATTAGGCAGCTTCTCGATGGCACAGTTAGGGCAGTCGAAGAGCGCGATCGCGCAGTTTATGAAGAAGCGCAAGGAAAACTCTGGCGCAGGCTTCCAAGACGCAATGCTGAAGCTCTTAAACACGCTGCCGAAAGTGCTGAAATATCTGCCGATGGACAAGGCGCAAGATGCTCGCAACTTTATGCTGAGCTTCCAGTATTGGCTCGGTGGCAACGCTGAGAACCTGGAAAACTTCCTGCTGATGTTGGCAGATAAGTATGTGTTTAAGGGTGAAATCGGCGGTACAGTTCAAGATCCGCAAGTTTACCCGGATCTGGGTATTTGGCATCCGATGGCTCCGACCATGTTCGAGGATCTCAAAGAGTACCTAAACTGGTTTAACTCGCGCAAAGATATTCGAGAAGATATGCGCGATCCGCTCGTTCCAACCGTTGGCTTAGTGCTGCAAAGAACGCACTTAGTCACAGGTGACGATGCTCACTATGTGGCAATGGTGCAAGAAATCGAATCGATGGGAGCGCGGGTAATTCCGGTGTTTGCCGGGGGCTTGGACTTCTCGAAGCCTGTTGATGCGTTCTTTTATGATCCGATTACCGGAAGCTCGATCGTCGATGTCGTGGTGTCGCTCACCGGATTTGCCCTGGTCGGAGGTCCTGCTCGTCAAGATCACCCGAAAGCGATCGAAGCCTTGCGCCGTCTGAATCGCCCGTACATGGTGGCATTGCCGCTCGTGTTCCAAACTACTGAGGAATGGCAAGATAGCGAACTCGGTTTACACCCGATTCAAGTGGCGCTGCAAATTGCGCTTCCAGAACTTGATGGCGCGATCGAACCCATCATTGTTTCCGGTCGAGATGGCGCAACCGGAAAAGCGATCGCTCTGCAAGATCGCGTCGAAGCGATCGCCCAACGCGCTCTCAAGTGGGCGAATTTACGACGCAAGCCGAAACTGCACAAGCGAGTTGCCATCACCGTGTTCAGCTTCCCGCCGGATAAAGGAAATGTGGGAACAGCCGCTTACCTTGATGTGTTCGGCTCTATTCATAAAGTGATGGAATCGCTGAAGCAAAACGGCTACGATGTTCAGGATTTACCGGAGTCGGCTGAAGCGTTGATGCTGGAAGTGCTGCATGATGCACGGGCACAATACAACAGCCCAGAACTCAACATCGCCTACAAAATGTCGGTGCCAGAGTACGAGGAACTGACTCCGTATCATGAGCGATTGATTCCGTCTTGGGGTCCTGCTCCTGGACATCTCAACACTGATGGACAGAATCTATTGGTGTATGGAAAGTCATTCGGCAATGTCTTCATTGGAGTTCAGCCGACCTTTGGTTATGAAGGCGACCCGATGCGGTTGTTGTTCTCGCGATCGGCAAGTCCCCACCACGGATTCGCAGCTTACTACACCTATCTAGAAAAAATCTGGAAAGCAGATGCAGTGCTGCACTTCGGAACGCATGGATCGCTCGAATTTATGCCAGGTAAGCAGATCGGCATGTCTGAGGAATGCTACCCCGATAGCTTGATCGGTACGATTCCCAACCTGTATTACTATGCAGCGAACAATCCATCGGAAGCCACGATCGCCAAACGTCGATCGTATGCCGAAACCATCAGCTATCTGACTCCGCCTGCTGAGAATGCTGGATTGTACAAAGGTCTAAAAGAACTCAGCGAATTAGTCGGCTCTTATCAAACGCTCAAGGACTCCGGACGAGGTGTTCAGATTGTCGATACGATCATGGACAAAGCCCGGATTTGCAACCTTGATAAAGACATTACCTTCCCGGATAACGCTGGTGAACTGACGCAAGAAGAGCGCGATACGATCGTTGGTAAGGTCTACATCAAACTGATGGAGATCGAATCGCGATTGTTACCCTGTGGATTGCACGTGATTGGTAAACCGCCGTCAGCCGATGAAGCGATCGCAACGCTGGTGAACATTGCCAGCCTTGATCGACCCGAAGAAAATATGCTGAGCTTGCCTCGGATCATTGCTAATAGCTTGAACCGCGACATTGATGAGATTTTCCAGAACAGCGATCGAGGCGTTCTCGATGATGTGCAACTGTTAAACGACATCAATCAAGCGACTCGTGCGGCGGTAACTGCAATGGTAAAAGCCCAAGTCGATCAAGACGGTCGCGTTTCTAGAACTTCGATGTTGAGCAATCTGTTCAACTTCGGCGGCAAGAAAGAGCCTTGGATCGAAGCACTCCAAGAAGCGGGCTACCCGAATGTGGATCAAGAAGCGATGAAGCCGTTGGTCGAGTTCTTGCAGTTCTGCCTCAAGCAAGTCGTTGCAGATAATGAGTTGGGTGCATTGCTCACCGCGCTCGAAGGGGAATACATTCTGCCGGGGCCGGGTGGTGACCCGATTCGGAATCCGGATGTCTTACCTACCGGAAAGAACATTCACGCGCTTGATCCGCAATCAATTCCAACTGCTGCGGCTGTCAAGTCGGCAAAAATTGTGGTCGATCGTCTGATCGCTCGTCAATGTGCAGAAAACAATGGCGCTTATCCTGAAACGATCGCCTGCGTTCTCTGGGGAACCGACAACATCAAAACCTACGGTGAATCTCTCGCACAGATTCTCTGGATGGTTGGTGTTCGTCCGATGCCGGATTCACTGGGACGAATCAACAAGCTTGAACTAATTCCGCTCGAAGAGTTGGGCAGACCTCGGATCGATGTCGTGGTTAACTGTTCTGGTGTGTTCCGCGACCTATTTATCAACCAAATGGCATTGCTCGATCGAGCCGTCAAAATGGCAGCCGAAGCCGAGGAACCGTTAGAGATGAACTTCGTTCGCAAACACGCGATGAAACAAGCCGACGAACTCGGAATCAACCTGCGTCAAGCTGCAACTCGCGTGTTCTCTAATGCTTCCGGTTCGTACTCGTCAAACATCAACTTAGCAGTTGAGAATGGCACCTGGGAAAACGAAGAGGAACTACAAAATATGTACCTCTCGCGCAAAGGGTTCGCCTTCTCCTCAGATAATCCTGGAATGATGGAACAAAGCGAGCAGTTGTTCCGCGCTTCGCTGAAGACTGCGGATATGACCTTCCAAAACCTTGATTCTTCTGAGATCTCGCTTACCGATGTCTCGCACTACTACGATTCTGACCCGACTAAGATTGTGTCTCGGCTGCGCGATGACGGTAAAATGCCTGCTTCTTACATGGCAGACACCACTACCGCCAATGCTCAGATCCGCACCCTTTCTGAAACGGTACGACTCGATGCCCGTACCAAAATGCTTAATCCCAAATGGTATGAGGGCATGTTAAGCCACGGATACGAAGGAGTTCGGGAACTGTCAAAGCGATTAGTCAACACAATGGGCTGGTCAGCTACCGCAAACGCAGTAGACAACTGGGTTTACGAAGACACCAACACCACCTTCTTCAAAGACGAGGAAATGTGTAAGCGTCTGCTCGACCTCAATCCCAACTCGTTCCGCAAGATGGTGACGACCTTGCTCGAAGCCAACGGTCGCGGCTATTGGGAAACTAGCGAAGAGAACCTCGATCGACTGCGCGAACTCTATCAAGAAGTCGAAGATCGGATCGAAGGCGTTGAGTAACCCCCCTTGAAACAACATCAGGAGGCACGATCGCTCGTGCCTCTTTTTTGTGTCTAACCTCTGGTCACTGGGCACTCTGAATTAAATCTCAACAAAGAGGAAATTTTATGTCGAGCGCGGGACTCAATCAGTGGATTGTGAGCGGCAATCTCGCCGCCGATGCCACAATAAAGACGGTAACGCTAAAAGATGGTAGAGAGGCACAGGTTGCAAATGCAGCGCTTTATGTCCGCAAGTCTCGCAATCGGGAAGAGTCGTTTACTGTATCGCTCAGTATTTGGGAAAAATCTTCAGCTTGGCGAGCACTGCCCTATCTGAAGAAAGGATCGCTGGTAATTTGTACCGGATCAGTCGAACCCAATCCTTATATTTCTAGTGTGGGAAATGTGCCGAGAGCCGGCCTGGAAATGACCGTTTTGGATGTCCATCTTGATCGCGTCAAAGAAGAAACTGAAGCTACATAAAACAGGGGCGGTCGCCCATACGATCGCCCTTTTTCAATTACTTGCCGTCTCAACCGTCACTTCTACCGACATCCCTGATGTGATCGCCTGCTCAAATCCTCGAACACTGTCACGATCGAACACCACCCGCACCGGAATTCGCTGCAAACATTGGTGAAGTACCCGTCGCGTTAGGAGAGGAAATTAGGCTCTTCTGGCTCCCTCTTAGAAATCATCAAGCAGACAGTTGCAGCCCACAGAGGGATAATCGTGCTGGGTTCAGCGCACTATCAAAAGCGCGAATGGAACAAACTGTATCTTTCATCGGGACTAGAGCTTGAATCGCCTCAATCAGTGGCTCGAAATCAATCGGTTTTTCAAGATGCACCTGAAAGCCTGCTCGGATGGATTGTTCTTCATAGTGAGTCCCGCTTAGGGCAGTAAAGGCGATCGCAGGAAGATAATTCCACTGGGTCTGGCTGCGAATCTGCTTCAAAAGGCTGTATCCATCAATCACAGGCATAACAATATCACTGAGTAACAGGTCGGGTTGGAACTGTTCTAAAGCATTTAACGCAGCGGTCGCCGAGCCGACCGCGAACACAGTCGCTCCTTCCATCTCAAGCACTGTGGTTAATAGAATTCTTGTATCCTGGTCGTCATCCACAAGCAAGATACGACAATCTTCTAACTTCTCGATCATCGGTTTGACCTCTCAAAAGCACAGGGTCTGGCAACGAGCAACGTCAGCACAACTCCGATTTAAAAATGAAGATAGCGGAACAAACTCTATATTCGCAACATTACTAGAGTTAGGTGACAACTCAAACGATTCTTGATAAACATTTTTATGCGGAAGCATTACTCAATCGCTGGCAGAGTAAGCACTTCAAGTTAATGAACTAATGTAAACTACTAAACTTTGAATGAGGCTTAGAAAGCTATTCTGAATTTTTAAATTGACGATGTCGGAGTTTCTCGATCACTTGTCATCTTGCCTTGGAAATAGATTAAGACCAAATTAAAAAATCAATGTATAATCATCGAACCCTACCCGGTTAATGCTGAAACGCCTAGCAACGCGGCGGTTTGGGCGTTTCAGCTACCTCGTCCCTACCTCCTCATATCACTATGATTCAAACCCCGATTTGGAGCGTTGTGCTAGCAAGTGTATTTTGGTGGCTGACGCTGCAAACTCCCATTCTGAGTGAACCGATCGCGTCTCAACAGCCCAACGCCAAAATCGAAATCGCTCGAATTCGATCCGGCGTTCTCCCCGGTGTCATCATTGGTGGACATCACGAAGGCTGGTTGAATATTGTGCAGCAACGCTACACCGCCTCCAGCGATCGCGATGACCGTCTGGAAGAAGCCGCCCGCTATTTAGTCGAAGATGAACTGGTGCAAGCTGGATTGGATATCGTGCGATCGCAGCCGAGTTCAGTTTTTGAAGAAGCCTCTCACGATCCAGAACCAGGACGGTTTCTGATTGGTGGAACCCTGACCAAAGCACGGCTCAACTCCTATCAATCCTGGTTCAAAGGCGGTGTGACCAAAGACGATCGCACAATTCGCTGGGAACTGTTCGATCGCCAACGCTCTAAAGTGGTGTACCGTCAGGAAATTATCGGCAGTGCCGAAGCAGAAGGCATTGATAATCCAGCCGCAACCTATGAAGCCATTCGCGCCAGCATCAAACAGTTGCTTGAAGAACCGGGCTTTTTAGCAGCACTCAACTCCACTCCTGTAGAGACGATCGTTCAACCACCATCCCGGTTTGAAGTGGCAGCCTTAGCCGTCTCGAACCAACCGCTCTCGATCGCTCAATTAACCGGACGTAGCGTTCCCGCGATCGTCAGAATTCGCACAACTAGCGGACGTGGAAGTGGATTTGTGATCGATTCTTCGGGACTGGTAATCACGAATCATCATGTCGTGGGTTCTGCATTTACAGTGAATGTCGATCTGTATGATGGCAGTACCCGCATCGGGCGAGTTTTGCGGCGCGATTCTGAACTTGATGCCGCACTGGTTCAACTCGACGGCGAATCGACCGAAATTTCTGGCTTACCACTTTGTCAGACGAATGCAGTGCGAGTCGGAGAATCGGTGATTGCGATCGGCAATCCTTTATCCCTTTCTAATAGTGTAACTCAAGGCATTGTGAGCGGATTTCGACGCGATGGCGATCGCAGCTTAATTCAAACAGATACCGCGATCAATCCAGGCAACAGTGGCGGCCCTTTAATGAATCGCCAAGGTGCAGTGATTGGGATTGTGACTGAAAAGATCGCCAGTAAAGGGATTGAAGGACTGGGATTTGCTTTACCCATCGAACAAGTGCTGCATCGGCTGAATGTCCAGATCGTTCAACCCGTTCGCGCAGCACTCGATGACTGTGGCAATCCGATTGCAACCTCTCAATCGGAGCAACGATCGCTCTAAGTCGTCAACAACTGATCTTTGGGAATGGCATAGGGATCTTTGCCATATCCCAAAGCAAACCGGAATGAATGCGCCACGCTTTTACTAGACAGCGTCATAAACACAATCAATGCCGTGAAGACGACGATCGACGAAACCGCATACAATCCCCGATAGCCGATCGCACTAGAAACACTGCCTAAAATCGGGCCTGCTAAAGCAATTCCAAGATCAAAGCCACCGACGAACAAACCGAAAATCCGTCCGCGTTCAAACGGCTGACAGCGATCCGCAACCAGCGCAATCATAATCGGCAGAACTGTTCCGCCGCCAAATCCTTGTATTGCGGCTGAGAGTAAAAACAAGCTTGCAGAATTCGCTTGCCACAACAAGAGCATTGCAACGGTATAACAAAGCAACCCGATCGTAATAAATCGTCCCCGCCCATAGCGATCGCTTGCCTTTCCAGCCACAAACCGCGCCAGAAATCCAGTAATCGCCCCGGCTGTGTAGAACAATCCGGAGTTTAGCTCCACTCCAGCACTCTTAATGTGGAGTGGAATAAAGGTTGAAATTGCTCCAAATGCAATTCCCACAAGCAACATCGTAATCGTGGGAACCCGGATACGATCGCTGAGCAACAATCGCCAAAATACACCTTGGGTTTTAGAGTTTTGCGGTTGATGCTGGACTGGCGGCGCATGAACGAACATGGCGCAAGTCAGGCTCATCATGCCCAGCAGTGAACTCATCACAAACACAGCGCCATAAGTGGTGAGTTCTTGGAGATACCCGCCCAGCGCTGGGCCTAATGCCATCCCGATCGGATTCACTAAGCTCATATATCCGATCAGTTCCCCCCGATTCTCAGCCGGTGCGAGGTCAACGACCAGCGAACTATATGCCGTTGTCAGCGCGGCAATGCTAATCCCGTGAAAGGCTCTAACCAGCATTAACAACGGAATCGACTGCGTGAGTAAATGACAAACTGGAGCCAGTGTTGCAACCGCGATTCCAATCAGCAGGACAATCTTGCGTCCCTGCTGATCTGCCATTCTGCCAGCTTGGGGACGAAAGATTAATAAGCCGATCGCAAATGCGCCCATGACAATTCCAAGCTGATTGTCCGGTGCGCCGATCGACTGTAAATACAACGGCAGAGTGGGTAAAAGGCTGGCTAAACTCGCCCAAAACAACAACCCTGCTGTAAACAATACCCCCAGATTTTGCCGTGTCTGGGGGGTTAACTTGGCAAACGTACTCAACGCTTTATTCCCGATTAATGAAGGATCCTAGAATATGAAACGGTTTAGCTTCCCGCGAGAATAGCAGGCATCAAAATGCCATCGATCGCATGAATCACACCGTTATCCGCCAAAATATCTGCTTTCGTCACAGCAATATCGTTAACTTTGATTCCACCCTGATGACCGACCGCAATCACCGATCCTTCAAGCGTTGGCGCTTCTTCGATTTCGGTCAAATCCTCAAATCGAACATCACCATCCAAAATGTGATAGCTCAGAACGCGACGTAACTTCGGTAAGTCTTCGAGCAATGCATTCAGGGTTTCCTTGGGCAACTTGGCAAAGGCTTCATCAGTCGGAGCCAGTAGGGTGAACGTCCCATCATTTTCAAGCTCTGAAGCAATGCCAGCTTTGTCGATCGCCGAAACCAGCGTTTTGAATGATCCCGCTTCGGATGCAGTTTGTAAAAGATTTGCCATAGTGACTGTCCTATTTAATTCTCCCTTTAAGAAAGAACATTGCGATCGAATAAACATCGAACGAAAGGGAGAATTGAGGACAAAGCTAGGAATCGCTAGATCCTTGTGTGCTGTCTAAAAGGTTCTTTTTCGACGTTCTTAGCTCATTCCATAAACCTTTGATCTGCTCATAAGCATCATCGGGTGAAATTTTTCCCGATGTTTCTAAACCGCATAACAAGGAGACACGCTGAGCGAATTCCTGTAGATTTGCATTGAAAGCTAGGTTCTCTGGAGTGAAGTTTCCCCGGTAGTGTGCATTCGGGTACAAAAAATCTTGTTTTTGTTGCTCTGGTGTCTTGTCCACAGTTCTACCCTTCGTTTTCGCTTGTCTCTGTATTGTAGAGTTACAATTCTGTACTGAGAAGTGAAGATGAATTATTTTTGTGCTGCAAGAATCGCTTTTAGTTGAGAGAGTGCTTCTTCTACGGTTGCTGCAATGCTCACCCGTTCTGGATCGAGCGATCGCCAAAACGTTTGAGAGATCGGATCTGCGCCCAACAAAATCACAAACTTCTTCGCTTTAAGCGCTAAAGCAATCTCTGAAGCCGTTCCCGCACCCATGCCGCAAGCCACGATCACCTGACTCGATAGCACGTTGATGTTATTTCGCGCATTTCCCATATCCGTGATGATTGGAATGTCGATCGCATCGCTCATTGCGGAATTCTGGTGCGGCAAAATGCCGATCGTCAATCCACCACAGCTTTTTGCCCCTCGGCTAACTGCATCCATGACTCCAAGATTGCGCCCACCGCTCAAGATCACCCAGCCAGACCGCGCAATGCCCGCACCGAGTTCGTAAGCTGTTTGAATTTCGAGCGGAGTCGCTTCTCCAACTCCCATGACCCCGACGATCGTTTTGGGCATTTTGATCACAGAACTGATGCAACGTGGATATGAGTTTTTTACCATTCGTTTCGATTATTGTGCCAATTTACAACGGTGAAACCGATTTACCCGCCTTGCTCGATTGCCTACGGGCACAGACTTATCCCCACTTCGAGTGCTTGCTAGTCGATAACAACAGTAGCGATCGCACCGCCGAACTTTTAAAGGCAGCAGAATCAGAGCGCATCCGATCGCTGAAGCAATTCCAGATTCAAAGTTCTTATGCGGCTCGTAATACGGGCATTCAAAATGCAACCGGAGAAATTCTTGCCTTTACCGATGCCGACTGTCGCCCCGACCCGGACTGGCTGACCCATTTGGTGCAGCCATTTATCGATCCAGCCGTGGGATTGGTCGCTGGAGAAATCAAAGCGCTTTCGGGACGCACCTTGTTAGAGCAATACGCCGATCGTCAAGCAACCCTCTCGCAAAAACACACGCTGAATCATCCCTTCTGTCCCTACGGTCAAACTGCCAATCTCGCCGTTCGGAGGGCAGCACTGCCCCAAGTCGGCTTATTTCGTCCCTACTTAACCACTGGCGGCGATGCGGATATTTGCTGGCGAATTTTGCGCCAAACCGATTGGCAATTGCGCTTTGCAGAAAGCGCGATCGTGCGTCACCGTCATCGCGCTACCCTGGCTGAACTCCGGAGCCAATGGCGCAGATACGGACGTTCAAACCGCTATCTTCATGAGCTACACGGCATCGCCCTGATGCGCGAACCCCATTTTGCGGAATACCGTTACCGATCGCTGCGCTGGCTCCTGAAAGAATTACCGATCGCATCGCTGAACCTGCTTCGAGGCAAAGCCAGTTGGGTCGATTTGATCAGTACCCCAATCGGACTGCTTTGTCTGCAAGCTCGCGCTCAAGGGCAACGACAAGCGCAACTTTCAAAGGCAGCCCATACGATCGAACCCGTAAGCAATTCCTGCTTACCAAACTTAATTGATTCAAAATTCGCTAAATTTGAGTAAATGCGTGGGTTTAGCGAGACGTTTCGTTTGGTTCTAGACTTGGGAAGTCCCCTAAGCCGAAACCCCGACTGAACCCACATCAAACCTATGCGTTAGAGGAATCGATCATGCCGGAGCAACTTCTATTAGTCGATGACGAACCTGGACTCCGGGAAGCGGTACAAGCCTATCTCGAAGACAGCGGCTATACGGTACACACTGCGACCAATGGACAGGAAGGATGGGAAACCGTGCAGCGCGTCCTGCCCGATCTCGTGATCACCGATGTGATGATGCCCCAAGTCAGCGGCTACGAATTCCTCAAGCAACTGCGCGACGATCCCCGCTTCAAAACGCTGCCTGTGATCTTTCTCACCGCACGTGGCATGAAAAGCGATCGCATTCAGGGCTACGATGCAGGCTGCGATGCTTATCTACCCAAGCCGTTTGATCCGGAAGAACTCGTGGCGATCGTGGGACGGTTGCTTCAGCAAAGAGCAGATATCAAATCGACAGGCGGCGATAGTGATGTCAATCTTGCAGCACTTTCGCGCCAAATTGCTGAAATTCAAGCCGAACTCAAAGGGCGAGGCGCGATCGCTCAAAAGACCACTCCGATGAAGCTCGATTTCACCCCCAGAGAACAAAGCGTTCTCGACTTAGTCGTTGATGGGTTAATGAACAAAGAGATTGCCCGTCGGCTCGATACGAGCGTCCGCAACGTCGAGAAATACGTCAGCCGCCTGTTTAGCAAGACAGGCACCAATAGCCGCACTGAGCTAGTCAGATTCGCACTGGAACACGGACTCATGACTCCCAATCAGCAACGTCAAACTGGAGCGTAATAGCAGTGTGGGGGCTGCGATCGATCGTCAAGTTCGCGTTTAGCTGATACACGAGCGAATTGATGATCTGGAAGCCTAAAGTTTGAGGGCTGCTCAGGTCAAAATTTGCGGGTAAACGATCGCCCGTGTCGCTTACGGTGAGGACAACTTGCGAATCCTCGATCCGGAGCGACACTGCAATTTCTCCAGCTTGATCAGAAAGTCCATGTTTCAGCGCATTTGAAATCAGTTCGTTCAAAATCAACCCAACGGCAACGACTTGATTTGAAGCCAGTTCGATTTCTCCACGGACAAGGGTTTGCAGCGTGATTCGCTCTGGCTCGATCGCATAAGTTTGCGCCAACAACAGAGTTAACTCCTGCACATATTCACCGAGGTGAATAGTTGTCGCATTACTCGATTCAGATAATCTTTCATGCACCAGCGCCACCAACCGGATTCGAGTCTGGTAATTCCGCAGCAAGGATTGAACAGCGGCATCTTGCGATCGCAGCACTTGCAGATCGATCAAACTAGCAATAATCTGCAAATTGTTCTTAATGCGGTGGTGAATTTCTCGCAGCAGCATCTCTTTTTGCTGCACTGTCGCTTGCAACTGGTCGATCGCAGAGCTTTTTGCCTGAATCAGCGATCGTGCTGCTTGCAAAACTTGAATTGCGGTCTGTAACTCTTGATCAATCTCGGTTTGAAAGGTGGGATTTAGCGCCGTTTGGGTCAACAAGCGATCGCGAATCGAGGCGAGGGTTTGCCGGATCATTTCGATCTGCTGGGCAAACTCGCCGTTATTCATACTAGAAATCATTTACGTCTCAGGAACTCAATCAAAATTAGCCGAGTGCTGCTGCGAAGGCGACTGAGCAAGGGGCAACATCAATGCACCATCTCAGAGTGTTCAGAGGCTTGCACGACATTTCTGCAACCCATGCAAAAAACACTTTTACTAGCAAGGAACTTAACGACTCATGCATTTGGGGCTTAATATCATAATTTACCATTAAATACAAGGTTGAATACTCTGAATGTACCAGTTTTCTCTCAAGAACGGTCAATACACCTGATGATCGACATCAGCTATACTCAATGTCTTAAGTGTTAAATACTGAAACGTTTTTTTAAGCGGTACATTACAGTAGAGATAGACTCGTGAAATGCCAGTAACGTTTGAGGCGATTTATGGCTGCTAATCTTGCTTCCAGTTCGAGGGTCGCGACACCAGCCGCACAAGATGCGTTAGCGCTACGAGAGGTTTTCGCATCGCTAACGGCTGAAAGTTGCCCGCTCACCTACAACTTCCACATGCACACGACGCACTCGGATGGACAGCTACATCCCGAAGCACTCGCACAACAGGCGATCGACCTATCGCTCAAGGGATTTGCCATCACAGATCACCACCAGATCAACGGGTACAAAATGGCACAGCGATATCTAGAAACCCATCAGGTCGGTGCAACAGTTCCGCAGCTATGGACAGGAGCTGAAATCACCTCCAGATTGCTTGAAACTGAAGTACACATTCTAGGGTTCGCGTTTGATCCGGAGCATGGCGCGATCGCGTCTTATTTGCAAGGCAGCGCACCGCGAGGAGAATGCGCTCAAGCTGCACGAGTGATTAGTGCCATTCATCAAGCAGGCGGAATTGCGGTGTTGGCGCATCCAGCGCGATATCGGCGATCAGTAGATGAATTGATTCCAGCCGCAGCAATGGTAGGAATTGACGGGGTAGAAACGTTTTACGCCTATAACAATCCGAAACCGTGGAAGTCTAGTCCCAAGGAAACCGAGCGAGTCACACAGCTAAAGGCTCAATACGACTTGCTCAGTTCTTGCGGAACGGATACTCACGGTCTGAGTTTGTTACAACGCCTCTAGCATCAGCTTCCAAAAGTCTCCGGAAGTACGCCTTCCGGGGGCGAGGTTTAAGCCTGAGTGCCTGCCAGGCTCATTCCTGGAAGAAAGGTTGCAAGATATTTCTCCACGCCTTTTGGATCTTGCAGCAGTTGGGCTGAAACTTGAGCTGCTTGCTCACCGGGATACACATCCTCGACCTGTTCCTGCACCGCACGCAATGCCGTTTGCGCTACCTCGATCGGTGACACTTTTGGATCGGGCCAATCTTTTGCCAAACTTGTATCTACGGTTCCAGGCAGCACCGCAACAACGAGTGTTCCTTGAGCGCTTAGCTCCGCTCGAATACAGTGTGTTGCTGAAAGGGCTGCCGCTTTTGAGGCGCTGTATGAGCCGCTAAACGGCAGGTTGACTTTTGCTAGCAGCGAAAGCACATTCACGATCGTACCGCCGCCATTGGCTTGCAAAATTGGTGCAAACGCTCGACACAGATTCATCAATCCGAAGTAGTTGACTTCCAGTTCTGTACGCGCATCATCAAGCGTTGGCGCTGCGATAATACCTTGATTGAGCGAAGTGCCTGCGTTGTTAATCAGAAGAGTTACATCCGAGCATTTTGCGGCAGCCGCTTGAACCGATTCGAGATTTGTTACTTCCAGTTCGATTGGGACAAGGCGTTCAGAATCGAGGGCAACGAGCGGATCTAACTTAGCTAAGCTCCGGGCACAGACATATATTTTTGCAGCATTAGCGGCTCTTAATCCATCTACAAACTGCCGACCAATGCCCCCATTCGCTCCCGTTACAAGCGCGATCGAGCCTTGAATTTGCATGATTTTACTCCTGGAAAACCTACTGCCCAGTCTACCAATTGCATAATTTGCAGTGAGAGAGCTTGGAGACAATGACATAAAGCATTGAAGAATTTTACGATCACAGTAGTGTCTGCTACGTCTTGTACCATTAACTTCTGCATCAAAAAGTGTGGAGTGATACTCGATCTTGATAAGGTAACACCAGCTTTTTATCGAAATGGGTTATGTCCTCCCTATTATCAGATGCCTCACTCCGATTGCAGCAAGCATTGAAATATACAGCACTTTCAGAGGACGCGATCGAGTCTTTGAAATCCGCAAAGGCATCGCTTTCAGTGTCGATTCCGGTGCGAATGGATGACGGGTCGCTGAAAGTGTTTCAGGGCTATCGGGTGCGGTATGACGATTCACGGGGCGCAGGTAAAGGGGGAGTGCGGTATCACCCGAATGTGACGCTGGATGAGGTGCAATCGCTGGCATTTTGGATGACGTTCAAATGCGCCGTGCTCAATCTGCCGTTTGGGGGGGCGAAGGGTGGCATTACGGTTAATCCAAAAGCCTTATCGCGGCTTGAGCTAGAGCGCTTGAGCCGGGGATATATTGACGCGATCGCCGATTTTATTGGGCCGGATGTGGATATTCTGGCTCCCGACGTTTATACAAATGCAATGGTGATGGGCTGGATGATGGATCAGTACAGCATCATTCGGCGGCAGAATACTCTAGGCGTTGTAACTGGAAAGCCGATCGCGATGGGGGGCAGTTTGGGACGAGATACGGCAACGGCAATGGGAGCGTTGTTTGTGATCGAGGCAATGTTACCTAAGTTTGACAGAAAGCCCCAAGACACCACAATCGCAGTGCAAGGATTTGGGAATGCGGGAGCGACGATCGCAGAATTGCTGTATCGGGCTGGATATAAAGTGGTTGCAGTCAGCGATTCTAAAGGCGCAATCTATTCCGAAGCTGGACTAGATATTCCCAGCATTCGCCAACACAAAAATGAAACTCGCGCTCTGCAAGCGGTGTACTGCGAAGGTAGCGTCTGCACGGTGACCGAGCACGATCGCATCACCAACAAAGAACTGCTTGAACTAGATGTCGATGTGCTGCTGCCTGCTGCGTTAGAAAATCAAATTACCGAAGCAAATGCGAACAACATCAAAGCAAAGCTAATCTTTGAGCTTGCAAATGGCCCGATCACCTCTGCTGCCGATGCGATTTTAGAGCAGAGAGGGATTTATGTGTTTCCAGATATTCTAGTTAATGCGGGCGGTGTCACTGTCAGCTATTTTGAATGGGTACAGAACCGCAATGGCTTGTACTGGACATTAGGCGAAGTGAATCAAACGCTCCAGCGCAAGATGGTTGAGGAAACAGAGCGCATTTGGTCGATCGCACAAGAACTATCGATTCCTGTCCGAACGGCTGCTTATGTTCATGCCCTGCGACGATTGGGAGAAGCTCTCGATGCCAAAGGGACTCGCAACTATTACACCAGTCGATGAACGACACGCGCCCTGAGAAGGACGCGGTTTCTGTCGCTGTTTCAGGGATAGTTCTGCATTAATTTGAATGCTTGCTTTGTGGAGCGCGTCCGAATAGATGCGTCAGGCTTGCAAACCGATCGCGAATCTCATCGCTCAGCATCTCCGATCGATACCGCCAGCCCCAATTGCCTTCTGCTTGCCCTGGTGCATTCATCCGGGCATCGGTTCCTAAGCCCATCAGGTCTTGCAGCGGAATGATAGAGAGTACGGCAACTGAACTCATTGCCACGCGAATCAAATCCCAGTGAATGCCTTGATGGCTAATGCAGCCAAGATAGTTCAATAAGTTATCGCGCTCATAGTCTGAAAGCTGCTCATACCAGCCGATCGTTGTATCGTTATCGTGTGTTCCGGTATAAACAAGACAATTGTGTGGATAGTTAAACGGGAGATAGGGATTATCCGGAGCAGATCCAAAGGCGAAGTGAATGATCTTCATGCCTGGAAACTCAAACTTGTCTCTCAGTTGTTCTACTTCGGGAGTGATTACACCCAGGTCTTCAGCTAAGATTGGCAGCTTACCTAACTTGCGATCAAGCATCTGAAAAAACAACTCTCCTGGTGCTTCGACCCAGTTTCCATTTATTGCCGTTTCTTCACCCTGCGGCACTGCCCAGTAAGCTTGAAAACCGCGGAAATGATCAATCCGAATCCAATCGACTAAATCTAACATGGCTTCAAAGCGCTGCACCCACCACTTGAAGTCAGTCTTTTCAAGGTACTCCCAATCATAGATGGGATTGCCCCAAAGCTGTCCAGTTGCACTAAAGTAGTCCGGTGGAACACCCGCCATCAGTTCGGGATGACCCGTTTCAGGATCAAGCCTGAAATTTTGTGAGTTTGCCCACACATCCGCACTATCGTGCGCGACATAGATGGGAATATCTCCAATGATCTGAATCCCATTTTCATTTGCATGTTGTTTGAGCTTAATCCACTGTCGGAAAAACTCGAACTGGAGGTATTTTTGGTAGAAAATCTCGTCTTGTAAGCGTTCTTGAGCGTGTCCGATCGCTTCCGGCTTAAACCGCATCAGTTCCGGTTCCCACTCGTACCAGCTTTTCCCACCGCTTTCTTCTTTCAGCGCCATAAACAGCGCATAATCTTCGAGCCAGTAGGCTTTGCGAGTACAGAACTCAGCGAACTCTCGTTGCTCAGACTCGCGATGCTTGAATGCTTCACAAGCTTTACGCCACAACGGAGCTTTCGTCGCATAAACGCGATCGTAATCCGTTCCATTCAGCCAGAACTCCGGCAGATTGGCAAAGTCTGATTCTTCTAATAATCCCCGATCGCGCAGCGCTTCTAGACTAATCAACAACGGATTCCCTGCCATTGATGAATACGAGGCATATGGTGAATTTCCATAGCCTGTTGGCCCAAGTGGCAACACTTGCCAATACTGCTGACCGCTCTGCACCAAGAATTCAATAAAGCGATGAGCTTCAGATCCCAACTCACCAATACCAAATCGACCAGGGAAACAGGTAGGATGCAGCAAAACGCCGCTCGATCGTTTCAAAGACATAAAATCAACGCGAGGAAAAGGCTCCCAGAACTGTAACATAGAGCGAAAAGCGCAATCTCTGCCGAAAGAAGAATCAAGATTTATTCGGAAAACGTAAACTTTCTATGGCTCATCGCAATCCCGCTCCCACCGTGGACATCATTATCGAATTAATCGATCGTCCTCATCGTCCGATCGTCTTAATCGAGCGCCTCAATCCTCCCCACGGTTGGGCAATTCCCGGTGGATTTATTGATTACGGCAATTCTGCTGAAACGACTGCACACAACGAAGCGATCGAGGAAACCGGACTCGAAATCGAATTGGTGGATCTGCTGGGTGTGTATTCTGCTCCCGATCGCGACGAGCGCCAGCACACGATGAGCGTTGCTTATATTGCGACTGCTAAAGGCGATCCCAGAGCGGGAGACGATGCGAAAAACGTGCGCGTGATCAACATTTGGGAGATCCCACCAAATTTATGCTTTGATCACGATCGCATTTTGCACGATTATTTACAGTACAGAAATTATGGAATGCGTCCAAGGTTATGAAGAAAGTAATTCGGACTGATGCGGCTCCGGCTCCGGTTGGCCCCTACAATCAAGCGATCGTCGCACAAGGATTAGTCTTTGTCGCAGGGCAAATCTCGCTTGATCCTAGAACGGGTGAGATTGTCGGTGCGGGTGATATTGTGGCGCAAACCGATCGAGCCTTAACCAGCATGAAGGCAATTCTAGAGGCGGCGGGTTCGTCGATGGCAAACGTCGTAAAGACGACGGTGTTTCTGAAAGATATCAATGATTTTGCAGCCATGAATGCGGTGTATGCCAAGTATTTTGAGGAAGAAAGTGCGCCTGCTCGAATTTGTGTGGAAGTCGCACGATTGCCCAAAGATTTGTTGGTTGAAATTGACTGTATTGCAAGCGTGAATAATTAACGGCTTGTCGGTAGGGATGTTCTCATGGAATAGCTCTACAGTTAGAAAACGCGATCGCTGCTTTCTCAACGAGCAAGCGATCGCGCTTGATTCGACTAATCGGGCATACTATTCGGTCAAATGGTGTTAGGACTTCTCGACCACTTGAGCGCTATGTCCGCGTGGATCGCTTGGTTTGGCGCTTGGCTTGGTGCTGGCAGGTGAGGAAAACGCCGAAGTTTGTCCGATGCTTTGGGCGTGGGGAAGTTCTGTGCCCATCGATAACGCAATCAAATTCTCTTCTACGATCGATCGCGGTTGCTCACCAATCGCTTGAGCGATCGCATTCCCTGTTTGATCCATATAAACAAAGTGCGGAATGCCATCGACGCGATAATGCAGAATTTCGGGCAGCCACTTGTCGTTATCCACATTCAGCATGACGAAATTCACGCGATCGCCATAGCTATCTTTGAGTGATTTTAGCTCTGGAGCCATTGCCTGACAGCTTGTACACCAATTAGCATAAAACTCCATCAGTGTCGGTTTGCCGTTGGTTAAGGCAACTTCTAGTGGTGTAGAAGCAGCAGACATTTCATTCAGCGAAACGCCTGTCGTTTGAGTGCGGAGTCCAAGCACCATCGCAACAGTAAGCACGATCGCGCTAATCACAATCAGAAAATTGCGGACACGAGCCGCGATCGGGGTTGAAGATTCCATAGCGTTTGTGAGTTCCTATCTTGCTTCTTTCAGTGTACCGAGATTACTGCGTCGGCGAATTCACAAAATCCCATTCCTTCCGGCTGCGTGGTGATGTAGGTTGGTAAGTGCTTTAGTTGCGTTTGATAGTGCTGAATGTTGGCAACTCCGATCGACATTGAAAACTGAGACGCATCAAATAAACTTTCATCATTTGGACTATCGCCAATAGTTGCAACTTGCTTCAGGTTGTACTGAGGAAATTGATCGCTTAAAACCTTTAATAGTCCCTGTGCTTTGTCTTGTTGCAGTAGTTTAATGTGACATTGAACATTGCTATAAGTGAAGCCAAAACCACGTTTTTGACAGAGCAAGCTTAATTGATTAAGGTCTGAAACTGCTAACCCAGCAACATCAAATGTCCAATCGGTAAGACGAAACGCATTATCACTGGATTCTTGAATCTGTGGAAACTGCGATCGTAGTTCTAAAAACATTGCGGCTAACTTCTGGCGATGCACTTTCAAGTCCGCGATCGGTACTAATAATTCTTGTGTTTCACCTTGATAAAACAATCCGCCGTTTTCGGCGATCGCCCCTACGATTGGTAAGTAATGGACTAAACCATTCACCCAACCCGCTGATCGTCCAGTTACAATCAGCACCGCAACTCCGGCTTGATTCAGCCGATCGAAGGCTTGTAACAGTTGAGGCGTAAATTTTTGACTGATGGTTAACGTTCCATCCATATCAGTTGCAATGAGTTGAATTGACTGCAAACCGGGAGCGCTACTGAGCGGAATCATCGTTAACTGCCTCGCATTGACTCCTTAATTCTTTCATGTTGTAGAAACACTGAAATATTTACTCTGGTTTCTGGGCACTCTGAAACCGACGATTCTCGCCCTGAAAAAGTCCTATGTCACCTCACGCTTATCCCCTGCTTGCTCAAGCTGCTGTCAAAACTCAGCCCGCACCTAAGCCACAAGTTCAAACTGGGGCAAACATTTGGATGACGACTTCGGGGGCGCTGTTTTTGATGCTTGTTGTGTTAGGAATTCTCTCCACAATCCAAGCTAGTAAGCTGAAAAAACAAGTGAAGTTTGAGATGCTCAAAAATCGCGAGTACCAGAAAAAATTGAAATATGCGGTAGAAACGATCGGCAAAATGGAGCGCAACCCCGATCTGATTCACTCTCGCGAATTTAACCTCGATTATCTCCGGATGCGAATGGCGGAAGAAGTGTTTCACTTTGCGATCGTCAATCAAATTAAGATTCGCGTTAAAGATAAAATCACGGTCGCCCTGCGTCCGACCCAAGCCAATCAAGGCGAAATTGGCATTGCCAGCACAGGTCGCCAAGTCGATGAAATCTTTGATGTGCTATACAAAACAGGTGAAACGGCACAATCGACTAGAGTTTTGTTCCGCATTCAAATCAAGATCCTGAAGCTTCCAACTCAGCCTACTTCAGTCACCATTAATCAGATTATTGATTGCTTTGAAACCTTCCTCAGCCCAACCCACGAGAATGATACGTGGCAACCTGCGGTACAAGGCAGAATTGCCAATATGCGCTGGGATCAAAACGCTAAACCAACACCATTGCTGGTGTTAGAGCAAACGCAAGAAGGCTCAAACGTGACGTTTAGAACGACTCGCATGGCGAATAACTCGTGATGTCGTCTAAGCTTCTAGTGTAGTTTGAATCCGCAAAATCCCAGAACTGCCGTCTTTGCCGTTGGAGTCCTCGATCGGTTGCTGTTGTCGCTCCGATGTTGCTTTTGCTAACAAGTTATACTTTCCAGCTTGATCCGGCTTCCACAAATAGCGCCACAGCGTCCATTCATGCGGCGATTCTGGACGATTTTGTTCCGCAGTTTGCCAGGTTGAGCCATTGTCAGCGCTGACTTGAATCGATTGGATCGGAGTTGATCGATCCAGCGCAACCCCCGCAAGCATTACGCCCTTCTCCCAGTTATCGCGGCTCAATGTTACTTGATGGCGCTTATTCCACACTCTCGAATCTTGCACCTGACGCATCAGTGAATGAGTTGGAATCTCAGCCGTATTCGACCAGCCTTGGTTCTCCCAGAATCCGGTTTTGGTTTTCGCGATCGCCTCGATCCCGACAATCCATTTCGGTTGCTTCTGCCCAAAATGTCCCGGAATCAGAATTCTCACTGGATAGCCATGTGCCGCCGTCAACGGCTCACCATTCATCCGATGTACCAATCGCACTTCTGGACGCATCACTTCCGCCACAGGCAGCGTCGTTTCGTACCAATCTGCGCCCTTCATCGCAAACTCGATCGCGCTCGATTTCACACCTGCCCGTTTGAGAAAGGGTAAAAGCGGTGTGCCTGTCCACCGTGCATTTCCGATCAAATTCCCACCTGCCGGATTTCCGATACATTCCATCGTCAGGTAAAACTCTTCCTGCGGTGCATTCAGAATGTCTTGTAGGGTGAGTGTAATCGGCTGATTGATTTCTCCTGTAATTTTGAGTTGCCATTTCTCTGCATTCACCTGAGAAGCCAGCGCATAAGACTGCACATAGAACTCATCAATCGGTGTAATCAAATGATCGGGGAGCGGTGCAGTGGGTTCGATCGAAAACAACAGATCCATTGCCTTAGCCTGACAGCCGCCCAAAACGCTGGCTGCAATCAAGCCACCTGATGTTTGTCCCAACAGCCTTAAAAGTTCTCGACGGTTCACGGAATTTTAGCGATCGACAGTGAGATTATTCTAGTCTCTGCTGACCGCCCGAAAAAGCGTCTGCATAAATCTGCTCAAGTAGAAATCCAGTGATACAGTTGATTAGCATCATTTCTTTACCGAGCTATGAGCTTACCGCTTCCTGATGGCACGATCGTTCAAAATCGCTACCGGATTCTTCGAGTCTTGGGGCAAGGCGGTTTTGGGCGGACTTATCTAGCACAAGACACGAATCGGTTTAACGAAATCTGCGTTCTCAAAGAATTCGAGCCACGATCGCAAGGCTCAAAGTACGCTCAAAAAGCGGAAGAACTATTCACCCGCGAAGCTAAAGTCCTGCATCAACTTCATCACCCGCAGATTCCGCAGTTTCGCGAGTTGTTTCAGGTGAAAACGCAGAATCGAGAGCTATTGTTCTTAGTGCAAGACTATGTGGAAGGGAAGACTTACGAAGAACTGCTCAACGATCGCCGCAATCAACATCTCACTTTTAGCGAATTAGAAGCAGTTCAACTGCTGCAACAGCTTTTGCCGGTTTTGGACTACATTCATCAAGCAGGCATTGTGCATCGAGATATTTCACCCGATAACATTATTTTGAGACAGTGGGATCAAAAGCCTGTCTTAATTGATTTTGGTGTGGTGAAAGCGGCGGCAACTCAAGCCGTTCATTCGGCTCAAACGCTGGTCGGAAAGCCGGGATATGCACCGATCGAACAGCTTCATAAAGGCAGCGCCGAACCGAGCAGCGATCTTTATGCGTTAGCGGTGACGATCGTGGTTCTGCTCACCGGACGAGATGCTCAATCCCTGTTTAATCCACGTGATCTCACTTGTCAATGGAAACAGTATGCAAATCCTTCTGCGCTGTTCGCTCAAGTGATTGATCGAATGTTGAGCAATCGACCGAGCGATCGTTATCATTCCGCTCGTGAAGTCTTGGATGCGCTGTCGATGGTTTCTCCAGGTGTCCTAATTCCTGCTGTGCTGCCGCAACCGACTCGATCGACGCATCAAGGAACGGTTGCACTTGCAGGAAGACATCCGCGCCGATCAACGATCGCCACAACTGGAAATTATCCTCGCCCTTGGTTTGAGGCTGCTTTTGATTTACCGTTAGCTCTAATCAAATTTACCTACAGAACGCTTAAGGCAGTGTTCCGCCTGATGTTTGGCATTGTTCGCTTTACGGTATTTGGCATCTTCAAGTTTATTTTGAAGCTGTTGTTTTGGATTCTCGCGCTGTTTAGCCTGATTTGGCTTGTGCCGCAAGTGTTTCCCTATGTCGCAAAATCAGTTCCCCGGCTTGATCAAGTCATGCCGAAACCGACAACAGTGCAGGCGATCGACTATGCAGCAGAATGTCAAAAGCTTGGCATTGATTACAGTGAGTTTATTGTTCAAGTGAACGAGGAATTCTATCGCAAGTATCCCGACCGACGCGGCAAACCGTTAAATCAAGGTCAAGCCGATCAAAAACTTCGGAGCGAATGGCATCGAATTGCTCAGAATCTCTTAAATCAGAAATCAGGTCGTAAATCTCTCACCAAAGTTGCAGAGTATTAATAAACAAGCCCCCAAAATTCTAGATTTTGAGGGCGATTTCATTAGCTGTTTGCGGCTGCGGCATCTGCCGTCTGTGGATCAGGCTTCGCACCGCCCATTCTCACCTCAGAACAGAACGATGCCATACTAAACCCGCCAAACCGCTTCAAAATGCTGTGACGTAACCGTACATTCGGGCTTTCAAACCACAGCCGCTCTTTGGAATACATCGTGTCATATTCCGTAATTAGCGTTAATTCGTTGTTTTCAGCCATTTCATAGCGTCCTGCAACCGGAGCCTTCTCTGCATATCCCATTTCTCTAAGGAGTTTGCCCTGCATCGGGTTTTCTGGATCGGCGATCGGCACAAGAACGGTCGATCCAGCGTGCTTTTCTTCGTCCCATTCCATCGTTCCGTCCCAAGTCACACGCGCTCCGCATAATGCCGTCGCTGGATCAACTTCATACATCTGGCAAAGCGCTAGGACTGCCGGATCAGCTTTATCTAAAAGTTCGATCTCGATCGTGGATTTTCCACCCTCCTGCTGCTTAAACGCGAGATGGTGGCTGGTTCGCATTGACGACCATTTTCCCGCGCTTTGTTCAAAAAACTCAACAATGTCCATGAATCGATCCTATGGCTGGTTTTTATTCACTTTCCTATTCTAAAAGGTTCAGCCGCGTGAAAAATCGAACAGGATGTTAAGTTGAAGATCCGATTGCCAAACAGGAGCGCCCGATGCAAACGCAAATGAAGCGAGTGTCCCCCAAAGAATATCTAGAGCTTGAGCGCAAAGCCGAGTTTCGCAGCGAGTACCGCAATGGAGAAATGAGCCCGATGACCGGAGGAACAGCCAACCACAACACAATCTTTATTAACTGGTGCGCCTTGCTTAAATCTCAGCTACGCGGAAAGAACGCTAAAGTTTTCGGGGGCGATCTACGGCTCTGGATTCCTGACTATCAACTGTATACCTATCCAGATGTGATGGTGATAGAAGGAGCGCCAATCTTTCTCGACGATCGTAAAGATACCGTGACAAATCCCACCTTGATTATAGAAGTGTTATCGAAATCAACAGAAGAGTATGATCGTTCCGCTAAATTCAAGATGTATCGATCGATTCCTCAGTTTCAAGAGTATGTGTTGATCAATCAGTATCAGGTTGAAGTCGAACACTATACAAAGACTGCTGAGGGCTGGTTGTTACGCGAGTATGGAGCCGATACAGAATCAATTTTGCTGAAATCCTTTGGAGTTGAAGTCGCGATCACAGACCTTTACGAAGGCGTAGCCTTTGAACCCGAAAGCTAGTTTGCTTTTTTCTCCTTCCACGGCGCGAAGAAAGGCAGCAGCAACAATCCGGGTAACGCCAAAATCGCAGTCAGCAGAAAGAATGCTGTCCAGCCCATTGACTGTGCCCACTGTCCGGCAGGTGCAACCAAAATATCGCGACTAAATGCAGCTAAGCTCGATAACAATGCGTATTGAGTTGCAGAGAGTCCAGGATTACATAAACCCATTAGAAACGCCACAAACGCGGCTGATTCTAATCCCGCACAAAAGTTTTCTAAGTTAATTGCCAGAATCATCAAGGGGAAATTTTTTCCAACCTCGGCAAGCAGAACATAAAGCAAATTTCCACTCGCTTGCAGCACCGCAAAAAACCAGAGCGATCGATTCACTCCCATCCGCGTCATAATTGCCCCACCTGCTAGCGTCCCCACAATCACCGCAACAATACTCAATGCTCTCGGCGTGGCTAAATCTTCCGGGCTAAACTTTAAGCCGTTATCCAGTAGAAACGGTGTGGCAACGTTTCGCAGCAGTGAATCTCCGAGCCGATACACCACAATAAACGCAAGAATTGCGATCGCTCGTCCGGCTCCGTTGCGCCCAATAAAATCCTGAAATGGCAATACTACTGATTCTTTTAGCGTCTCAGGCGGTCGAATTTGCGTCGTCGGCTCTGGCGCAATGAGTGAACTAATCACACCGATTGACATCAATAACGCCATAATCACATACACCCACCGCCAAGGCATGACTCCCGCTAGATAAAATGTCACCGCTCCAGCAACTAAAATCGCCAACCGATAGCCAAGCAAAAACACCGAAGCCCCTGCACCCCGTTCGTATTCTTGCAAAACCTCGGTTCGATAGGCATCTGCGACAATATCTTGACTCGCGCTAAAAAATGCCACCACCAAAGCAGCTAAGAAAAACGGGCTAACCGAAAGCGCCCGTATGGTCTGCCAAAACTCGCAAAAGCCTTTGAATACTGTTTGATTTCGACAGACATCTACCGAATTAACCGCGACTTGCTGAAGTTGGCTTGTGTCTTGAAATGCCATCCAGCCGATCGCGAGTAGCAAAATAACCTGACTCACAATTAGCCAGCCGCGTCTGCGTCCAAGCAGCGGGGGCACAAAGCGATCGAGAAACGGCGACCACAAGAATTTCAGCGAATAGGGGATTGCTGCCACGCTAAAGGCTGCAATCACCTTCAGATCGACTCCTTCTTTACTTAACCAAGCTTGAAGCGGATCTTTTCCGGTTAAGTAAAACGGCAAACCAGATGAGAAGCCGAGCAAAATCAGAGCCGCCATTTTTCGACTCTGAAAGACTCTGAGATAGGGTTGAGTATTCACGGGGATGAAGCGCCGAATCGAGAACGTTAGCCATCATCGCACAGACAGCGCGATTTGAATTTTTCGATCGCACAACCTCTAAGATTGTTCCGCCATTGATCTTCGTTCAACAAATCAATATGGCAAATGTTGAATTTACCCGATGCCGTAGAGACGCGATTAATTGCGTCTCTACCATTCACGCATTGATCCGTAATCTAACAAAATTGGAAAAAATGGGAACATCAAATCGCAACGTCCCCCATTTATTTGTTCATTCCAAAATTTGGTTAGTTTAGATTTTCCCGTAACCGCGCCAAACACCAACTAGAACTCCTTGAATCTCAACTTCCGAAGCAGGAACCTCGGTCATTGGATACAGCTCACGATTGGGATTGCCGGGTTTGAGAATGACTTTATTACCTTTGCGCTCAAAATATTTCAGCGTGGACTTACCTTGATGGTGTGCTGCGACGATCGTGTCATTTTTGACCGTTTTCGGATCACTGACGGGCTGCAAAATTACAATATCGCCGTCATCAATAAGGGCATCGATCATGCTGTGACCGCGGACTTTCAGCGCAAAATGATTCGGCTTCAGCAGCAAATTCGACAAATCGAGGTACTCAACTTCGACATCTGGGAAGGTTTCTACCAGGCTGGTTGCCGCGATCGCGCCCCGAATGGGAACTCCCTGCGGTAGCGGATTAAGAATGCGAATTGTACGGGCTTGTCCCTCTGTCCAGCCGATGTAGCCCTTGTTGCGGAGATGCTCCAAGCGGCTTTGAACCGGAGCCGGAGACTTGAGATTCATCGCGGTCATCATTTGCCGAATCGATGGAGCGTGTTGGTGGTCGCGGATGTATTCGACCAGCCAGTCGTAAAGTTGTTGTTGGGCTTCGGTAAGGGGTTCCATAAACTCCTACAGAGATGACGAAGAACTAAAGTATTTTAGAACACTTGTATCACGAATTTGTACACTCGTCTAGTAAATTTGTTTATTATTTTAAGAACATTTGTATCTTTAATTCTGTCATTTGTCGAGCGATCGCGAGTTGTAGAATTAGGAACGTTAATGAAATCCTAAATTTAGATATGACAGCTACTCGCGAAACCAAGCCTAGTTTGACTTCCCGGATTGTCAACGGCATTTTATCGATTCCGCCTGTGTTTAATTTGGCGAGGGTTCGCGCTCGAAACATGATGATGAAACGTGCAGAATCAATTGGAGTTCCTTGGACAAAGATTGTTGCCGATTTGCAAGCGCGAGATTGGTCAAAAGAATTTGAAAGAGTCAATAATCCAGCGTTGAAATATCCCGAATATTATTTGCGTCCGTTTCATGCGTATGAAGCCGGGAATTTAGGGTGGGAACCTGCAACGGAAGTGGAAGTTGCAGCGTATGCGGTTCATGCTCGAATTTGGCAAGATGCTGGCAAAGATGGCGATCGCCGATTGCGGCAGAGTTATCACGATGTTTTGAAAGCTGAGATTTCAACTGCACCCAAAGATATTATTGATTTCGGGTGCAGTGTGGGAATGAGTACCGTGGCGCTGCAAGAAACGTTTCCGGGTTCAACGGTGACAGGAGTGGATCTTTCGCCCCATTTTTTAGCGGTCGCTGAGTATCGCGTCGGAAATCGTCCCGATGTCCATTGGCGACATGCTGCGGCTGAATCGACGGATTTACCGGCGGGTTCGTATGATTTAGTTTCGGCTTGCTTGCTGTTTCATGAATTGCCCCAGGATGCGGCGATCGCGATTCTTCAAGAAGCAAGAAGATTGCTGCGTCCGAGCGGTCATCTTGCAATTATGGATATGAATCCGCGCTCTGAAGTTTATGCAAAAATGCCGCCGTATATCCTGACCTTACTGAAAAGTACAGAGCCGTATTTGGATCAGTATTTTGCGTTGGATTTGGAGGGGGCGATCGTACAGGCGGGATTTGCTCAACCGTCACTCACTTGCAATTCTCCGCGTCATCGTACTTTGATCGCTCAAGCGTGTTAATCGATGCAGCTTTGGATTGATACGTTTTCTTACCGCAATCGACTACGGAGATTACCCCCGCAACAGAAGGTGCTGTTTGCGGGGATTGTTCTACTTTTTGCATTGATTACTCGCCCGATCGTTCAGTGTGCGATCGGGCTGTGGATGAGCGTATGGATTGTGAATTACGCTGGAATTCCGAGCAAGATTTACGGGCGAATGTTGAGTGTTGCGATCGCGTTTTGGCTTACAAGTATTCCTGCATTGTTGATTGCAGGTGTTGCTTTGTCTGAACGATCAAGAATTCAGACAGATGTGTTATCGGGTTTCTCGATTGGTTCACATTACCTGTATCTGAGTCAGCAGGGGATGTTACAAGCAGGGTTGATTTTTACGCGCACGATCGCAACAGTTTCGTCCTTATATTTCCTATTATTAACAACTCCCCTTTCAGAGATATTAAAGGTAATGCGTCAAGCAAGATGCCCAGAAATATTAACTGAATTATTATTACTGATGTATCGATTTATTTTTATTTTGCTGTCTACTGCAAACCAACTTTGGATGGCTCAACATTCACGCAATGGATACTGCACCTATCAACGCTGGTTTTATAGTTTGAGCCTTTTAGTGAGTCAACTTTTTCGTAAGACAATGGAAAACTATCAGCAATTTGTTTTATCAACGGCTGCAAGAGGCTTTAATGGGACATTTCGAGTTTGGTCGCTGCAGCAATATCAACCTTCACGACGATATACGATCGAAGCTGGTTTCGGCTGCTTTCTGCTTTTATTGAGCCTATGCTTTTAGAATTTCGCGAGATTGACTATACATATTCAGGTGTAACAGAGCCTGCAATTCGAGGCTTAACGCTGCAAATTCCGAGCGCAAAACGAATTGCTTTAATCGGTCAAAACGGTTGCGGCAAAACGACCTTATTTCTACTAGCAAATGGGCTATATCAACCGCAGAATGGCGAAATTTATTGGCAAGGAGAACGGCTGAAATACGATCGACGATCATTAATTAACTTACGGCGAAAAGTTGGCTTAGTCTTCCAAAACCCCGAACAGCAAGTCATTGCTTCAACCGTAATTGAAGATATTTCCTACGGTTTATGTAATCTAGGTTGGAAAGATTCACAAATTGAAAGCGCGATCGCTCCAGTGCTCAATGAATTCGGTTTAACTGAATTCGCAAATCGCCCAATTCACCAGCTAAGTTTAGGGCAAAAAAAGCGCGTTTCTCTTGCAGGTGTAATGGTTTTGCAGCCTGAATTACTGCTGCTGGATGAGCCAACCGCTTATCTCGATCCGCTCCATACTCGCGCCCTTGCTCAAAGCTTAGAAAACATTCACGCAGCAGGAACCACGATCGTTATGGCAACTCACGATCTAGAGTGGGTGTATCGCTGGGCAGACTGGGTGATTGTACTTAATCAAGGGACATTAGCCCTTGAAGGAACACCCGAAGCTGTGTTTGCAGAAACAGAAAAACTTGAATTGCTGCAACTTGGAGTGCCGCTTACGGTGAAATTGCTTGCGTTGCTAGATACGTTAGAACAACAAGAAAGCCATTCAGTGATAGAAACGGTGCGCTCTCAATTGCTTGGTTCTAGAAAATCCTGAATTAAGTGATTAGAGCTCCTTAATCCAGGATCTCTAGATTGTTCAAACCCTATTTTTGATTTGAGCCAGTGTGTTTCGATAGCCTTCCGCATCGCCTTTTTGTAGATATAAATCGGCTGCTCGTTGCAGATCCGCGATCGCGCTCTGCCGATTCCCCATCCGCTTTAGCAAAACGCCTCGGTGATAAAACGCTTGCGCTCGGCTCGAATCCAGGCTAATCGCTTGGCTAAAATCCGCGATCGCACCCTGCAAATCTCCGCTCTTCATTCTCGCTTCGCCGCGATTTTCGTAAGCATCTGGATTGCTGCTATCTGCATCTACAGCAGCACTAAAATCTTGAGTTGCTCCAGAGCGATCGCCCAGTTTCGCTCTCAATTCTGCCCGTTGAGATAGCGCTGCTGCAAAATTAGGCTGAATTTGCACTGCCTGAGAATAATCGGCGATCGCGCCTTGTTTATCGCCACTTGCTGCCCGCACATCTCCCCGGCTCTTCATTGCCGGAGCAAAGTTTGGATCGAGCTTTAACGCCTGGTTGTAGTCTGCGATCGCGCCTTCGGAATTGCTGAGCGCAGCGCGAATCATGCCGCGTTGATGGAAGAAAACCGCCAGATTTGGATTGAGCGTGGTGAGTTTGGTTAAGTCCGCTTCAGCCGCTTCCAGAAAGCCGAGTTTTGCATTCACCTGAGCACGGTTGTAGTAGGCATCGGCTAACATCGGTTTGAGCCGGATTGCTTGAGAAAAATCTGCGATCGCGCTGTCTGAGTCTCCGATTTCATGCTGAATGGTGCCACGGGCAACAAAGGCTTCAGCAGAATTCGGCTGCAACTTAATCGCTTCGTTTAGATCAGTCAGTGCCGCTTGACGATCGCCCTTGCGTAACTTGACAAAGCCCCGATTTACCAAAGCAGGCGCAAACTTCGGCGCAACTCGTAACGCCTGGTCAAAGTCCGCGATCGCTTCATCCCAGCTTTGCAGTTGAGTCCGAATATACCCGCGATTCACGTAAGCAGTGGCTAAGTTGGGATTGAGCTGGATGGCTTGATTTAAGTCCGCGAGTGCAGCATCGGTTTCTCCCAAGCTAAATCGCGCACTACCCCGATGCGCGTAGATCATCGCATCGGTCGGATTCATCCCTGCAGCTTGGTCGAGGTCTTGAATTGCGCCTTGATGATCGCCAAGCTGCGATCGCACTGCCCCCCGACTCACATAAGGACTACTCCAGCTTGGATTTAGTCGAATTGCCTGATTGTAAGACTCTAGCGCATCACGATATTTGGCATCGCGGGCGCGATTTTCGCCCTGGCTGAAAAAGTTTTTGGCTTGCTGAATTTGCTCTGCTGCCTCCGGAGTCAGCTTTGGCATATCAGGTTTGGCATCTTGAGCCAATGCAGGAACGGCAGCAAGCCCGATCGCGGCAATTGCGGCGGTGAGATGACACGAAGAACGACGAATAAAACGCATAGTTTGAAACCTGCTTCTCGCGGAGTAAGGTTTTTCCTAGCCTTCCCCAGAAGCAGGTTTTAAATTACACAGCACAATCGGAATTTACGGATGCGGTTTGCTAGGTTGGGATTAATTCTCCGGGCCTGAGCTTCGCCCACTTTCCTTTTTCCTCTTTGAAGCTGAGGCAACCGACGACATCCCACTCCATTTCGATGTGATCCCCGCGATCGCGAATATTGACATTGATCGTCGGTTCAATTGCCTCAAAATCGGGAGTTTCGGTCAAATGAGGCTGTTCGTGCTGAGTTTCGACCGCATTGTAGGTAGTGCAGCTATCGACATAATGGCAGTTTACGCAAATACACATGGTTTCCAGTTCCTCTGCATCACAATAGAGGGGTGGGTTGCTTGCTTTTCTGCTACTCTAGCTCAGGCACACTCAATTGATCACCCCAAATAGGTTGATTTATGTTGCGCTCGAACGGTGGAAAGCTTTTCTCCGACTCGGTTTTTTTGTTAAAGTACGACTTCGATCTAGGTTAGCTCCGCGTGAATTTGCAGTTAGAACATTATCGCAACGTGGCATTGGTTTCGTCGGCCCTCTCTCCGGAAACATGGCCCTTCAGTCTAAAGTGGTTGCCTAAGTCCGCGAGTCTAGTCGGCGGTACGGTACGAGATGCGCTGCTCGATCGTCATTCTGAATATCTCGATCTCGATTTTGTCCTACCGAGTGATGCCGTTGAGACGGCACAAGCGATCGCTCGGCATTATCGCGCTGGATTTGTGGTGTTAGATGCAGAGCGCCAAATCGCCCGCGTCGTGTTTCCACAAGGGACGGCGGATTTTGCGCTTCAGGTGGGAGAAACGCTAGAAGACGACTTACGGCGACGAGATTTTACCGTGAACGCGATCGCCTACCATCCCCACACCAAAGATTTGCTCGATCCGCTGCACGGATATGAGGATTTGCAGCAAAAGCGGCTCAGAATGGTGTCGGTTGAGAACTTATCAGAAGATCCGCTCCGCCTGCTGAGAGCTTACCGCCAAGCGGCTCAACTTGGATTTTCGCTAGAGTCCGAAACCCAAGCCGCGATCCGTCAGCTTGGATCGAATCTGAGCAGAATTGCGGCTGAACGAGTGCAATCTGAGCTGAACTACCTTTTAGGAACGGCACGCGGCACAAGCTGGATCAAGACTGCCTGGAAAGATGGGGTATTGCACGACTGGTTTCCGAGTGCAACATTGCCTCGCCTCGCGCAGATTGCGGCGATCGATCACGTCACTGTGCATTTGCAAGAAACCTGGACGGAGTTTTGGTCAGAACTGAGTCGGACGGTGCGCGGTACTCCTAAAGCCTCTGAAGCGAAAGGATCAGTCCGAACTTGGGTGACGATCGCGAAACTTGCGAGTCTTTTGCCTGATGATCCCGAAGCGGCTGAGGCGCAATTGTGGCGGTTGAAATACAGTCGTGCAGAAATTCAAGCGGTGTGCACTGTTTTGAAAGCGCTGCCGCAGTTGAAATCAAGAGCGGCAATTTGCGATTGGTCACTGGCGGAGCAGTATCAATTCTTTCAAAGCGTAGGGGCGGTGTTTCCTGCGATCGCGCTGCTTGGGTTTGCGATTCAGCTTCCGGTGGAAGGCGTGGCAATGCTAATCGATCGGTTCCTTGATCCCGCTGATCCCGTGGCACATCCGAGCCCAATTTTAACCGGACAGGATCTAATCAGTGCGCTCCAGATTCCACCGAGTCCAAAAATTGGAAAACTTTTGGCGGCGCTGCAACTTGCACGAGCCGAGGGCAAAGTTTCCAGCCGTGAGGAAGCGATGGAACTGGCGCGGTTATTGATTTGAAATTTAACTTCTGCGATCGGGCTTTCACGTTAAGCTGTAGTCTGGATTCCGTTAACGATTTGATTACAGCAAAAGACTGGCAAAACTTCTCAGTTATGGAATATAATCGTCAACTGTGTCTAAATTCAGCAAAGACTGTGACAAAGTAAGGGGTAAACAATGGCTAAACGCCGCAACCAGAAGAAAGAAAAAGCTCTGCGTAACCAAGCATACGCACGTAAATTTCGTAAGCGCACGAATACGGGACGTTTTGGCAATCGGGGCAGACGATTTGATGGCAACCGCGATGAGTCTGAAGGTGATCAAGGCGAGAATCGGGTCGCTGAAGGCGCTGCGGATGTTTAGGCTTGTATGAAGCTTCGTCTGTAGCGTCGCTCGACAACTGTTCGCATTAGCTTATGAATAAGTTCACGACGGTATCCCTCGACTCAGGCAGTTGAGGGATTTTTGATGGAAGAGATGCTGTAGCGAGCATTCAGAGATTTGGGGTAAAGCTTCCAGGGCGATTCTAACTCGACTGTTTGCACTCAAACAATCTGTGTGTTATCCTAAATTCATACAGTTTGGATCCAAACAATTTAGGTAAAATAAATCTTAGAGGTCTCTATGCTGACGCTTCGCAAATCGAACGATCGTGGACACGTCAATCATGGCTGGCTGGATTCCTACCACACTTTCTCATTTGCGAACTATTACGATCCATCCCACATGGGATTTCGCAAACTGCGGGTGATTAATGAAGACCGCGTTGCAGGAGGGGGTGGCTTTGCTCCACATTCTCACCGAGATATGGAAATTATTACCTATGTGCTGGGAGGTGCATTAGAACACCAGGACAGCATGGGGAATCGCGAGGTCATTCGTCCGGGTGAAGTGCAGCGCATGACGGCTGGAACAGGAGTAACTCACAGCGAATACAATGCTTCTAAAACCGATCCGGTTCATCTTCTGCAAATCTGGGTGTTACCGGAGCGATCGGGCTTGGCCCCTGGATATGAGCAAAAGTTCTATCCTCCTGAAGAAAAGCGCGGACAACTGCGACTAATTGCCTCACGCGATGGGCGGAATGGTTCTGTAACCGTGCATCAAGATCTAAATTTGTACGCAGCGGTCTTAAGCAACGGTGAGAAATTGACACATCCAGTCGCGCCTGATCGCCATCTTTGGGTGCAAATTGCGCGGGGATCTGCGATCGTGAACGGCGAAGTTCTAACGGATGGAGACGCAGTAGCGATCGCAGCGGAACCGACGTTAGAGCTAATCGGACAAGAGGATGCCGAAATCCTAGTGTTTGATTTGGCTTAGTCGTTTGCAAAATCTTCTAAAAATGACGATCGCCCGAATTCGATTTGCCACTCATCGGGCGATCGTATATCTCTTGTAAAGCCAGCTCAGCGAACTATCTCTACGTTGTCGAATGCAGAGGTTGAATGCAGAGTCGTATCCCATCTACAAATTGCGCTGGAACTCCTCCAGAGTATCGATCAAATTCACCTGACACTGCATCGGCAGCAAATCGAGCAGCGGAACTTCTCGCTTCCCACCGCCTAACTTTACCGGGATGTTTTGAACGATCTTGAGGACTTCATCTTCTTGAATTGCCTTTCCACCAGAAATCAGGGGGAAAAGCCGCTCCGCTAAAAGGGTATGTAAATGAGCATCGTTGAGATAAAGATGCCATTTTGCGACATCAATATAGACAGATTCACCAATCTCGGCAGCTAATGCCTCGATCGTTTCTGAGGTACTAGAGGTAGCCATATGTTTATAATCGGGTTCAATTCTTTAACCGTACTAGGTTAAAGAGGCCGAAATCTCCTACCTCTTGGTTGATTTTGATGGTTTTTCTTTCGGTTTAAATCCGGTTGCTTTAGAAGTTGCAGGAATCGGTGTATCAGAATAGTCCGCGATCGCAAAAACATAAATCGCATGAGCTACCAATGCGGCAAACCAGCCGCTTGTAACCCAAATTGACCAATCCCAATCTGCCTGCTGAAGCGTTCGGAAAAACCAAATTCCCGAATTAGTCGCAGCAAATAAAGCAACATGGGTTGCAAAGGTCATACGATCGTCGAGTTGACGATAATCAGCATCTTTGCGATCGGGAACGCGAGACCAGCGAGGAGGCATAAGATTTCAAGATGAGTAGACAGACTTCTTCATTTTTGCACTTCCAACCCTAGACAAGAGCGCTCTTTTTGAAGTTTTCGAGAGGAATTTTTTGTAACGAATCCTTTCGACCCAAGTTTGGTAGGATATTCATGACTTTTAACTAAATTATGAATTTAGCCACCCCAAGGAGCTAATAGGGAAAGTTTGGATATGGTTGCTTCTCCCGGTTCTCTTAATTCAACCGCTATTCCGATTCATATTCTGCTAGTTGAGAACAACCCTGATGATGCAGTTCTCATTCGCCGCACGTTTCTTCGGGCGGGGAGAAATGATTGGAAGCTCGCACAGGTTGAACGGCTGGACGAAGCGATCGCCATCTGCAAAGAATATTACTCCCAAACCGGAAAAAATTTTGACGTGATTTTGCTGGATCTGCGGCTTCCCGATTCGTGCGGTCTAGAAACCGTTGTCAAATTTCGCCGAGCAGTCCCCGATATTCCTATCGTCGTCATTACTGGGGTACGTGACGACGATTTGGCAATCGCATCGATCCGGGCGGGTGTGCAGGACTACCTCAGCAAAGATGAGATTACCATTCAGCAGCTTTTGCGATCGGTGCGATTTGCGATCGAGCGAATGCGTCAATAAATTAGAGATGACATAACTCTTGGATAGCTCGAAGACTGCTTTCAACTTCGCTAACCGTTGGCAAGAGTTGCTAAGCCTGTAAAAGTTTCTGCCAGAGTTCAATCACTTCTTTTAGTTGAGCAGGTAACTCATTGTGCAATGGGTTTGCATACTCGATCTCTGTATTGCCGTCAGTGAGCTTGATTGTGTCAAAATCGGCTCCACGATCGGAAAAATAACGCAGTCGATTCAGGTGCTCGAATCGCTGTTGGCGCACTTGCTCTAGAAAGTTGTTCACCTGTTCACGAGTCAATCGCTTAACGATAACCGGAGTTGATCGAATGTTCGGGGCGATCGTTTGCCGAGTCACAATGCCTTCGGAGTTGAGCTTTGTAATCGTGGTGATGTTGGCAATGCCTCCCTCGGAGACAGATTGGAACACGATCGGTTCTTCAGGGTTGCTTGTCCCATCTTCTGGGGTGGTGAAGCCTAGCTGAAGCCTTGGTGACGGGTTTGTTAGGCTTGCGGTCTGATTCAGTCGCAGTTGGGAGCCATTTTGATTCGTGTGGTAGACCCAACTGCGTTGTTGTCCTGTGACGATGACTTGCCGACCGGGAAGCGCAATCATAGTACAAAAGGCGTTGGCTGCAGGCAATCCAAAACAGCCATTCCAGGTGCGGGCTTGTGCGGCTGAAATCTTCAGTTGTGAAGCTGGGATTCTAAAGGTTCTGGCGATCTCACGCTTGACTCGTCGCGCTACCGCAGCAGGCAGTTCATCAGAAGAATTTGCAGTCTCTTTGTCTGCGGTTGCTTGAATCTGTGCTGGAGTTTTAGCGCTGATTGAAGCTTGAGGTAAGGCTGCACTAAATAAAACTGTTCCTGCTAAGAGAACTGCTGAGTATCGTTGCAGTAGGGTTTTCATTGCATTTGTCCTAGATTGAGAGGGTGCGATCAGAGTGATCCGAGTGTCCTAATTCTGGCGGAGAGGTAAGAAGATCAGAGGAGCAGTTACAGAATTAGAAACCTATTCAAAGGACAAATGCAGCGATCGTGCTTTACGTAGTTGCATTATCGCTCTACGGTGAGCATTCGGGATTCGTTGCCTTTGGGTCTCGCGAACCGCCTTTGTTTAAGTAGCAAGTGCATTCAAATCATTTTTGAAATAGGTAAGTGATCAATTCGTCACAGCTTAAGCCTAAATGAGCGGCGACATCTCTCAAAATTGCAGAAAGGGTTCCGACTTTAAGCAGATTGTGGGCAGGAACTGTAATATGATGCTCTCCATTTCACTCTGTGGTTAACCGTGTATGGCTACCAGTTTGATGATCGATAGTGTCGTCGAACTGTTCAAGCAGCTTGGCAAGTTCTAAGCCAGAGAGGTCGCGAGGCAGTTTCACGAAGCAATGACCTCATCTCGCACGAAATGTAGGCGAATTAATTTTGGGCGGTCTTGCTCGTCTGGGAAGTGACATCGGACAGCATCGCGGATCTCTTCACGTAGGCGATCGACATCATCGGCTTCCGTAAAGATCGATTCGCCTAATGCACGGGCAGTATAGCCTCCTTCGGGTGCATCTTCGATGAGAAATACGATTTCGGTTGTCATGCGCGATCGCGCTTTTATCAGCAAGTTACTTATACAAGTTTGGCAAGTCTTGAAGCAGACGATCGCACTATTCATCCTGAACGGTGAGCATTCGGGATTCGATCGCGTTCCACACCTGCGGCGACACTCGCAAGGCGGCTTCTTTGCAGCGAATCATCAGTTGATTGGCATAGAGATAGTTGTTGATGAATCGATTTCTTCTGCGGACAGGTTAAGCCATTTAAGATCAAAATTAAGAGCATCGTACCAGGCTTGTTTACATCGCTCCTCAAAAGCGTAAAGTACATCGAATCGTAATTTCTTAGCTTGAATAGAGGCTTCCATTCTGCTTTTGGAGTTGTTTATCGATCGCTTGTCCGCTCTGTTTCCAAGCCGTATCGAGAACCAATGTTGTCAATTTCTTCAGCGCTTCTGTGGTCAGAATCAAGACAGGAGCGAAAACCATAAGAATTCAACCGACAATTGGAGGGACTTGTCTTATTGATACAGCGCGATCGTACTCCAACACGGATTGTTCAAAGAAATTACAGAAGTTCTGTGACTCAACAGCGAGTATTTTTAACTCATACCCAATCCCAATCAATTTGTTAATGCTACAGATCCTTCGCCCCCTAAATCCCCCATTCTGGGGGACTTTGGGAATTCACAATCCTTCTTTGGCTTGAAGTCCCCCACTCGTGGAGGATTTAGGGGGCTTGCAAGATCTGTAGCGATTAAAGATCAATTTGGTATCAGTCGCGAATATTCAGAACTCAATGGCGAGTATTCAGAACTCACTCGCGAGTATCTAGAACTCGATGACGAGTATTCAGAACTCACTCGCGAGTATCTAGAACTCAATGACGAGTATTCAGAACTCGATGACGAGTATTTTTAACTCAATAGCCAGTGTTTGAAACTCGACCACGAGTATTTTTAACTCGCTCACGAGACTTACGACTTCAAGCCCGACTTCATTTTTGTAAACTGAAGAAATGGGACATCAGATTCAACCACTACCGATCGAAGTTGTTCACCTCATTGCTGCCGGAGAAGTGATCGATTCTCTTGCCGCAGTCGTGCGCGAACTCGTCGAGAATGCCATTGATGCCGGAGCCACACGCATTACCGTTTCCGTTTGGGCTGACCAATGGCGCGTGCGAGTCGTGGACAATGGTGCAGGAATGAGCTTAGAGAATTTGCGCCAAGCTGCACAGCCACATAGTACCAGCAAAATTCGCGATCGCGCCGATCTGTGGCACATTCAAAGCTTAGGATTTCGGGGGGAAGCTTTGCATAGTCTGGCTCAACTCTCAAAGTTAGAAATTCTGAGTCGGACTGCGGATGATGCAGGTTGGCGGGTAACTTACACAACTGAAGGAGAAGTCGATCAAGTCGAATCGGTCGCGATCGCACCCGGAACGATTGTGATTGTCGATCGCTTATTTGAAACCTGGGAAGCTAGACGCGAAGGATTACCTTCTACCTCACAACAATTAAAAGCTGTTCAACAAACGATTTATCAAATTGCTTTAGCTCATCCACACATTACTTGGCAGGTCTATCAGAACGATCGACTATGGTTCAATCTTTGGGGCGGTCGTTCTGCAAAAGACTTGTTACCGCAACTGTTGAAAGATGTGCGAATTGATGATTTAACCGAGCTTCGATCAACTGCAATTTCTTTAGTGCTAGGATTGCCCGATCGCACACATCGATATCGCCCCGATTGGGTCAGAGTGGCGATTAATGGTCGATTTGTGCAATTTCCAGAACTAGAACAAACTATCTTAGGCGCATTTCGTAGAACATTACCCCGCGATCGACATCCAATCTGTCTTGTTCATCTGCAACTCAATCCCGAACACATCGACTGGAATCGCCACCCTGCTAAAGCCGAAGTTTACTTACACAATCTTGATGATTGGAAAGAGCGGATTAAAGCTGCGATCGCTCAAGCCCTCCGGATCAATCCTGAAACCGTTCCCGATAGTCTTTACACCTCACAAGTTAGCCAACTGATCAAAGCTGCTGAATCGGATGCAGGTTATCATGTCTCGCGTGAGATTCCTGCTGAACCTTCTACGCTATTTCCACTAAAAGCACTGACTCAAGTTCACAATCGCTACATTCTGGCAGAGCATTCTTCAGGAATGTGGTTGATTGAACAACACATTGCTCATGAGCGCATTCTGTTTGAAGAGATTAGCGATCGCTGGCAACTAATTCCGCTTGAGCCTGCGATCGTGCTGAATCAACTCTCCCTGTCGCAAGTCGAACAATTACAGCGCATTGGCATTGAAGTTGATCCATTCGGAGAGCAACTTTGGGCAGTACGATCGGCTCCTGAACTATTAACTCAACGCGAAGACTGTGCCGCCGCATTGATCGAACTTAGCTTAGGCGGAGATTTGCAGGCGGCTCAAGTGGCAGTTGCCTGTCGGAGTGCCATTCGCAATGGGGTGTCGTTGTCGATCGACCAGATGCAGAGTTTGATCGATCGCTGGCAGAAAACCCGAAATCCACGCACCTGTCCGCATGGTCGCCCGATTTATCTCTCGCTTGAAGAATCTAGCCTGGCGCGATTCTTCAAGCGACATTGGGTGATTGGAAAAAGCCACGGACTCGAATAACTATCGAGCGGCTGTAGAAGGTAAGGCTGGTTCAAGAATCCGATCGATCTCTTTCAGCACATCATCTGTCAAGTTCACATCAACCGCCGCCGCATTATCAACCACCTGCTCTGGACGACTCGCACCAATAATTGCACTGGTCACGCGCTGATCCCGCAATACCCAAGCTAAAGCAAGCTGTGCCATTGAAATGTTTAACTGTTGTGCGATCGGCTTTAAGTTCTGCACTGCGGTTAACACACGATCGTCGAGCAAATCGTTCATAAATCCGTTCATCTTGTCGTTTGCCGCGCGCGAATCTTGAGGAATGGCTTCACCCGGTTTGTACTTGCCTGTAAGCACTCCTTGAGCCAGCGGAGACCAAACGATCTGACCAATCCCATTCGCCGCGCACAACGGAAACACTTCAGCTTCAGGTTTGCGCCATAACATCGAATACTGAGGTTGACTCGACACAAACTTCTCAACATTCGGAAGGTTCAAAGCGGCTTGAATTTGCGATGGATTCCACTCACTAAAGCCAATATACCGAGCTTTTCCTTGCCGAACGACTTCCGTTAAAGCTTCCATTGTTTCCTCTAACGGCGTGTTCGTATCATAGCGATGACATTGATACAGATCGACGTAATCGGTTTTGAGTCGTTGAAGGGAAGCATCAATCTGTTTGCGAATTTGGGCGGCAGATAAGCCTCGATCGACATCGGACATCGGAAAGTAAACCTTCGTTGCCAGAATGTAGGAAGCGCGATCAATACCCTGCAATACTTCCCCTAATAGTGATTCTGCTGCACCCCGTCCATAGACATTCGCGGTATCGATGAAGTTAATCCCCACATCGAATGCTTGATGAATGCAGGCCTCAGCTTGTTGTCGTTCTACACCACCACTGTAAGTTAACCAAGAGCCTAAAATAATCTCTGAAGCGTTGAGATCACTGTTTCCTAACTTGCGATATTTCATCGTGATTTTTCCGTGATTAACTTACGATTTGAAGCAATTTGTCGATCTAGCCGAACCATCTTAGACAGCGATCGAGTCTTGCTCCTCTATCAGATGAGATAAGATTAAGCCAAGCTGATGCAGACCTCAGAGGGGAGAGTAATGTCGCCGATTAGAGATGAACTTCTCAAAATTCTAGAGACAGCGCCCGATCGTGCCATAGAGCAGACACTCCAATATTTGAAATCAATTCTGCCAAATCTTTCTTATGAGTCGGAGCCTGAAGACTCTTCTGTTTCGCTGAATCAATCGCGATCACAGTGGGTGGAGCAATTGCGCCAACGTCGAGCTAGGCTCTCAGTTAGGAGTGGACATCAAACTGTGATTGAGATGCGGCAAGAGGAGCGATTTTGAGCTATTTGGATACGAGCATTATTGTTCCAGCATATTGTACAGAGCCTCTGAGCGATCGCGTTGACGAAGTTTTGCTTCGAGAAGCTGAAGTGGGTAGATGACTCGTGAACTCATAGGATAAATGCAAGACCTTCTGGCATTTCGCCAACGTATTCGATCGAGGCTGAGCGTCCTTCTCTCAGTGGAAGTGCGTTGTATATGTCGTCTTGATTTGAAGAATGGGCTAAGACCTGACCTTGAATGATTCCCATCTGTTCATCAAGTTCGGCTTCTACGATGAGCAGCCACTCTCCTTGAAATCTTTGGGTCATTTGCTCCCAAGTTAGAATTTCAGACATTGCTCGAAATCTCACTCTGTTTGAGAAGTTCTAGCTTGAGTATACAGAGGTTTGATTGCCGTCTGCATTGAGTCGATCGCGAATCGGTTCTGTGAAGTTTTGAGCGATCACATACTTTAGGATGCAACAATAGCACGATTGATCGTGCTATTGTTGCATCTCTGCTTTGCTGTGTGGAAGAAAGAAGAATTTCTAATCGATTCGATGTGCTGCTCATTTTACGTTTTTAAGTTTTAATTGCTTTTTCAGCGCAAATGGAATGTTCGCGACGTTTTCCCAGCCTTTGATGCCCTGCCAGATTGTCTGACTGTTCCACTTGATATCTTCCAAATTAGGACACTCACGAAATGTCCGTGAATTTGAGGGGTCTATGAGTCTATATTTAAAACAAGTAAAACGCGCACCGCGCAAATTCGCACCGTGAAAGTTAGCACCGCGCAAATTCGCACTGCTAAAATTAGCACCACTCAACTTCGCCCGCAAATCCGCATCGGTCAGCACCGTTCTCCTAAGAAAAGCACCGCGCAAATTCGCACCGTGAAAGTCAGCACCGTTCAAATTCACACTCAAACTCGCACCGCTTAAATTCGCACTGCGCAAATTTGCACCGTTCAAACTCGCACTCAAACTCGCACCGCTTAAATTCGCACCGCTCAAATCCGTACTCAAACTCGCACCGCTCAAATTCGCATTCATAAGGTAAGCACCGCTCAAATTCGCGCTCAAATTTGCACCGCTCAAATTCGCATTCATAAGGTAAGCACCGCTCAAATTCGCATACTCAATGTCAGCACCGCTCAAATTCGCACGCTCAAGGTCAGCACCGCTCAAATTCGCATCCATAAGGTTGGCTTTTGCTAGCTTTGCTTGTCGGAGCGATCGACAATTCCCAAAGATCCGCTCTCTAAAATACGGAAACATTTGATTATGTTCTCTTTCTGCCCAACATCCTCCAGCAAGATTGTTAACTGCTGCTCTTTCCCCTAGATTGCCATCTGTAAGACGCTCAATTCGATCGTAATCCCGCTTCACCGTCTCCTCTCGCCAAAAAGACTCGGCTGGAATTCCTAAAACCATAGTTGGAACCAGCAATAATCCAGCTAACTGCGATCGTCGCCACCGCAAACTCTTCTGAATAAACGCCTTTGCTCCCAACACCGCTTCTGGCTTATCCTTCAGCAATCGTTTAGCATCCTTCAGCAGTCGCCCATCGAGCAGATATTGCCGTTTTCGATGCGTCTGCCATTCCCGCTTAGCATCCTCGATTTTATCGACTAGCCGTCGCGTCTTCCGATCGCTCTCCCGCCACCCGACAAACCGCTTCCAAGAAAGCATCAAAGCCTCATGGCTCAAATCAATCACATCTTGCCCATCAATCCGATCGCTCACCAACAAACGCCCATCGACTAGCGCAGTAATCACTAATGAGATCGCTTCTTTCTCCCCCGCATCCTTTCCCATCGCTAACAGGTCGATTTTGGCTTGTCTCTGACGAGTATCTTTCGTTCCTTCTCCCGTCCGCACCAACCGCAACAGCACTCGTTTTGCCCAGTTTTCCTGCTTCCGGGCTGCTAATTGTTTGTAGATCTCTTCGGCATGAGCATTGAGCGCCCCGGTCACGCCACCCAATTTTCGGTAGGCATCAAACGTTAATTCTGTCCCCGATCGCTGCTCCCACAACTGCTGTAAAGCAAATTCCAACAATGGCAGACAGTTCTCTTCTGCTTCCACATCCTGCAAAATCTTCGTCAATAGTTTGGGTTGCAGAGACATTCCCTGAATTTTTGCGGGATTGACGATCGCTGCTTCCAACTCCGCTTCTGCCATTCTGCTCAGTAAGACTTGATTGGTCTGGATTGCCTGTGTCAGTGCTGGATATGCCAAGCAAGCCTCGAAAAAGTCTGCTCTCATTGTGATCACAGCTTTGATTCGTCCCGATTCTGGTAGATTTAACAACAAATCGATAAATTTTGCCTGTTCAGCGGGATTGCGACACAGCGTAAAAATCTCCTCAAATTGATCGACAACGAGCAAGATCGGCTCATCTCCTGGAATTCGAGGATAAGCATCCGCAACCGGAGGGGCAATCACATCGCCCACATACAAACTAGAAATCTGCGATCGTAAGGTCTCTAACGGTTCCGTTCCTGGCTTGATCGGCTCCAACACCCGCCAGCCCAACTCTTCCAACCGAGGCATCAATCCCGCCCTTACCACCGAAGATTTCCCGCTCCCACTCGCCCCGATCAGCGGCACAAAGTTCGATCTCGACAACGCCGCCACCAAATCTTGCACCACGCGATCGCGCCCAAAGAAAAACTTTGCCGTCTCTGCTGTAAACGCCAACAATCCCTGATACGGATTCGTTTCATCAATCGGTTGAGGCGTGACAGGCTCGACCTGAAACCGCACCACTTCGATCGGGCGACCCACACTCAGCCGCACCGCTTCTTGTCCTGTCCCCTTCAATTGCTCATAGACAAACGAAAACAAGCGATCACCCGTCACCGCCTGCGTCTTCGGGTCAGCATTGTCTCGACTCAACCCTGCCAACACTGCTCCCGTAAACAAACTATGCTGATCCGATCGCTTCGCATAAGCCTGCTCAAAACTGCGACAAGCCGTAATCGCCAAATAATCTTTTTTCGAGAAACTGTTAAAGGTCTGCGCTAAAAGCTCTTTCTCTAACAAATATCCACTGTGACAGCAATCTAGCAGCAAGACCAAATTCCCCAGATCCGCCTCTCCTAGCACCGCATTCAAATCATTGAGCGACAATCCCTCTGCCTGCTGGGTCACTGCCTGCTCTCGATCGACACTCACGGTGCAATTTGAAGTAGCAAGGAACGCCTCCGTCTTCCCAAATCCCTTCTTCAATGGAAATGCGTGCCCCGTGTAATAAATCAGCGCTTCTTGCTTCTGTGCCTGCTCTAGCAATCGTTCAATTGCCTGTTCCAAATCTCGACGCTTAACTTGCCCCACAAGTCGCTGCACTTCAAACCCGCCATCACGCTGTAATACTTGCGCGATCGCTTCTGCATCTCCTCTGGTCTTACTCAACGATTTCAGCGGAGCCTGATTGCTATCGATGCCGATTACGAGTGCATACCGCGCCATAAAACCGGAGAAACAAACTGCGTATATTTTATACTTTCTAATGAAACTTAATCGCCTAGTCTAATTCGGAGAACTTTGATGTCAGAAATTCAACCCCTGCAAATCCGAGAAGAAAACGGCGAAACTTACACCATCTATGTTGCGGTCAAAGATGATGACGCTGATATTCTCCCTCCCTCCGAAGATTCCGATCGTGAAAGCTACGGCATTGATCTTCAAGCGGTCATGGTTGAAATGGTGGAAGTGCATCAAGCCATCCAGGCTTATACTCGTTATGCGATCGGTGCCTTCAAAAACTTCAGCACAGAACACATCGAGGAAGTTAACTTAAAGTTTGGCTTAAAAATTGGTGGTAAAACGGGCATTCCTTTTCTGGCTGAAGCAACGAGCGAAGGTAACTTTGAAATTGAGGTTAAATGCAAATTCCCGAATAAATAACCCGATTCGACTTCATTCGCAGCTAGAACCGTATCCGCTCTGCTTGTCGTTGCATTCGTTCAGCTTGTCGCCGTATCTGCTTTGCTTGTCATCGTATCGGTTTAACTTGTCATTACGATCGTTAAGCCGTTCTTGGTGAAAACCGCAGCATTCGCCACGAACATTACAACATTCATCGCAAACGTTACGACATTCGCCACAAACGTCGCAATTTTCTCAGTAAAACTACTTGCTGTCGCCTAATCTCTGCGGAAAATCCTGAGAAGAAGCTGATTCAGTGTTGCAAGGTAAGCGCAAACATCGTTTTACAATGATGTAGAAGCTGCACCTCTTGTATTGATAATGTTTGAAAGCTTTCTACCGCCCGAAGTCGCTCAACTCACTGAAGAGACCTCGATCGCGCTCGCTCGTCAAATTCGTCGATCGCCCATTCCCACTTCAATCAGTCCCGAACCGATCGAAACTGCATACGTGCATCAAGGCGCGGGTGGTACTCCGATTCTTTTACTTCATGGCTTCGATAGCTCAGTCTTTGAATTTCGTCGATTGTTACCGCAGCTTGCAGAGTATCATGACACTTGGATAGTTGATCTACTCGGATTTGGGTTTACCGATCGCCCCATCAATCTGCCCTTCAGCCCAGAAGCCATCAAAACGCATCTTTATGATTTTTGGAAAGCGAAGATTGATCAGCCTGTGATTTTAGTGGGTGCATCAATGGGCGGGGCGGCAGCGATCGATTTTGCTCTGACTTATCCCGATGCGGTTGCGAAATTAGTTCTACTGGACAGTGCAGGATTTGCGGCAGGGCCTGCAGTCGGTAAATTCCTCATTCCTCCGCTCGGCTATCTTGCCACCGAATTTCTCAGACGACCAAATGTGCGGCGCAGCGTCAGTCTGAAGGCTTATTATGATCCAGCCTTTGTCACCGCAGATGCCGAACTTTGTGCTGCTCTGCACTTGAAGCTTTCACGCTGGAATGAAGCCTTAATTGCCTTTACAAAGAGCGGCGGCTATAACTTCTTGAGCAATAAAATCTCTCAAATTACTTGTCCAACCTTGATTCTTTGGGGCGACTCAGATCAAATTTTAGGCACGAAAGACGCAACTCGGTTTGAAAGCGCGATCGTCAACAGCAAACTCATCTGGATCGAGCAGTGCGGTCACGTTCCCCACCTGGAAAAACCCGAACTCACAGCAAAATATATTCTTGAGTTTTCAACAATTTCATAAAACTTTCAAGCACTGTAGAATTTGCAACACATTGCATCAGCCACTCTGATCTGGAATTGCTAGAGTTTGAGCCATCACCTGAACAATCTAGTTTTTGCCTCAGTTTAGCGTGTCAAAAATTGCGACGCGATCGCCAAATAGGGTCACAAAATTCCGATCAACTGCTATCTTTAGTTGGAACAACTATCGACAAAAAAATACATGGGAGTCACGTATCGGCGGATTTTGCTGAAACTTAGCGGTGAAGCTCTAATGGGAGAGCTTTCCTACGGGATTGATCCTGCCGTCGTTCATGGCATTGCCGAAGAAGTGGCAGAATTGGTGCAGGAAGGAATTCAAGTCGCGATCGTCGTCGGCGGCGGAAATATTTTTCGAGGAATGAAGGGTGCAGCCGCAGGCATGGAACGCGCCACCGCTGACTATATCGGCATGATCGCCACGGTCATGAACGCCATGACGCTGCAAGATGCGCTAGAGCAGATCGGCATTCAAACACGAGTCCAAACCGCGATCGCAATGCAAGAAGTAGCGGAACCGTATATCCGTCGCCGCGCCATCCGGCATTTGGAAAAAGGAAGAGTCGTCGTTTTTGGGGCGGGTTCCGGCAATCCGTTCTTCACAACAGACACCACCGCCGCCCTGAGAGCCGCCGAAATCAACGCAGAAGTGCTGTTTAAAGCGACAAAAGTAGATGGAGTCTACGACTCTGATCCGGTTAAAAATCCCGCTGCCAAACGATACCAGAGTTTAACCTACTCGCACGTTTTAACGCAGGATTTGCAGGTCATGGACAGCACCGCGATCGCATTGTGTAAAGATAACGATATCCCCATTATCGTATTTGACTTGTCTGTGCGCGGAAATATTAAGCGGGCAGTCACAGGAGAATCTATCGGAACCATTGTCGGAGGTTTTTGTGAAGTTTGCTGACGTTGAAGACCACATGAAAAAGGCGATCGAGGCTGTTCGCCGCGATTTCAATACGATCCGGACAGGTCGCGCCAATGCGAGTCTGCTCGACAAAATTACCGTCGAGTATTACGGTGCAGAAACACCGCTCAGACAGTTGGCAAATATTTCCACCCCGGATTCAACCACGATTCAAATTCAGCCCTACGATCGCAGCAGCATGAGCGCGATCGAGAAGGCGATTTCGCTCTCAGACATCGGTTTAACGCCGAATAATGATGGCTCATCGATTCGGTTGAATATTCCACCGCTGACCAGCGATCGACGCAAAGAACTGGTCAAACTGGCAGCGAAGTATGCAGAAGCTGGAAAAGTTTCGATCCGTAACATCCGGCGGGATGGCGTGGATACGGTGAAGAAACAGGAAAAAGACAAGGAGGTTTCTGAAGACCAGTCTCGCGACACGCAGGAGAAAATTCAGAAGCTGACGGATAAATATATTGCTGAGGTGGAAAAGGTCTTGGCTGAGAAAGAAAAGGACATCATGACTGTCTAAGTCGGTGGATGTCATTGAATTGAAGACCTTCATCCCCTCTTGCGGAACTGGGCTAACGCCACGCTCCGCAAGAGGGCTGGGGTGAGGGCAGATTGGTGGTCTGATGGTTAATGCAGTTTGCCTACTTGCAGGCAGTTCAGAATTTTAAGATCATTACCATTTGAATTTACGCGATCGCAGTTGTCTCAATTGCTCTCCTAATTCTTTTTGCTCTTCAGCAGCATTGAGTCGTTGCGCGATCGAAAATGCCTGTTGATAGTAGGTTTCTGCTGTTGATAATTTGCCTGTTTGCCGCTGATGCTGCGCCATCATTTTCAGGGAAGCAAGCATTTGCCAAGTGTCGTTGCGCTCGGATGCCATTGCTAAACGTTGATTGAGCATTTCGACGAAGCGAGTTTCTTGTCCCATGCCGCGATACGCCAGCATCAGTCCGTCGAAGGCTCGAAATTGAGACGGTAAATCGCCGTTTTCTCGCGCTAGGGTCATGGCTCGATCGTGAGCGCTGAATGCAGATCGCGCATCGCCGATCGCCAAATAAGCTTCACCTAAATGATTCAGCGTGTTCGCGGCTCCGATCGGATCTTTCGCCTGATCGCGGAATCCTCGTGCTTGCTCAAGCAAGGCGATCGCGCCGCGATAATTTCCTTGAGCGTAAGTTGCTAATCCCAGATTGCTCAGCGATAAGCCTTGTCCGGGCCGATGTTTAATGGTCTGCGCCAGTCTCAACCCTTCTGCAAACGATCGTGCCGCCTCGCGGGTTTGTCCGCGCCGCAGAATCACTTGCCCCACGTTGTTATAGCCGTGAATCTGACGAATGGTGTTGCCCTCGTCTCGTGCCGTTGCTAAGCTGCGCCGAAACGCATTCTCCGCTTCATCCAGCCGTCCTAAACTGATGTAGGTCATGCCTAGCAGATCGTAAACGCGCCCCTGCGACGGCACTTCACCCGCTTGGTGATAAAGCTCGATCGCTTGCCGCCAGTTGGAGATCGCCTGCTCTAGTGTTCCGGCTTGCTGCGCCTGAATACCGGACTGAACCAAGCGATCGGCGGTTTGTCGGACTGTGCCTTGAGTACCGAACGCAGGATTCAGTTGGCGAGTCAAGTCTGAGGCAAAACTGGGCGCAATGAACGCTCCGCTAATCAGCAAATTGAGCGCAAGTGAGCAAACGAGGTTGAGATTCAACATTAGAAAAATTCGAGTTCTTCTAGGCTTTGATCGAGCGAATCAGCCGCCGACTCGGAAACTGACTCTTGCTCTCTAGCATTCCCACCTAGATAAATCGTTCTAATATCGTCGGGTAAAAGTTTTTCTAACGCTTGGTAGCCTTCCTGCAATCGCGCTTTCACTTCTTCGGGGTTAACTTCTTCGCCTTCTGCCTGCAAATATGCCGCAATTCGGGTTTCGCTCCAGTGAAACGTTTGCGCCATGACGACCATTAATCGCAGTGCAGGCGACATCTGTTCTAGTGACCGATCGAGATAACACCAAAACGGCGGAGAGCAAGCGCGAATGTCGTAATGGATTTCTTCGACTGCGGGTAGCTCTGCTTCATTAATGCCCGATGCAGTCACGGCTAAGAGCCAAGTTTGAAACGTTGCACCTTGACTAAAAGCGCGTAAATCGACTCCAGCCAGTTCATGAAAGACGTGCCGCCAGATGAGGGCCAGCAAGTATTCTGCTTGAACGGGCGATCGCGCTGATCGTGTAATCAGCGAATACACCAGCGGACTATAGCGACAAAATAGCGCCGTAAAAAACTGCCCTGAATCCGGGTAGCGCTGAAACAGCGTCAGCAATTCTTGATCGCTGTGATGAAACAGCGCTTTAACGATCGAATGATTTGCCTCTGGAAAAGTTGGAATCGTGACGGCTTTCATAGATCCTGCCTGAGTCGAGTTAACTACTATATACAGGCAATGGCGAAAACGGCGCATTTTTTTTGGTCGTTTATCTGAAAAACGCTGTGTTTTTCTAAAGCTTGCGGATGCCTCCGCTTTGGTATTGATAGAATGAATGGAACGTTTTCGGCAGCCCGTTGCTCTAGTCATTAAATCTATGGATAGCTTGTTTTCTACTCAAGGCATCATGATCATGTTGCTCGGTGCATATGCCGTTGCAATGTGGCTTTTCCTGACGAGCGCACCCAAAGTTCACACGGTCATGGTTTCCGATCTTGAAAGTGCCCGCGATTTTTATGGCGGAATGTTGAAACTGGCGGTGGCTGAGGTTCCGTTGCACTATTACTACAACTACGAACAGTCGCTGGGAACGGCAGGGATTAATCCGATGTATTTATCGGGTTCGATGGGTAGCACAACTGCGCGTGGCAATGGCAATGATGGACTGTGGTATCAGTTGAAGAAAAATACACAGCTTCATGTGATCTCGGGCGCGACCCTGGGCGAGAAAGATCGTCAGCGGCATGTGTGTTTCGATCGCAATTGTCTCGATCAAATTCTGTTGCGCGTTCAAGCTCGCGGCATTAAGCACAAAATTCGTCGCGAAAGACCGCTGAATTTTTTGGTAAAAGACTACTCTGGACAAGTGGTAGAGCTTGCAGAAGTGGTGAATTAGAGTTTAATTTTTCCAGAAGCGAGGAGTAAGGCGTGGTCTTGCTCCTTGTTTTTTTTTGCTCATTTGGCTTTGACATCCTCTCATACCAAATTGATTTTTGAGTGCTACAGATCTTGGAAGCCCCCCAAATCCCCCACGAGTGGGGGACTTCAAGCCAAATCTGTTTCGGATTCTCAAAGTCCCCCAGTATGGGGGATTTAGGGGGCGAAGGATCTGTCGTATCAACAAATTGATTCGGTATCACACCTATGCTAGATCGGCTCTATAGAAGCGCTGGCTTGATAAGAGCGTGGTGATCGCTTCTTGGCTTAAGGCTTTTGAGAATAATCGTCCTTGACCAAATTTGTAGCCCAGCTCTCGGAGTCTTTCGAGTTGCTGCTGGGTTTCGATGCCTTCCGCGATCGTGTTCAGTTCCAACTGATTGCTCAAAGCCACAATTGTTTCAACAATTTGACGATCGCGTTTGCCGGACTGAATCTGATGCACAAAGCAGCGATCGACCTTGAGATTATCAATTGGTAAACGATGGAGGTAGCTTAACGATGAGTACCCTGTGCCGAAATCATCAATACTAATTTGAATCCCTCGTTCTTTAATCTGGTCGAGCAACTGAATGGTAGACTCAGTATCCTCAATCAACATACTTTCAGTAATCTCTAAGGTCAGAGAATCGCCTTGCAGCCGTGTTTGAGCAAGAACACGATCGATCTCTTCGAGCAGATCCGATCGGCGTAAATCCAGAGCTGAAAGATTTACGCTCATCTTCATTCCAGAAACTTCAGGAAAAGTTGACTGCCATCTAGCAAGCTGATCACAAGCTGTCCGAAGTGCCCAATAGTCTAGCCGGGTAATCAGTCCTGTTTCTTCCGCAACTGCAATGAATTCTCCAGGGAGTTTCAAGCCCTGAGTCGGATGCTGCCAGCGAATCAGCGCTTCAAATCCAATCAAACAGCCTGTGTCCAGCGCAACAATCGGCTGATAGTGCAGCACAAATTCTTGATTGTCGATCGCTCGGCGCAGGTCGTTTTCTAAATCCAGATGCTTCAATGCACACGCAAGCATTGAAGCATTAAAGATTTCATACCGTCCCTTGCCATTGGTTTTTGCCCGATACATCGCAATATCAGCATCACGCAATAGGTCAGAAGCTTCAGCATACGCTTTCGTGCCTAGCACAATACCGATGCTAGCTGAGGTATAGACCTCTCGTTCTTCAATCAAGAGCGGAGTCTGTAGCGTGAAGAAGATTCGCTCGGCGACGTGAATCGCTTCTTGCATGTCCTGAATCTCATCGAGCAAGATGACAAATTCATCCCCCCCTAATCGAGCGACTAGATCAATGCAGCGGACTGTTGTTTGCAATTTTTGGGCGATCGCAATTAGCAATTGGTCGCCTGCCAAATGCCCCAAGCTATCGTTAATCACCTTGAAGCGATCGAGATCCAGAAATAGCACAGCAAAGCAATGATCCTGTAAACATCCCGCTCGATTGATCGCAAGTTCTAACCGCTCTATTAACAAATGGCGATTGGGTAATCCCGTTAGTGCATCATGTAAAGCATCATGTTTGAGCTGACTTTGAACTTGAATACGCTCTGTGACATCGCGAGAGGTGGTCTGGAGCTGAACAATTTCCCCTTTCGCGTTCACAATCGGCTTTGTCAACGTCTCAAACCAGATGTAGTGACCCGATTTCTGACGAATTCGATAGGTCACGGGCAGCGGTTTTCCATACACTGCCGGTATGTGAGCTTGTTTGTGGATGTAATCGCGATCGTCAGGATGAAAAAATGAATAAGGATCTTTTCCCAACATTTCGTCATATCGATACCCTAGAAGCCCTTCGCAAGACGGACTGACATAGCAGTATCTTCCCTGCAAGTCGTGAAGACAAACCAAATCGTTCATATTCTCGGCTAATAACCGATAGCGGGTTTCGCTCTCTCGCAATGCCTCTTCCGCCAATTTGCGATCGCTAATATCAACAATCAACCCATCCCAAAGCACGTCGCCATTGGATTGTCGAGTGGGGCGTGCAACTCCCTGTAACCATTTCAATGTTCCCGCAGGAGTAATCACGCGATATTGACATTGCCAAGTTTGCAGGCTTTCGTAAGACACTGCAACAGAAGCATGCAGTTGTTCTGCATCATCAGGATGCGTTAATCCCCACACAACCGTTGGATCTTGCAGTGCTGCATCAAATTCAAAGCCATAGACATCGCGAAAACCAGAACTAATGTAAGTGAATTGATCAGAACCATCGGGTCGGAGGCGATAACCATAGAGAATTCCAGGCACATTGTCTGCCATCTTTTGAAATCGGCTTTCACTTTCCCGAAGTGCAGTTTCTATGCGGCGGCGCTCTTCTAGTTCCTGTTGTACCTGCTGATAAAGATTGGCTTGCTGAATTGCAACTTCTAGCTGGTTTGCAACGGACTGAGCGAGTTCAAGCTGATCGTCTTGCCAGACGAGGGATTGTTGGGTTGTCGCGATCGTAAAACTACCCCAAATTCTTCCGTCAATCACCAGGGGAATCAGTAACCGTGCTCCGGGCAAACATCGAACATTTTCCTGGTTAATCGCGTCCTCCAGACAGGATGTATCTTCAACTCGGACTTGCTGCAATTGCTTGAGTTGCTCTGCAAACGGATTTCCCGCATCGGCAATTTCTAACCCGATCATGGCTGGGGCGCTCGGATCATGATGAAATTCCGCAACATACTTCCAAATTTCTTGCTCTGGTAGGTACTGCACCACAAAGCAATCGAGATTTTTCAACAGCAGAGCCGTTTCTTTAGTGGCAGTCGCAAAAATGGTGTCTAAGTCTAACGAGTTACGGATTGCCTGAAATACTCGATTTAATGCCTGTTCGCGGAGGATTTTTTCTTGTAGTGCAGTAACGTCACGTCCCACCGATTGAATTTCGATCAGTTGTCCCTGCTGATCAAAAATCCCCAAATCTAGCCACTGCGTCCAGCCTGTTTGATCATTTGCACGAACGTCTTGATTAATACTTTCAAAGATCGGATGATTTGGGCTAAGCGTAGCAATCTTGCAATGAAGTTTTTCTAAGTCATGTTGGGGAACAAAGCTACTCCACTTTGTCCCAACAATTTGATCTAGAGTACGACCTAGCGCATGACAGAGCGCATCATTGGCAAAGGTAATCGTGGTATCTGGCAGCGATCGTAAAATTAAGTCTGTTTGCGCCTGTACTAACTGGCGGTAGCGGTATTCACTAACTAACAGCGTATTTTCCACGACCTGCTGCTCTAGTTCGCGGCGTTTGCGTTCAGCCTCACTGCGCTTTCTCTCGCTGATATCTTGAAACGTTGCGATCGCGTACCTCACCTGTCCCTGCTGATCCAGCATTGGTGTCGCCCAAACTTCCAGAGGAATTACACGGTCAGCATGGTGAATTTCTATGTCATCCACCCAAACGACTTCGCCCTTTAAGGCGCGATGATTGGGTAAAGCATCCACTGGGTAAAGCTGCTGAGTTCCTTGCTGATACAGTTGAAATGTTTCAGAGAGTCGTTCGGAATGCACTTGGGCTGCGTAATGCACCCCTAGCAATGAGCGTCCAGCCTGATTGATATAGACGACTTTCCCAACGGAATTATGCACAGTAATCCCGATCGGCGTAGCATCTAGAAACTGAATTAGACGAGGTTCGTCTCCGGATACGGTTGCGCCTGCAATCAGAGACTCGACTAAGAGCTTGACAGACTCTGGTGTTTTTTCCCAGTCCTCTGGCGAGACTTGCTCACAGGGGAAGGGTTGCTGTTTTGCCATCACCCCAGCACCTTAGATTTGATAAAGAGATTGATAAAGCGATTGTCTAAGAGTTTACCCGCCTCCCAGATCTATTCTTAGTTTTTGTTGATTGAAAAATAGCATGACTGTAGAGATGTGATCGATCGCGTCGCTACCAACAATTCCGCCATGATCGATTCTGTGCAACGTTCACCAATCAACGTTCATCAATCAAATGAGTATGACATTTAAGAGAGCTAAGAGAGCGCAGCTTTGCGTTTGAGGATGATCATTGTTTCGCCGACGATCGGAGGACGCGCTAGTAGAGATCCTTGAGCATCAGTAATTTCAAGTCTAGGCAAGTCGAAGGTCTGGGATCGTGCCCAGAGTTCGTTGGCAAATTGATCCTGCTGCTCTGCACTAAAGCGATACCAATCTTCGGAGACGCGCACCTTGATCTGGGCGCGATCGATTTGCGGTTCAACTCCCATTACCAAACCCCCAATGAACCGATCGCTAATTTCCATGATTTGAGATTGAATTGCGGCAACTTGTTTTTGTTCTGGGGTGAGTTCTGGTTCTGGAGAAGTTGAAATCGGTTCTGCGACTGATTCAGGCTGGGATGCTGCTTCGACCATTGGTTCTTCGACAATTGGTTCAGGAACAAATAGTTCAGGGGCTGGTTCAGAGATCGGTTCAATTGTCGAAGGTTCTACCGGAGCCTCGGCAACAGAGACTTCAGCAGGCTCAACCTCCTCTATAACTGGGACTGCAGCGATAACTGGGACTTCAGCAGGTTCAATCACCTCTACTGGAGTCGAAACAATCTCAGGAGCCGCTTCGGGAGTAGTGAGATTGGTCGGGAATTGAGTCGGTTGAACTGGAACCGTCACAGGTGGGCGACTGGCAACTTGAACGGGTTGTGGAGGTTTCGAGGCAAAGAGCGAAGACGTGAACCAAAATAAAACGACGATCGCCCCTGCGACAATGCCGCTCAACGCTCGATCGCCCAATTTTCCGGTCAGAGTTGCAGGCAGACGATCGCGAATCACAGTCAGCAATTTTCTCCAAACAGGCAAGAATCGTTCTGCCGCGATCGTCAAGCCCGTCGCAATTTTCACCAGTAGCGGATTGAGTTCGTTAGCCGCTTCGACGCGATCGGCAGCGCTCTCTAGAATCCGGCTCGTTGATCGGAGTGTCCCGATCGTTCTCGTTTTCAGCGTCGTCAGGATCTTGCGGGCGGTGGCTTGAGAGTGTGGCAAACTGGACTGGGATTCTGTCAGTGAGTTTGTAGGGGAATTTGCATCTGGGTGTGACATGGATGTGATCTCCTCGACAAATGAAATCCGTTAGCGTCCGGTAGAGTGAAAACCAGTTGAACTTTCAATCTATCATCTGTCGATCGCACTGTTGTTTAGAACTAGCCGATATGAGTCTAAAGCGTCGTCAACTTCTGGTTTTAGGAGGATTAGGTAGCCTCGGTCTTGTGGTTGCCGGAAAAACCTTGAGTCGTTCCCCTGAACCGTCTTCTGGCATGGCTCAAACCGTGGCTGAGCCGCCCAAGCCCTCTGCTAATGAACTGATGCTGCGCTTTGTTGCCATAGCAGATTCAGGGGCAGGCGATCGCAACCAGTTTGCCTCAGCAGATGCGATGGCAGCCTATCACCGCAAAAATCCCTATTCGCTGGTCACTCTAGCAGGCGACAACATTTACGACAGTGGCGAAATGGAGCGGATTGGCGTTGCCTTTGAGCAACCTTACGCCCCGCTCCTGAAGCAAAATGTCCGCTTCCGCGCCTGCTTGGGAAATCATGACATCCGTACCGAAAACGGCGATCCGCAAGTTCGTTATGCCGGGTTCAACATGAACGGACGTTACTATACTTACCGCGAAAAAGATGTCCAGTTCTTTGTGCTCGATACTAACGGTAACGCCGATTGGAAAGACCAGATTGCTTGGCTCGATGCTGAGTTGGGGCGCAGTTCTGCACCCTGGAAAGTTGTTTATGGGCATCATCCGATTTATTCGTCGGGCGTGTACGGCACCGATCCAGTCATGATTCAGAGGTTCGCCCCGCTATTCAAGAAACATCAAGTCCAGCTTTATATCAATGGACATGAACATCATTACGAGAGATCGACCTCGATCGACGGCACAACCTATTTAGTGACCGGAATTGGTGGCGCACATTTACGCCGCGTTGGACGCTCGAAGACGACAGAGTACGCTGTGTCTCGCTATGGATTCAGCGCGATCGAAGTTTATCCCGATCGTCTCCAGATCGAAGGGATTGGCACAGATGGACTGGTGTTCGATCGTGGAATCGTCGCCAGAGCCGCCACTGTATGATCTCAAATCTCTAAATGGTTGCTGTAAGCCGTTCAGCCTCCACCCAGAATCGAGGGAGGATTGCTTTTCAGACTGTACTGTGAGTTGGGGAATACAACCCTCCCCAACTCACAGATCTTTAAACCTAACTCAGCACCCAATCTACCAGCAGCCTGACACCGTAACCCGTTGCGCCTGCCCCGTTGTAGCCATTCTCTTTATCTGTCCAAACTGGGCCTGCCACATCTAGGTGCGCCCAAGGAGTCTCTTTGACATACTGCTTGAGAAACAGTGCTGCTGAAATTGCACCACCTGCCCGCGCTCCGGTGTTTTTCATGTCCGCAATGCCCGACTTCATACTTTCAAAGTATTTTTCTTCCATCGGCATCCGCCAAAGTTTTTCGCCCGATTGCTCACTCGCTTTCAGGAGTTGATCGGCAAGTTCATCGTTGGGACTCCACAAGCCCGCAATGTTATCACCCAACGCAATCACACAAGCTCCGGTAAGAGTCGCTAGATCGACGATCGCATCCACTCCTAATTTCTCTGTATAAACCAACGCATCCGCGAGCGTTAAGCGTCCCTCCGCATCGGTGTTATTGATTTCGATCGTCTTGCCGTTCGATGCCGTGAGAATATCTCCGGGGTGAATCGCCCGACCACTGATCATGTTTTCCGTCACTGCCGAGATAAAATGCACCTCGACATCAGGTTTCAGTTGCGCGATCGCTTTAACGGCTCCAAAGGTTGCACCCGCGCCACCCATGTCGGTCTTCATCATTTCGATGCCACTCCCTGCACCTTTGATATTCAAGCCACCGGAATCGAACGTGAGACCTTTACCAATGATCGCCACTTTCTTGCGCGGGGTTCCTTGCGGTTTGTAAGTGATGTGAATGAACTTCGGCGGCAGGTCAGACGCTTGAGCGACACCCAGAAAAGCTCCCATCCCCAGCTTTTCGCAATCTTCTTTTTCGAGAATTTGAATCTCTAAGCCGTGTTCATTCGCGATCGCCAGCGCGGTTTCTGCCATGGTGACCGGAGTGACGTAATTTGCTGGAGCCGCTACCAGTTCACGCGCTAGAAATACACCAGAGCAGATTTGACGCGCCTTTTCGATTGCCGCTTCTTGTCCGGCTAAACCAAGCAGCTCGATCGCGTCGATCTTGCCGTTTTCGTCGGGTTCTGACTTAAAGCGCACATCTTTGTAAAGCCCCAGTTCGATGCCTTCAACGATCGCTTGCGTAGTTGTCGCCGCATCATCGTTGCAGAGCGGCAAGCTCACACCGAGCGTTTTGCAGCGTTCGCGCTTGGCTAACTTGGCAACCGCAGCACCCGATCGCCGCAATGCCTCGCCATTGAACGCCTCTGGTTTACCTAATCCCACCAAGAGAAGTTTCCGAATCGGGCTGCCTGCGATTCGAGTCAATGCCGTACTGCCGGATTTCCCTTTGAACTCAGCATCTGCGATTAATTCTGTGATCGCACCGGATAATTTTTGGTCAAGCGCTGCCACATCGCTCGACAATTCTGCGCCTTCAAATAGCCCGATCGCTAGGCCATCACCTGACCATTCAAGTAGGGGAGTTCCCGTGACTGTTAAATTCATGCCAATCGCCCTTAAGAGTGGGTTCTAACGTCTGTTTTCCAGTATCGATCATAAAGTGGGGAGTCGGGAGCCGGGAGTGAGAAGCGATTTTCTGGAGTGTGGCGTTATTCCCTTTGCAAAAGATGATGTGGCTTTGCCCCTATCTCCGCACTCCTCGCTGAATTGATTGCTTCAGAATCATTAAAACTTTGCTATAACTGCTTACAGTTTGCGTCAAATTGCCCCTTCTTTCTGGATTCTCCAATGCGAAAGCCACTGTTTCAAGCGCGGAAGTTTTGGTTAGTGCTAGCAACTGGAGTTGGAGTGATCGGCATCGTGGCGGGTGCGTTGATCCCGATCGAAAAACTTCAGCAAGTCTCGCAAGTGCCCTCGAATGTTGTAAATTCGCTACAGTCTGTGACAGCTCCCGAATCGGGTGGCGTTGGAACTCCGAGCCGGTTAATTAGCCCATTGGTGGCAAAATCGGCGACGGAGCGAGCCGGGGCGCTCAAGCAGGCGACACAAAGCGCCAGTTCGACTTTAGAGCGCGATCGTGCTCGATATTTGTTGGCAACCGATTTGATTGCTCAAGGTCAAGGTGAAAAAGCACTAGAGCAACTGAAGGATCTAGAGAAAAGCTATCCAGTTTTAGCGGCGCAAATTGGGATGAAACGCGCCCAAGCGTATGAAGTTACAGGCAAGCAGAAAGAAGCGGCGCAGACCTTACAAGCGATCGTTAAACAGTTTCCGAAAGAACCCGCCACGGCAGAAGCACTCTTTACTTTAGGGCGCAAAAATTCCCAATATTGGGATCAAGCTTTAGCCCAATTTCCATCGCATCCAAGATCGATCGAGATCGCTAAAACTCGCCTCAAGCAAAATCCGAAGCAGCTTCCCTTACTGTTGATTGTTGCCAAATACGGCACAAGCAGCAATGGATACACTGAGCTACTGGATAAACTCGTTTCGCAGTATGGCACTCAGTTACAGCCACAAGACTGGGAAGCGATCGCATTCGGTTACTGGGAGAACCAAGTTTATGATAAAGGTGCGATCGCGTATGCTCGCGCTCCTCAAACTCCACTGACCGCATATCGATCGGCGCGAGGGCTGCATCTAAGCGGCAGGCCAGGAGCCATCGAACGCTATCGTCAAATGGTGCAGCAGTTTCCCAACTCTCCAGAGGCAGGGTTAGCGTTGACGCGATTAGCCGCATTAGCCGACACTCCCCCCACTGCGATCGCGTATCTCGATCAAGTGATTCAAAACTTCCCCGATCGTGCGCCAGAAGCTTTAGTAGAAAAGTCAAAGCTGCTCGACAAGATGAACAGTGCGAAAACGGCTGCACAAATGCGGCAGTTGGTTCTGACTCAATATGCCAATTCGGAGGCTGCTGCTGAGATGCGCTGGGACTATGCTCAACGCAGCGCCAAAACTGGAAACCTCAAGCTTGCAAAACAGTGGGCAGAACCTGTGTTAACCCACAATCCCACCAGTGAGATTGCAGCAGAAGCGGGGTTTTGGGCAGGAAAATGGGCGCAACGAATCGGCAACAATGATCAAGCAGCAAAACTGTTTCAAAAAGTCCTGAGCGAACATTCAGAGTCCTATTACGCATGGCGATCGGCAGCGATGCTCGGTTGGAATGTGGGCGACTTTAACACGGTGCGATCAATGAATCCCCAAGTGCAAAAGCCGCTCGCTCGTCCAGAACTTCCAGCAGGTTCACCTGCCCTCAAAGAACTCTATCAACTCGGTCAAGAGCGCGATGCTTGGTCACATTGGCAGATCGAATTTCAGAATCGGGTACAGCCGTCGATCGCAGAACAATTCACCGATGGCGTAATGCGGTTGGGCGTTGGGGAAAATCTCGACGGGCTTTATATGGTCGGGAGTTTGCGCGATCGTGAAAAACCGGAAGATAAAGCGAAGTATCAGGAGCTAAGAAAGCAGATCGGGTACTGGCAAGCGCTGTATCCGTTCCCTTACGTAGACACGATCGAGAACTGGTCACAGCAGCGCCAACTTAATCCGATGTTGGTAACGGCTTTGATTCGACAAGAATCGCGCTTTGAACCAGACATCAAATCCAGCGTAGGAGCGGTTGGGCTGATGCAAGTGATGCCCGAAACAGGCGAATACATCGCCAATAACATTAAAGTTAAGCAGTTCAAACTTGCTGACCCTGAAACGAATATCAAGTTTGGAACCTGGTATCTAGACTATACGCACTTGCAGTACGACAATAATTCGATGTTAGCAGTAGCTAGCTACAATGCCGGGCCCGGTGCAGTGGCAGGATGGGTGAGTAAAGCGAAATCACAAGATCCAGATGAATTTGTCGAAGCGATTCCTTATTCTGAAACGAGAGGATATGTGAAATCTGTGTTAGGCAACTATTGGAACTATCTGAGACTTTACAATCCAGAGATTTCTCAACGAGTCGCACAGGTGGCAAAAGATCATCCCAAAGGAAACTGACGTGCGATCACGGGTTTCTATCAGAATTTCCGGTCGCAACTATTAATGCAGATGATGCAGAGAACTTTCAGAAACACAAAAAACCTCCGACTTTAACATCGAAGGTTAAATCATCAGGGTGCATCTACCAATCACCGTATTCGAGTCTTCTAGAACTTATCCGGAGAAACCTGAGAATTTTCAGCCCCTAAGGTGGTTCGCTGCCTGCTTGATCGGCTCAAGGAGATCGATCGACACCTTTAAGCTATTGAGCGATCGATATTCATCCGGCTTGCTATCCGCCGGAATGCCGTGAAAATCACTGCCCCCGCTCATCAACAATCCGTACTGAGCGCACATTTCTTTCAGCCGTTCTGCTTGCCAAAGTGTATGGCTTGGATGATAGACTTCCAGCCCCATCAATCCCGCTTCGACCAGTTGCGGTAGAACCTCTTTGACAGGTGCGCCTCGAAATAGAAACGGATGTGCCCAAATCGGAACTGCACCACACTCACGCAGCAATTGAATGCCTGCGATCGCGCTAAATTTCTCGTATTGCACAAAGGCGGGGCGATCGTCGGCTAAGAATCGATCGAAGGCTTCTCGCGTCGATTCCACATGACCCGCTCTCACCAGGGCAGAGGCAATATGCGGACGACCCGGAGCCATGCCTTCACCCATCGAGGGAAGCTCAATTTCATATCCCAGTGCTGCGAGTTTATCGATCATCTCTTGAGCGCGGCGTTTTCGTCCTTCGAGGCGTTCGCTCAACGGGGGAACGAGACGATCGCGATCTGGATAAAAGCCCAAAATATGCAGAGAGCGATCGCGCCAAACGGTGCTTAATTCTAGACCGGGAACGATTTCGAGTTCGGGAGGAGCCGCCGCAATCGCTTCATCCAACCCGGAAACCGTATCATGATCGGTAATCGCAAGCGCACGCACACCGGACTCGATCGCCATCCCTACGAGTTCGGTCGGACTCAGCATTCCGTCTGAGTAAGTTGTGTGACAATGTAGTTCTAACATACCTCTAATCTAGCGCACCCCAATGCCTGAAGGCCCTGAAATTCGCATCTCGGCTGACCAAATTGCAGCAGCACTGGTCGATCGACGAGTGACAGAAATCTTCTTTGCGTTTGAGCGATTAAAACCCTACGAATCTCAGTTGATCGGGCAGTGTGTAACGGCGGTGCGGACTCGCGGCAAAGGCATGGTGATTTGCTTTAGCAATCAGCTTTATCTCTACAGCCACAATCAGCTTTATGGTCGCTGGTATGTGCGCCAACCTCATTCTTATCCACAAACAAATCGACAGTTACGGTTAGCTATTCACAATGCTCAGAAATCTGCATTGCTATACAGTGCTTCTGAGATTGATGTATTACAACAATCCGAGTTAGCGACGCATCCATTCTTGAGTCGGATTGAATTAGATGTGTTAGACGAAGCAGTGACTGTCGAACAGGTTGAAGCAAGGTTTCGAGACAAGCGGTTTTATCGTAGACAGTTACCGATTTTATTGTTAGATCAGCATTTCCTTGGTGGATTGGGAAACTATCTTCGCAGTGAGATTCTATTCGTAGCGCGAGTGTATCCGATGTTGCGATCGATCGATTGTTCTGACCATCAAATTCATGCACTAGCACAAGCTGTTCTAACCGTCACACAGCAGTCTTATCAAACCAAGGGCATCACCAATGATTTAACCCTTGCAATGCAATTAAAAGCCCAAGGACAAAAGCGAAGTGACTATCGGCATTCTGTGTTTAATCGAGAGAAGCGCCCCTGCTTTGTCTGTGGAACCTTGATTGTGAAAGAAATCCTTGCAGGACGGCGATTGTATTACTGTCCTCATTGCCAAGCAAAGATTGTCTCTTGATACCAAATTAATTTTTGAGTGCTACAGATCTTGGAAACCCCCTAAATCCCCCACGAGTGGGGGACTGCAAGCCAAATCTGTTTCGGATTCTCAAAATCCCCCATACTGGGGGATTTAGGGGGCGAAGGATCCGTCGCATTAACAAATTGATTCGGTATGAGACGTTGCATTACCGCTCTATTCAATCAGCATCGAACTGGATATCAACGCAGCAAGAGGCTTTAGAAGTTCGTCGCTCACTCACTGCGGACTCGAATTCCTTGAGCATTGCAATCCCGTAGCCACAGTTGAACCGCTTGCCCAATTACTCCGTCACGGCTTTCCCTGGGCGGAGTGATCGGCTGACTGGGGATAGTCGTGCCAATTCGAGTAAACATCAGCGCTAGTTGCCAACCTTCTGGAGTGCGGGTGAGAAATAGCCAGTGAAATTGTTGCAGCTCGACTCCTTTACCGCTGACAAATTCACGTCCTAACGTTGTGATAAAGGCTTGTTTGAGTGTGGGATCAACGGGTCGATCGCTGTTAAGCGGTAACGGCTCAAATTCAGGTCGTCCGGCTAGCAGGACTGAGCTTCTCGGTGAACGAATGGTGCCAAGGCGCGATCGAGCAGCAATGCGATTGGCATATCCAGGCAGAGCCGGCAGCATTGCTTTTATCATCGGTTCAACTTCGGTCGGGCAGGCAACACGCGCCGCATGAGCCGGAGAAATTGGCAGGAGAGTGGCGATCGCAACACCAAGAGCAATAATTCGCTGCATCGTTATTCAGAGACTTTAGAAATAAAATGTCGATCGTAGTTTGAACCACGATCGACGAGAATCTGCATTGCAGAAGTTCCCAGGATTAGATTATCCCTGATCCTTTTCCGCGCTGGTCAGCATCCATCGTTAAAGCTCCTGCTTCATCTTGATTGATGTCGTACAGTTCTTCAGCCCGCTCTGCCTTTGCCTCCTCTTCAGCTTGCCGCGCATCTCCCGGCACTTCGTAGTACATCTCTGGCTCAATGGCATAGTTGTTCAGCAAGCCTTCTTGATCAACGGTATACCCATCCGTCATTTTGATGCTGCCTTCATCGGTTTGATCATCAGTTGCTGCACTCGCTTCTCGTGCTTCGGTCGGTGTTGTTTTGAATTGCTCACCTTCGCGCTCCTTGCGGGCGGCTGTTTCGGCTGGAACAATTCCACGATCGTAGGTATCTCTGTTAACACGATTAGACGAGTCGCTTGTATTGTTAACCATAAATCTTCTCCTTAATATCAAATGGTAGCTAAGACTACCAATATTAAGGGGTAGGCTACCAGGCAGCGCGAAACAGAATCATCCCCCTTACGCTTGAAATAAATTGCTTTAAAGTCCCGGCTGTCTCACCCATAAGGTCAACACCGCCAGGAGAAATCAGGTTATTTTGATATACGTCGCCATTAGGAGTCCGTAGAACAATTTTCATCCTGCAAGTTCCTCACAAATTCGATCGAACGCCCCTACCGGATCATCCGCTGCCGTAATCGGTCGCCCAATCACCAAATACGTTGCGCCCGCCGCAATTGCCTGCTTCGGAGTCATAATTCGCTGCTGATCTCCCGCTGCCGCCCAAGTCGGACGCACTCCCGGACACACCAACACAAACTCATCGCCGCAAACCTGCCGCAGTTGCGCGACTTCCTGCGGCGAACAAACTGCCCCTGATAACCCGCTTTCTTTTGCCAAAAGCGCCATTTCTAACGCATATTCGGGTAGTTCGAGCGGAATCTTCAACTCAAACGCAAGCGATCGCGCCGATAAACTCGTTAGCACCGTAATTGCGATCAGCTTCGACGGCGTAGCACCCTCTAGAGTATTTGACTCGATCGCTCGTTGTGCCTGCTCTAATGCGGTTTTCCCGGCAGTCGCATGAATCGTAATCAAATCCACACCAAATCGAGCCGCCGCCGCACAAGCGCCCGCAACTGTATTCGGAATGTCGTGGAACTTCAGATCGAGAAAAATTCGTTTCTGACGCTGCTTCAGAATCGTCAAAATATTCGATCCACTGCTGACAAATAGTTCTAAGCCGACTTTCCAAAAGGTAACTTGAGGCAGCTTATCGATGAGCGCGATCGCGGCTGCTTCCGACGGCACATCTAACGGAACAATGATGCGATCGTTCATGGCACAAACCGCACAAACTTACTTTTACCAAGCTGAAGCACTTTTCCACTCAGCGCTTCTGGTGACTCAAACAAACGATCGACCTCACTCATTTTTTCACCCTCCAGTTTCACCGCTCCGCCTTGAATCTGTCGCCGCGCTTCGGAGCTGCTTTTACACAGACCCGCCGCACTCACGAGATAAAACAGTTTCGCCGGAAATTGCACCCCAGACAGCGAAAACTCTGGCACCGAATCGCTCTCGGTTCCCCCACCTTGAACCAGATTCAGCGCTGCGCTTTGAGCTTCAAGAGCGCGTTCTTTGCCGTGATAGTGGCTCACCACATCCAGCGCCAGAAGTTTTTGACGATCGCGAGGTTTCTCCGGCAGTTGATCGAGCGGTAAATCGGTCAGAAGCTCAAAATATTGCTTGATCGCGTTGTCTGGAACTTTCTCTAATTTCGAGTACATACTGAGCGGATCTTCCGACAATCCGACATAGTTCCCCAGAGACTTAGACATTTTCTGAACGCCATCTAACCCCGGCAAAATCGGCATCAGCAATCCAAACTGCGGAGTCTGCCCAAAATGACGCTGCAAATCCCGTCCAACGGCGAGATTGAACTTCTGATCGGTTCCGCCGAGTTCGACATCGGCTTCTAGCGCCACCGAATCGTAGCCCTGCATCAACGGGTATAAAAATTCGTGCAGATAAATCGCGCTTCCTTGCTTGTAGCGCTCTGCAAAGCCTTCTTTCGCCAGCATTTGCCCGACCGTCATCGTTGCCAGCAATTCGAGAATCTTGCTCAAATCCAGCTTAGAGAGCCATTCCGAGTTGTAGCGTATCTCTAACCGCCCTGGTGTCTCAAAATCCAGAATCGGGTGCAACTGCTTCAGATAAGTTGCGGCATTTGCCTTCACCTCCTCTTCGGTCAATTGCTTCCGCACCTCGGATTTCCCTGTCGGATCACCGATTCTCGCGGTAAAATCTCCAATCAATAGCACCGCTGTATGTCCAGCATCCTGAAACTGCCGCAACTTGCGGTAAATGGTACTATGGCCCAAATGAATATCAGTTCCCGTCGGATCAATGCCAAACTTAATCCGCAATGGGCGGTTGCTCTTCTCCAAGCGCACCCGTAAATTTTCAGTCGGCTGAGCCGAATCTGGCTGATCCGGGAAAATCTCGGTCGTACCCCGAAACAGCCAGTCAAGAGAATGAGGCATACTTTATACTTTTGAGAAAAATCAACAGTCTAAACAACGGCTTCTTATTTTGACCTAAATCGAATCCACACGACTAGACGATATTGCTCGATCGATTTGCTCCATTTGCCTGAGTCTCAATTATCCTACTAAAGTTGTTTCACCTCATCTCGGAAATTGTCTCAACGATTCAAGGTCTGACGGAATTTTCTTCCAATCTCTGAATCCTTTCTCATGCCCTACTTCTTTAACTGATTCTTTAACTGAAAGAGAGTTTGCCGTGTCGTCCAATACCCTTAGACAAAAGCAGCAGCAGCAACAACCCGAAACCACAAAGGAATTTTTCCAGTCGGTGGGCAAAGTGACGGGCGGAACGCTGCTGGCGATTACGATGCTGTCAAGTTCAGTCGTTGCAGGCGGTCTTGTCGGACTCGCGATTAGTTTTCGTAATTTGCCGGATGTACGATCGCTGCGTGCCTTTAAACCCAGCGAAACGACGCATATCTACGACATAAAAGGCAAAAAGCTCGCCAGTATTCACGGTGAAGCAAACCGGGAAGTCGTGCCGCTCAACAGCATTTCTCCGCATCTCAAACGGGCAGTAATCGCGATCGAAGACAGCTATTTTTATTCGCATAGCGGGGTTAATGCAGGGGCGATCGCACGGGCAGGGGTAGCAAACTTCACATCCGGGCGCACCGTTGAGGGCGGTTCTACGGTGACGATGCAGCTTGTGAAGAACCTATTTCTGTCGCCGGAGCGTGCCCTTAGTCGAAAAGTTGCGGAAGCCGTCTTAGCGCTAAGAATCGAGCAGATTTTCAAAAAAGACCAGATTCTTGAGATGTATCTGAATCAGGTCTATTGGGGGCACAACACCTATGGAGCGCAGACCGCCGCCAGAAGCTATTTCAACAAAGATGCAGCCAGTCTGAATTTGGCAGAATCGGCAATGATGGCAGGGCTGATTCAATCGCCCGAAGCCCTCAGCCCCTTTGCGGACATGAAGGCGGCAAAAGCGCGGCAAGCCGATGTGCTGAATCGAATGCGAGAACTTGGTTGGATCACAGCATCCGAAGAAGCTGCCGCCCGCAAATATCCGATCAAGCTCGGAAAAATTACCTCGTTCCAGACCAGTCAAATGCCGTATGTCACCGATGCGGTGGTGCAAGAACTGACGCGCAAATTCGGGCGAGATGCAGTCCTCAAGGGTGGAATGCGGATTCAAACGACGATCGATTCTCGAATGCAGCGCATCGCTGAAGACACAGCACGTCGATCGCTTGCCTCGCTTAATGCTCAAGGAGTCGGCGCGGATCAGATGTCGATCGTTGCCGTTGATCCCCAGACACAGTTTGTGAAAGCGATGGTCGGCGGTGTCAATGCAAAGAAGAGCCAGTTCAACCGCGCGATTCAAGCGTTGCGGCAACCGGGATCAGCGTTTAAGCCTTTTGTGTACTATGCGGCTTATGCGTCCGGCAAGTACGCGCCAGATTCCACCATCCTCGATGCGCCTGTGGGATATCCCGATGGCTATGATATGTACTACCCCCAGAACTACGATCGTAGCTTCGGGGGTGCCATGACCCTAAGACGGGCTCTAGAGCAATCTCGCAACGTTCCCGCCGTGAAGCTTGGGCAAGAAATCGGTCTTAATAAAATTGTCGAAATTTGTCGCAGCATTGGAATCAAAAGCCCGATTAACCCCGTGATTTCGCTGCCCTTGGGAGCCGTTGACCTGACTCCGCTAGAAATGGCAAGCTCTTACGCTGCCTTCGCAAATAACGGGTGGTACTCAGAAGCGACTTTAATTGCACAAGTGACTGATAGTAGCGGCAACGTCCTCTTAGATAACACGCCGAAACCGAGACTGGTGCTTGATCCCTGGGCATCTGCTGCAACCAACGATACGCTTCAAGGAGTGATCACACGCGGAACTGCCACTGCCGCGCAGATTGGTCGTCCCGCCGCAGGTAAAACCGGAACCACGTCATCCGAGCGTGATATCTGGTTTGTTGGCTATGTGCCTCAGCTTTCGACTGCCGTTTGGGTCGGGAATGATGACTATACAACTCTGGGAGGTGGGGCAACGGGAGGCACGTTTGTGGCTCCAATTTGGCGTGATTTCATGTCTCAAGCGCTGCAAGATGTCCCGGTTGAGCGCTTCCGTCCTCCGTCGGACTTCGATCGACCTTGAGAAGTCCGTTCGCGATCGTAGCAATCTCCTATCAATCGGTCTCGCTGTGTTCTAGTAGAACGATCCCAAAAAAGGGGCGCATCCCGCACCCCTCAGCCCTGAGTTCAAATCAATTTGATTAGCGCTGCGGTGTATACCATTGAATCAGGTTGTTGACTTGACCTGCTCGGCGTTGGGAGTTGAACAACTCAATGGCAGTCCGGTTGTTGTCCGCGTTCATTTTTTCAGCCGTCCGGTTGCTATCGAGCGTTGTAATGACTGATGCGGCAGCAGCGTTATTGGAATCGCAGTCTTTCACCTCACCGACAACGACGGTGGACGAACTGCGATCGCTAAACGAAGAATTGCTAGAGCGACTCGAATTTTGAGCGCTACTGTTGCGCCCGTAAGCGCTGGAGCGACTCGATTGACTTTGCTGGCTACTTTGTGAACCGCCCGAACCGCCAACGCTGACCAATCCAAATACGCTAACTGAGCCACCCCCACCCGCATTCTGATTTCTTCTGCTCGATTGGCTATTCGAGGCGTTACCCCAAGCGTTGTTGATGTTAGAGCTTGAGGATTGCCGGGAAGAACTATTGCTTTGAATGTTGTTCTGTGTGTTGTTACCCAATCCAACATCCGCCGTGCTGCATTGAATTTTGTCTGCCAATTTGCCGAACAGAGCATCGTTTGCGCGAGCAGGCATCATTCCAGTAAACAGAGTCGAAGCGAGAACCAAAGCGCCAGAGAATTGAACGAGTTTCATAATCAGTTTCCTTGCTTGAGTGTGTGTTGTGAGGTGTTTCATCCTCTACACTCACTCAGTAGGAGGAACGATCGCGCTTTATGCAGCTTGCCAACAAAAAAGGTGAGAAAAATTTTTCCCACCTTGGTAAACGCCTTAAGCGATGCGCTTTTCGATGTATTGTCCGATCATTTGCTGTTCGCCAGCGCGGGAAATGATCGTTTGTCGAGTGCGGTATTTACTGCCAATCAGCTTAAGTTCTTCTTCAAACACCGAGCCTTTGTATTCGGTTCTGAGGCAGAGCGTATCAGAATTGGTGAAGTAGAAGCCTGCGGTGATGGGTTTCGTGGTTGCGAATCCGCGATCGCGGTATAAGACTGAGCCAATCACGCCAAATAACGTCGAGCCTTTCGATTCTGTCCGCCCGGAAACGGTGTTTTCGCTATCCCAGGTGACGGCTGCACCGCAGGTCATAGCGGTTTCGTCTTCGAGTCCATGCAGATGAGCCAGTTCGACCAGTTCGGGCGCTCCCTGCGGTAAAAAGCGAATCGTGATCATGCTGATCATTTCTTTCACTTCACCATCGGGCAAGGTGTAGTAGCGACGCTCCGATCGCCATTGCCCTTCGGATTGTTGAAAAAACGCTTCGATCAACTGATCATCCGCTGTGGAGGAAAGTACAGATACAGTCATAAACACTGCCCCTTCGAGAGAGTAAATAGTAGCTACAGCACTTATACGCTTTGATTCGGAAGCTTCATCACTTCCGTTATATTTAATCAAGCCTAAATTTACAAATTTTAATATACTCAGAAATGGGTAGGTCAGCAATAGACCACGGACAGAGGAATCAGTCTGTCATGATGAAGACAAGCGTGTTGCGTGTGCAAGTTGATGCAAGTTCTAGAAGTTGAGCAATTACAAAAGACGTATCAAAGCGGCGGAAAGACCGTTGAAGCTGTAAGAAATGTCTCATTCAATATCGGTGCGGGTGAAGTCTTGGCGTTTCTGGGCGCAAACGGAGCAGGAAAAACGACCACGATCAAAATGATTGCAGGATTGATTCTGCCCGATCGCGGACAGGTCAAAATTGCTGGACGAGATCCGCATCGTCAATCGATCGCGCTTAAATCCGTCGGAGCCGTTCTCGAAGGCAATCGAAATGTCTACTGGCGACTGACTCCAGAAGAGAATTTAGAGTATTTCGGAGTATTGCGGGGATTAAGCGGGTATGTGGCGCGTCAGAGAGCCAAGGCTTTACTAGAGCGATTTGAACTGATGCCGAAGCGAACAACGATCGTTCAGAGCCTCTCACGCGGAATGCAGCAAAAGCTGGCGATTGCGGTTGCATTAATTCACGAACCGCAGTTACTTCTGCTGGATGAGCCGACTTTGGGGCTAGATGTAGAAGCGACTCAAACCGTGAAGCGCTTAGTGCGAGAGATTGCCGCAGAAGAACGAGCAATTTTATTAACCACACATCAGCTAGATATTGCTGAAGAATTGTCCGATCGCGTTGCAATTATCAAGGAAGGCGAAATTGTCGCACAAGAAAGAACCGAGACACTCATTCAGCAGTTTTCTGGCGATTCATATCGAATTGAATTGGAGCAGGAACTAGACGACGATCGCATCAGTAAATTAAGCGCGATCGATGCGGTGATTGAAGGCAAAACGGTTTATGTTCGTCAAATTGAATTGCTGTATCACGCGCTGGAGATTTTGAAGCCGTTCTTGATCGTGCGGTTGGAAAAAGATCAAGCAAATTTGGTCGATGTGTTTCTGAAATTGGTAAATAAGTAAATGTTTGAGTTATTCGTTGCCCAGCTTAAGTGGAGTTGGATTCAGTATAAACGCTATGCCCATGAGCTTTTTGGTGGCATTGTTGCATTGACCGTGACGTTTTACGGATTATTTCTCAGCGTTGGATATATTGCGGGGGGAAATGTTCGATTTGGCGATCGCTTAGATGCTGTAATTGTGGGATATATTCTGTGGTCGCTGATTATTTTTATAATGAACGGCATTAATTCCACTTTGCAGCGAGAAGCACAAGTTGGAACATTAGAGCAGCTATTCATCTCACCGTTCAAGGTTAGAAGAATTATTTTGTTAAGAGCCGTTTCTGATCTGGTTTTTCAATTGATTTTAATTGCGTTCGTACTACTAATTATCATGGCGCTGACTGGACGATGGCTGACATTTTCGCCCCTGTTGATTTTGCCATTGATCACTGTGGTTCTCGGCGCATACGGTCTCGCGTTTGCGATCGGTAGCCTAACGCTGATCTTTAAAACCGTTCAACAAATTGCCGGAATTCTCAACTTCTCGCTTCTGTTTGTGTTGACCATTCCGACTGAGACTTGGACAGGAGTGCAGCGCTATTTGGGATATTTGATTCCGATGACGACAGGTGCAGGAGTCATTCGAGATTTGATGGCGCGGCAGGCGGGGTTAGATTGGGTTGCATTAGGAGCCGCGTTTTTGAATGGAGCGGTTTATTTCGCGATCGGACTTCTTCTCTTTCGCTGGTCAGAACGGGAAACTAAGCGGCGCGGTAAGTTGGGCGGGTATTAGGGATGTTGCGATCGACAAGACGATCGCGACATTCAAACACATCAAAAACTGGGTCTAAGCTTTAACGCTGCTCTGGGAACCACTTCTCATCTGTTTATTTCTCAGTTTTCGCAATCCAAACACGACTCCATTTGCAGCAATTCCCCAAATTGGAGTAAAACCAAAAGGAACAGGGGTTGCTGCTTGAGTTGTGCCATCCAACACTACATTGTCAAATCTGAGTGTTCCGGCTCCAGCAGTTGCGTTGTATCCATAGATTCTAAAGCTAACGGAAGTAGTCAAGTTCTGAAAGTCTGTTCCTGTAAAGGCAAGCGATAGTGGATAGAAAACGTCGCTCACTGGCAGGGAAAAGGTTGCTAAGACTGCTGCATAGTTGTCTCTGCTGGAGCGAACTTGAACTAATTGAGAACCCGTGGGCGAGCGCCGTCCATCGAAGGATAGCGTGTTGAAGTTCATGCTTCTGCCAGTGTTAGGCGCAATCTCGAAAGTAGCGTAACCTGAGTTCGGGATAAGGAATGGGACAAGAAAGGGGCAAACTCGATAGGCTGAAATTGCTAAAAATCCCGCCCAATTTGCCCTCATGTCTAGTCTAGAAGAACTCTTTTGC
>NZ_JAMPLL010000049.1:0-23833 GCF_039962495.1 Leptolyngbya sp. AS-A5 | reverse complement strand
TGACTTCAATGCCGCGATACAGCATCATTTTCTCAATGTCCCGGTAGCTCAACGGAAAGGTGTAATACAGCCAAACGCAGTAGCTAATAATTTCACCAGGGAAGCGATGACGGGAGTACATGGGCAAGCAGTCGTTCTTAAAGTTGAACTAGTACGATTATTCTACGTTCCGGTTAACCTGACAATACGGGTTAACTGTATCGCTTTGCTCCACTCGAACGCTTCGCGGCTTGATTCCGTTTAACAGCACTCCTCGGACGCTGTATTTTCTGAATGCAGAAACGTGCGGGGGCTCAGACCTGAAGAAATTGAAGGGAGCACAAAGGGTTGAACAACAAATCTATAGCGGTTCAAGGAGTTTTGTTTGCACTGGTTGTGTATTCCATGGGGACACCAATGATAGATACCTTTATTGGGAGGCTGCTCTTCAATAATCTGTGTTATCAGCACAGCGCTATAGCAGAGTTGGCTTCAAGTGGAAGATAAATTAGCGATCGCTCATATTCAGTCGATAAAAAGACTCCTCGATCCACATCCGCACTTCTTCTTCAGAAGCGAGACAAGCAGTCCGACCTGTTTTGGGATCATATACTCGATACCAAACATTCCCTGCATGATCTTTGCTTTGCCAAACTTTCAGCTGAGGTTCGGAGGTGAGTGCCTTCCAAATCCGTTGCCCAAATTGTCTTAATTTCAGGGTTAGGGTTTGCATCTTGGACTGGGGAACAGGACGCTCATCCCTAAGAGGTTCAGTCTTCTTGTAATCTTGCGATTGTGTGTTCATCACTGCCTGTTAAATTCATTGTTGACTGCATAGTAAAGCGGTGATTAGATTGCAACTTCCCCAGATGAGTCTCGCTAGATCGATTCGTCTGATCGGGTGAATCAACCAGAAGGACAAATTCGCACAGTCAGACGAGGTGCAGAATCAAGGCAAAGAGCGATTATGAAATCAGCAATTGACCAAATCACTAGCGAAGCGGTAGCAACAACAAAGTGTTAGCGATATTTGAGCGTCCGCAGGAGCGTCATTGCCAATTATTTTGATTTACCATTCGCTATGGAGGAAGATTTAATGTCTACTATTCGTCGCCCGGCTGGGGCAGTGCTTGCCTTGACTACTATTTTCGGATTCTTCAATGTTTCTGCAACAGCGATCGCTGCACCTCAGATTTCTCGACCAATCACTGATTCAAAATTTCAACCCGTAGTTAGAGCCATCGAAGCGCAGATGAAAGCGCAAGATGTTCCCGGGTTAGCTGTAGCGATCGTGCAAAATGGCAAGGTAACTTTTCAAAGGGGCTTCGGTGTTCGTAACACTGAAACCAAAGACCCAGTTACACCCACGACTCTATTCCGAATTGGCTCAACCACCAAACCATTAACCGTCATCGGTGTGATGCAATTAGTGGAAGCCGGCAAAGTTAAGCTCGATGAACCAGTTGCCAATTATGTGCCAGAGTTTAAAGTCAATTCTAAAATCACAGTGCGGCACATCCTCTCCCATAGCTCAGGGCTCGCTGATGGAGGCAACCCTTATGGGCGTATTGATGCCGCCGCTCTCAAAGATTACGTGACCAGCCTGACCTCAAAAAGTGCGTTTGCACCACCAGGAACAGTATTAAGCTACTCCAATCCAGCTTTCTCAGTCGCGGGTCGCCTCATCGAACGGGTAAGCGGCATGAATTATGCTACTTACATGGACAAAAATGTCTTTCCCGCGTTGGGAATGTCGCGTACAACCCTACTCCCAAATATTGCTTTGACTTATCCCCTAGCAGTGGGTTATCAACCAGGCAACGCCGGACTAGAAACTGTGCGCCCTAATCCTGATAACGTCGTTGAATATCCCGCAGGGTTTGTCTTTTCATCAGTAGAAGATCTCAGCCGCTTGGCGTTATTTCTTCTACAAGATGGCAAACTCAATGGCAAAACTATATTGAGTACAAGTTCTATGCAAGCAATGAAAACACCTGTGTTAGACCTTGCTTCACTGAATGTGAGCTACGGCTTAGGGTTAATTGTCGAACCGAAAAACAACAACATTACAAATATTGGGCATGACGGCTCAATTAATGGCTACAGTGCTGCACTACAGACCATTCCGTCTAAGAAATTCGGTGTTGTAATTTTGGCAAATAAAATAGGCTTTAACTCAACCCCAATTCTGGAAGCAGCGACACAATCTTTGTTGCAAACGCCAAAACCGAATCCTACCCTCCCGATTAAATTGAAGGAGGCTGCGCTCAAAGCCTATACGGGAAACTATGCTGTTCCTGGAATTACAGGAAGGCTAGGCAACCTTTCAGTTGTTGTAGAACAAGGCAAGCTCAAGTCTAAATTTGCAGGACAACCAGATCTCGAATTGAGATCGCTTCGCCCAGACACATTCCAGGTATTCTTAGGAAATACACAGTTGGGAGATGCGACTTTCCTGCGGGATAAAACGGGTAAGATTACATTTTTGAACTATGGTTTGCGGGCATATCCACGGCTAAACGATAGGTAAGGTAAACCAAAACGTTGCACCTTTACCTGGGCTACTATGAACTCCAATTTGTCCACCATGCGCTGTGATGATTTGGCGACAGAGGTATAAGCCTAAACCAATACCAGTAGAACGAGAGCGATCGCCCCTAGAATAACGTTCAAACACTTCTAAGCATTGCTCTTCGTTCATTCCCACACCATTATCCTGCACCAAACAGCGAATAAAGTCTCCTTCTAAGCAGGCTTGCAAAGTGATTTCCAAACTTGGAGGGTTATGATTTAAAGCATTAATAATTAAATTTTCAAATACACGCCTTAATTGCAAACAAGCTCCATTAACAAGGGGTAAATCGTCCGAAAAAAGATTATAAACACTCGCCTTATTTTTGATAAATAGTGATTCTAAATCTTCGATAATTGCTTGCACTAAAATACTAACTTTCATAGGCTCACACTGTAATGAAATCCCTTTAATCTCACTAGCATGAGTTTCTAGTAATGAGTTAATTAGACGCATCTGTCGTTCACCACTTTCAATCATTCTATCCAAGATATCCCGAGATAAGGAGATGTGTTCTACAGAGGGCTGATGCCAGTGCTTTAATAGCATGAGAGTCCCTGTAATCGGAGTACGTAAATCATGAGAAACAGCATGTAAAAATTCATCTTGACGTTTATATAAATCTTGTAACTCCAGCATTCTTTGATGCAATTGAGCGGTTCTCTCTTGTACCTTGCCTTCCAAAGTGAGATTGAGCGACTGGATTTGTTGAAAGAGTTGAGCTTTTTGAATAGCAATTGCTACTTGTGTGGCTAATTGTTGTAGCAACTCGATTTCCGCCGTCTGCCAATGACGTGTTTTTGAACATTGATGCACAACTAGTGCGCCAAAAAAATCATTGCTCACCATAATTGGTACTGCTAAACAAGCTTTGACTTGATATTTAGCAAAATAGTCAGCTTGCCCACTAGAAATCTGAGTTTGGTTGATATCATCAATTTTTTGGAAATTACCCTGACATAATAAGGCTTTCATTTCTTGAACAAGACGACTATTGTTTAAAAACAAATCTGACATTACTTTGTAACCTGAAGATACAGATTCAGCAAAAAGATGATCATGTAAGCTATCGCAAAAATTACTAATAAATACTCGATCAGCTTGAAGAATTTGATGAACTTCCGCTACTGTAGTGCTAATAATTTCTTCTAGGTTTAAGCTCTTTAAAACTCTCAAGGCAATGTCTGAGATCAATCGCTCTCTTTGGGCGGCTGAGCGTAATTTAATTTCTCCTTCTCTACGCTCAGTAATATCAAGACCAAAGCCAAAGAAGAAATTCAACTCGCCATTTTCCTGAAAAACTGCCCTACCATGCCAGTCTACAAGCAATTTAGTACCGTTTTTAGTTAGTACATGATTTTCTTGGCTGGGCAATAATTCTTGCGCGGTTGCTGAGCGAAAAACTTCTCCTAGAATGTCTCGCTGTTCTGTTGGAACGAAATTAGTCAGATAATTAGTACCTATCACTTCCTCAAGGGTATAATCTAACGCATTCAGCATCGCTTGATTCATCATCTTCACGGTGCCATCCGGATTAATGGCGACAAAAAAAGCCGGAGAGGTTTGCACGATCGTAGTATTGAAATCTCTCTGCTGGCATAATTCAATTTCGGCAATTTTACGTTTGGTAATGTCACGAATAAATCCTTGCATTCCCACTACATTGCCATCAACTTTTATCGGTGTTTCTACAACTTCAGTAAATAATAAATCCCCATTTTTATGGCGCGAAATTACTACAAACGGCTTATTTCGCTCTCCTGAGAGCAAGGTTTTATCAGTTAATTCAATTGCTTGCGCTTTTTCATCATCATCAATCAGAAAAAATTCGCATTCCTTGCCTACCAGTTCTTCTGGTGCATATCCTAATACTGTCTGAGCTGATGGAGAAATATATTCAAATATGTGATTTTTGTCATGAGAATAAAAAAATACTTGTTCACTCCCTTCAACCATCATCCGAAATCTCTCTTCGCTATGTTGAAGAGCAATTTCTGCTTTTCTACTTTCTGTAATATCTTGGCCAGTACAAATTACATAAATTATTTGTCCAGTCTCGTTAGTAACCGCGGTTACTGTCCAGGCAACTAACAATTGCTTTCCATCTCTAGTTAATAACTTCCTTTCATAGTTTTTAGGAAGTTGTTCTGGCGTGAGTTGATTAAATTCCGATTGAGTTAACTCTATTTCTGTAGGCAGCGAGAGTATATCCCAAAAAAACTTATTTTCTACTGCAACAAATGGATATTTAGTTATTTGCTCACAAGCCTTATTAAAGCAGACAATTCGTCCTTGCCGATCTAGCATTATAACTAAAGCCGCAATCGTATCAAGAATGGCGGCAACAAAATCACGTTCTTGATTAAAATTGTGGATGAGGCTTCTTAATTGCACAATTATTTTATTGACAACTCTATCTATATATTCCTTTACATGATATCAAGATAAATATTGTTGGAATCAAAAGAAAAACAAAAATATCTTAGTAATAATCATTAAGCATATGTGACAAAGAAGTATTCTGAAGATTATTAACTCAGTATATTTGTAAATTTTGATATAGGTAAAAGAATGAATACAAAGCAAAAGCTGGCTCAGTGACGTTAGGTAGTTTTCTGGCTTCGCGGCTATTCAGTGGCGCCAGATGTATAACACTACTGAGGTAGCTTAAGCGGTAGCGATCTCTAGAGTATACTCGCCTTCAGCATCCGAGCTGATACCACACACTTGTATTGTATATACTCCTGTACTTGGCAATCGCATTTGAACTCGAGGGGTGCTACTATCAAAATCTTTCGCTTCGATTAACAAACGACCATCAGACCCATAAAGAGCAAGATGAGAATTAAACTGGGGACTTTCTAAGGTAATCACTATTACTTGCCCACTTCTGGCTTGAAAAGTATGTCGATTTTTCCCGCCGCGAGACAAACGGGTCTTTTCGCGCGAGTTAAACCGAATAAGTGAAGCGATCGACATTTGTTTTATCCGACCACGAAGCTTATATGCTATTTGCTCTCTTTGATTTAGGTATCCCTGCTCAACAACATTTAATTTTTTGGAGTAGGAAGAAGTAACAGACTGAGTGTCAATCTGGGGAGTGAGTGATAAATTTTGTTCAGCGGGTACGCTTACTACCAACATGCTATGAAGCAAAACTACCCCTACTCTATCTTTCCAAGTGATAAATTGATTCTTCATCGTTCATCGTTTTTAGTAATGCGAAAAGTAAGGGTGATCTGACCAATCTTACTTGCAGGTAATAATTAAGACTAAACCTCATTGGATAGCCCAACCAATTCATCTAATCAGGTGAAATTCAGAGAAAATCTTCAGATGAATTGATTAATTTCTCCTAAGAACTCTGGAGCTGTATCAGCTGTCAAAATAATTCGTTGAAAGGATTCATCTTTGAGTTCTAAAATTAGGCAATTCTGATCTTTGATAACGTACCAAAACTCTTTACCTCTCTTAGTGTAGTAAGTCCCGGCCTTTATTAATCCTGGAATTACAAGACCAGGACTGCGAATTTCTGACCAACTACTTATCGCTTGAGCAGTTGAAACTGCCGTGATATGCTCGAGGGGAATGACAAAAGTATTACAAAGATTTCCTGCCAGTAATTGCTCATACCATTTCCATTCAATTTTTAAGTTGTCATTAACAAGAGTGAGGTTCATTCTTTTTCTCCTTGATTGGTTAGTGAATAAATTAGCTAAAGATGAGCATCATAATTGAAAAGATGAAGTTTGTGTTTTCATCTAAATGCTGATCTACCAAAATAAATCCGCATTTTTTATAAAATCGCTGAGCTTTACAATTATCTTGATAAACGTCTACAAATATAGTATTTTTACCATCGATTTTGTGTGTGCTATTAGTTGGGTTCCGAATCCTTTACCCTGGCTTCTAGGAGATATAAATAAACCACCAATTAGATTACCTGGCAAGGCAATAAAACCAACAACGAATTCGTTTTCCTCTCTTACTCATATCTTTGCTCTTGGTATATAGGTATTAATTATGATTTCTTTCTGCACGGCTAAAGCTTCTTCAGGGATAAAACTATGAGCAATTCTAGATGTTTCATACCAAATACTAATTACATCGTCTAGGTCAATGTCCTTGTAAGGTCTAATCATCAATAAATCCCCTAGTTTAAAGTCACAGGCATTTACGAATAGGTAAATATATTTACTTGGCAATTTTGTTAGGATTGAGTCATTTTTAAGTTTTCAAAAACAACTGAGAAACCTTCTCCCTGTGGAGAGGCACACATTAGTCCCACTTGTACTGTGTCATTATGAGTAAGATATGCCAGTCGCAACATTTGGTAATTCTCACCATCTAGGGAGTACTGTACTTCTAATGCTTCTGAACGACGTTGTACCCGCATCCATAGCGCAACTGGGGGTTGCGATAAAGGGACTACCGACCAATCTGAGTAATTCCGTGTCACTACAGCGCTAACGTTTTGTATGCCTTCAACATACTCAATTCCGCATTTGAGCCAGGTGTTTTCGTTCTCTCGAATCATCAGTCCTGCTTGGTCATATAAAGCTTGATACTGTCCTACAACTTTTACTTCAACTGTGAAACTACCCGTTACTTCCTGATAGTAGAAATTTCCATTATCATGCCTGAAGTTATAATGAGTTTTTTGCCAGAAATCTGTTTTTGAAGATGCAAAAACAGATATAGATTCTGCTTGTTTTTCCCAGATTTTGGGTTCGTTGTACCATTTCATTTGTGACATAATTCTGTCTAGTCAGTAATAGTTTTTGTTTCGATTATTGACTCACAACTACAATAAGAGATCGTTACACTGATTTTTAGGATAGTATCATCTACAGCACTCTAATACTCTACCAAAAAACTTTAAACTCTAGAAAATAATCAGATTTCACTTGATGTAAATGCTCAACCGTTGGATTCCACTTAATCGAATTTTCATAATGATGAGAATTGTTTTCATTTGAGTTAATAATGATGCTCTGCTTCAGCTTAGAAAAGGCTAATTTGAATTTAGTTAGTTTGAATTTAGAATGAGCAAGTAAAGTATCCATAAACTCTTAGCGCCTGCTTGAATTTCATGACTACATCATAAAGTCAGACATCTAATCAAACCTTCCCACACTTGATTCATTCGTTTAACTCACCCGACTGGATGAATCGATTGGGTGAGTTAAGCTAATAGCCCATTCGAGTGAAGCAAATAAGACTTTAAATTTTATAGAATTAAGCTTGCTGTATCTCTAGAGAGCATAATCTATAAGACTTTGTATACTAAGCTAACTCTTCGATTTTTAATTCTGAGGTGTGTTCAAAGATAATATTCTTACTTCCTACTCTCATCTCAAATTTCTATCTTTAGATACAACTTGTATCAATAAACTAGGTATATTCAATTATCATAATGAAAACAATTATTGCATCGTTACTAGTAAAAGTATTTGGAATTCGATTATTAAATCGAATTAGAAGCAACATTCGACCCGATCGTACAATTACTTCGTTGGAGTTTTTGGAGTGGCGACGGCAATTTCTTTCTAATCGAATTAGTTTGCTTGCTTGGATTGTTCTCATTATTTCGATAATGGCAATAGCTTTAAATCTTATCGTGGTAATTCCTAGCTTGAATGCTTCAGGTAAACCTGAATTAGCATTTGATACAGGACGGATGCGTGAGTATTTGGAGGTTGCTGTTACTCAAATTTTAAGTATTGGTGTGGGCTTGTTATTAGCTAAATCTCGCACGCTTTCCCAGTCGCCAGAAAGGATGTTTCTGTTATTGAGTGGATTGGTGCTAATGCCATCTCAAATTATTGCTACTGCACGAGGACAGGCTAGTTTCGACGGAAGTATGTGGATTTTGTTTTATGCGATTCAAGCCATTTTGATTCCTGTGAATTGGCGATCGCATCTCATATCGCAAGTGACTGTGATTGGCTATTTTGCGATCGCTCTACTCGCTGGTTGGCGCGATCCGAATGTGGTTATCTCCGCTACCTATGCCTTGGGCATATTCTATACAATCTTGATCTGCTTTGTAGCGGATATAGGAGTATTTTTATACGAGCGATCTCTGCGACGTGAATTTGAACTACGTCAACAACTGCGGGTTTTTCTCCATGCTGTATCTCACGACTTACGCAATCCAGTGATTGGGATGATGATGACTTTAAAGACTTTTTGTCACCCTGAGCAACCCATAGCACAGGTTCCGCGGGCATTGCTCCAACAAATGATTGAGAGTGGTGATAGGCAAGTTGCTTTAATTAACTCACTTTTAAGGGCTCATGAAGCTGAGGTACATGGAATTGTACTTCACCGCCAGGTTGTGCAACTTCATGATTTAGCGCAATCTGTCATTGCCGACTTACATCCCTTCCTTGAGAGTGCAAACGCCACCATAACATATGCAATTCCCACTGATTTACCCTCTGTCAATGCTGATGTGCTACACCTGCAACGAGTGTATGAGAACTTAATTTTAAATGCGTTGCGCTATAACCGCTCTGGAGTAAGGTTGAGTTTAGATGCCACTATTGAAAGAAGCGTTGAAAAAAGCGTCAAAAACCAAGTCCGTTGCACAATTCAAGATAATGGTGTGGGAATGACACAGCAGCAGTGCGATCGCTTATTTGAACTCTACACCCGTGGCCCTAGTAACCGTCAATCACTTGGTTTAGACTTAGGTCTCTACCTCTGTCGCCAAATCATCCTGTCTCATGGTGGTGAGATCGGAGCGATCAGCAGTCCAGGTAATGGTGCTACTTTCTGGTTTACCCTACCCATGTAACAAACCTAATCACGACATTAAGCCTGATCGCAATGCAACTACAGCTGCTTGTACTCGATCATTCACCAACAACTTATTCATAATTCCACGAACGTGGGTTTTGACTGTATGCTCACTTAGATATAAGACTCTAGCAATTTCTGGATTGCTGTAACCTTCAACAATGAAATGTAAGACCTCAAGTTCTCGTTCCGATAACGTTCCAGGAGGAATAGACTGAGTAGTTTTAGATGCAGATGTAACGGGTTTAAGTTGATCAACCAAAGTTTTGGCGACCTGGGCATCCAAATAAGTAGCCCCTTGATGAACCACGTCAATTGCTTTAACCAATTGTTCTGCGCTCGTTCCTTTGACACAGTAGCCATCAGCACCGCTAGAAAGTGCAGCCACTACCTCCGTTTGTGAGGTATGGGAGGTGAGTATCACAACTTTTATATCAGGTAAAACTTTCTTAATTTCTTGTGTAGCCGCAATTCCATCCATATGTGGCATTCCCACATCCATCAACGTAACATCGGGTTGAAGTGCGATCGCCGCCTCTACACCTAAATACCCATCCTCTGCTATACCCACAATCTCAAGCTGAGGATAAGTGGAGAGCGTATGTTTTAGCCCAATCTGCATCATTGGATCATCTTCGACAATTAAAATTCGTAACATTGCTCACTTCTCTTCACTCGTAGATTGTTTGTTAATCTTATTAGGAACCATACCAAGTTGTGAAGGTAAATCTATACATATCTACTTCTTCGATCTTTTGGAGCAAATGTCGCGTTCGGCGCTTTTTGGGCTCATACGCAGTTTTGGTGATTTGGAATCGGAAAGGTTTCTCAACCGTTGAATTCGCGGTTCCCCTTGTCATCATTCGCGTCCCTTCTCACCAAAAGAGCGTATGAGCCCCTAAGTGACCAAAATCTTACAATAACTGCGTACTGGGAATAGGGCTAATGACAACCAGTAGCGTCATTAGTCCCACATACCCTAAAGGGATTAGAAATCCTGCTTGATCAACGGCTTGCTTAAATCCTTCAGGCACAAACAGAGCTGGATATTGTAACCTCAGGTAAAGCAATCCGCTGGCTAGCAAGATAACTAAAGCAATGATCTTGACGCACGCTAAGACTGCTTTCCGCCTGTTTCTCTTCGCCATAAAGACCCCGGTAGCGCGCGTTCTACGGAATAACGTCTACCCAATAGTCCGCCGTGACAATTTCGCCGCCACGATTGAACTGCCCCCAGAGCTTGTACTTTCCGACTTGAGGAAAGCGGGTGGCAAAGTGCACTTGACTTGCAGGGGTATTGGGCACAGCATGGGCATGAACATAATCTGCCCTAGATAGTGCTGGAGACTGGCGCAGAATCACTAAATGCCCTTTCTCGCCCAGATAGGGCTGTAAATTGGTGACAGGCTGACGGGTCGTGGCATCTTGCAAGTTAAACCGTAGGGTCACTTCTTCTCCCGCTTTGACGGTTGCCTGAGTGGGAGCAAAGTCAACGATTGTTTGTCCAAAGGTTCTAGTACGATTCCAATCGATATGGGCAGCAGAAGGACTTGTTCCATCCACGGTTGTTTTGAGGATAGAAACTTGTTCTGGCTGTCCCACAGGTTTGTAGTCGCTAAACAAGGTATAAGCGCCGGATTGCGGAAACTGGGCTGTGATGTCAAAGCGTCCGTTTCCTTTGTAAATCGGATGCAGGTGTTGAAACACTTGCAGATCATCACTGACAGCAATTAAGTGCATTACCTGTTCTTGGAAGGACTCAAACTGGGAAATTGCGTTTCCATGATTATCTTGCACCTCTATCTGAAGGAAAACAGGCGTATTCGGGCTGATTGTGCTGAATGTCGTTAGTTTCGTCTGAGTTAGGGTGGGCGCATCAACATGGCGATTGGCATGGATGTGGTGACTGTGGTTTGTTTCAGCCATTACTTGATCAGAGTGATGTTGCGTTGTCGTTGTCATAAGAGCTTCCTTTTTTGCATTAAATAATGGTGTGCAGCTTTGAGTGATGGCTAACGTGGTGACGATGCCGATTGCAGTGACGAAACGATTCATTTCAGGCTTCTCAATCAGGGTTAAAGACGACTTAGAGGGTGTGGAACGTAAAGATGTCCTTCAAGCCAGACTCGCACTTCTGCTTCAGACGATAACCGAACCGTTTGACCTGTTTTGGGAAGATAAACAGTCCATCCAGCCTGACCGAACCAATTTTTGGAATGCCACACTTTTGGCTCATCGGAAGGGGACATCGCTCTGACTACCCGTCGCCAGAATTGGGTGAGCCAGATTTTGTGCAAATGGTTTTCAAAACTAGAAGTAGAGGTTGGTTCTAATTCACGAGAGGGTGCTTTTGGTGCTTCGGTTTTCATGGCGATTCCTCCAGTAGATTGTCGTTTGAGCTAGACAACGAAGTTGCCATTTTTTGCAGTTCCAGTTCATTTGCTTTGCAGAGAGATGAAAACTCACAAGGCTCAATGGGGCAGCTCTATCATTGGTGTTTCCCCAACTCTGTCGTTACCCTAGAGTCTTTATCTACGTTCAAATTGAAACAAACTTGCAAACATGAGAAGTACAACTATTTTTCGTCTTTCTCATTCATTGCCGTATTCAAACTAAAATCACTTTAGAGTCTCTAGCCAACCGGAGAGTCAATAGATAGGAGAAAGTTTTTTGAACCGATTAGGAAATACTTAACTGTCAGCAAAAAGCACTCCCTAAAACACCTAGGGAGTACTAAACAGGTTGCAGATGAAAAACTAAAAAGAACTCAAGAGGACTCACCTCATTGGATGATGGGACAAATCAGGGTATCAGAATTCTCTAGACTTGCTGGCTCAGAAAGCAACCCTTGAAGTTCTGATTTCAGAATTTGTAGCTGCTGAATTTGACGATCAATATCAGTTACCTTGTCCTGCAATCTGACTCGAACATGATCACAAGGTGGCTCACCCTGATCATGCACGTCTAAAAACGCTTTGATCTCTGCCAGACTTAATCCAAGGCTTTGAGCCCGTTTGATGAAGCTCAATCGAGTAAACACATTCGTATCAAACAAGCGGTATCCTCCTTCGGTTCTGCCAACCGCCTGCAATAACCCTAATTCTTCGTAATACCGGATGGTTTTGATCGGAACCCCACTTTCTTTGGCAATGGGACCAATCTGCTTGGGTCGCTCGTGAGCTAACATGCGGACCTCCGCTGAACATCTATTGCTGATTTCTAGCTTAAACTCTCCAGCTAAGTAGAGAGTCAAGCGATCTCGCATTCGTTAAAGTAACGAATTTTTTCTATTTTTCCAAAGAGTGGTACTGCCTTGCTACTGAGGAGATTTGGGCGTGAGATTAATTGATCCCCTGAGATGAGTGCCTCGATCTCACCTCAATGACCCCACGATTCATCTTCATACCACACATAAACTCATACTCACCCGGCTGCTTCGGCGTAAATTCAACCTCAGTGGTTGCATCTAGTTCTAGATCAACTGCAATATCAAATGCTGGGATCAGAAATTGGTCATAGCAACTGCTGGGATTGCTGCGCTGAAGGTGTAAACGGACCGGAGCGCCAGCTTCAACGATCACTCGCTTGGGTTCATATCCTTTCGCAACTGTTACGGTAGCATCCTGAACTCCCGCTGGGGTCATGGTTGCTTCAAGACTCTCTGTTGAAGGTGGCGCATGGTGGGCGTGATCAGCATGAAGAACGCTCTGATCCAGATGGTGGGCTTGCTTAGAAGTTGATGGAGGTGTGTTTCCCATTGCAGTATCCGTAGACTGTACCTCAACGACACCGCGAAACATATTCATGCCACAGGTAAATTTGTATCGACCCGGTTTATCTGGCAGGAACTCGATCGTTGTCGTTTGATGCAGCGGCAGAGCTTGAGCAATACGAAAATCAGGAAACCGAACTTCTTCTAGACAGCTACTGGGGTCTTTGCGATCAAACTGTAATCGCACTGGTTGCCCTGCTTGTACCACAATTTGACTCGGTTCATATCCACCATCAACTGTAATGGTTGCTTCCTGAATACCGCCTTCTGCCCTTGCTTGCCGGGATTTAGGTTTACTGAGCAAAAACCACCACAACTCTAGACCAATCAGCCCTATCCCACCGAGTGTAACGGCGACCTTATTGCTTAGGGGTTGCTCAATACGTTGAAATTGACTGGCATCAGACGCAGGATGATTATCCATCTCGCTCATTCTGGGTTCAGCCGCAATGGTTCCAGAGATTGCACCGAGAAGAAATCCCAATCCTGCTAATGTCCCCCAAAATGTTGCTTTTTTAAGCATTTTCTTGTCCTCTTACATCAGTTGAATCAACTAACTTAATGATTTGGGCTGGAAGTTTCGCAGCCGTAAGGCATTCGTCACCACTGAAACTGAACTAAATGCCATTGCGGCTCCAGCAATAATCGGACTCAGCAACCAGCCAAACAGCGGGTAGAGAATCCCTGCGGCAATCGGAATCCCTGCTACGTTGTAGATAAACGCAAAGAATAGGTTCTGCCTGATATTGCGGATGGTCGCACGGCTCAGTTGAATCGCAGTCACAATGCTTTGTAAGTCACCAGAGATCAGAGTAATATCACTAGCTGCGATCGCCACATCGGTTCCGGTTCCAATTGCCATGCCCACATCAGCTTGAGCCAGTGCAGGCGCATCATTGATGCCATCTCCCACCATTGCGACTACCTTTCCTTCACGCTGAAGAGCTTCAACCGTAGCGGCTTTTTGATCCGGGCGAACCTCCGCAAATACTCTTTGGATCTTGACTTCTCGCGCAATCACATCTGCGGTACGACGATTGTCTCCGGTCAGCATTACGACTTCTAATCCAAGCTTTTGCAAAGCTCGAATTGCTGCGACCGACGAAGGTTTGACTGCATCTGCAATCCCCATGATTGCTTCCGCTTTGCCATTGACTGCAATCCAGATCACGGTTTTGCCCAACGCTTCGAGTTGATCCCACTGTTGCTGAAGCGAGCGAGTCTCAATGTTGAGTTCAGTCATCCAGCGATGAGTTCCAAGCTGAATCAGATAATCCGAGACATAACCCTGCACCCCACTGCCTGCAACAGCATCAAACTCCTGTGCATCAGCTAAGGTTGCACCCTGAGCTTGAGCATACTGAACCACAGCTTCAGCAAGTGGATGCTCAGAGTTGCGTTCCACGGAGGCAGCTAGATGCAGCAGATTCAATTCATTTTGATTCGCAGTTCCTCGAACGGTGACAAAATCGGTGACGGTCGGTTTGCCTTGGGTAATGGTTCCGGTTTTATCCAGCACGATCGTTCGTAGTTTATGTGCCAATTCCAAGCTATCCGCCCCTTTAATCAGAATGCCGTTTTCTGCCCCTTTACCGGTTCCCACCATAATTGAGGTCGGGGTAGCCAGACCGAGTGCACAAGGACAAGCAATAATCAGCACTCCAACGGTAGTAATTAACGCCATTGTCACGTTACCCATGACATTAAACCAGATGATAAAGGTGAGAATGGCAATCGCGATGACTGTCGGCACAAACCATCCCGTGACTTGATCGGCTAATCGCTGGATCGGTGCTTTTGATCCCTGTGCTTGCTGTACCAATTTGACGATTTGGGCTAGGAAGGTATCCTTACCGACTCGCGTCGCCCGAAACTTAAAACTGCCCGTTTTGTTGATCGTAGCTCCGATGACTTCATCACCAGGCTGCTTTTTCGTGGGCACACTTTCGCCCGTCACCACCGCCTCATCGATCGTAGAAGACCCCTCGATAATCTCGCCGTCCACTGGAATTTTTTCGCCCGGACGCACAAGAATTACGTCTCCCAGAACTACCTCAGCAATGGGAACATCCATTTCTTGACCCCTGCGAATGACCCGCGCGGTCTTTGCCTGCAATCCCATCAGCTTGCGGATCGCCTCTGAAGTTTGTCCCTTTGCTCGGTTCTCTAGCAGTCGTCCTAGGAGGAGGAGAGCAATGATGACCGAGGCAGCTTCAAAGTACACATCTGGGTTTAGCCCTTGAGCAATAAACCATTGGGGAAAGAAGGTAGGAAAGAGAGAGTAGAGATAGGCTGTGCCAGTTCCAACTGCTACCAACGTGTCCATCGTCGCCGTATGACGCTTTAGGGCTTTCCAGGCATTTACGAAGAAAGAGCTACCTGCCCAAAACAAAACTGGAGCCGTCAGTGCAAGCTGTAGCCAGGGATGATGCAGCCACATGGGAAGCAAGGGAATCGATAGACCAGTCATCGCAGGGAGTGAACCAATCACCAAAACTGTACTGACAATGCCGCTGACCCAAACTCGACGAGTCAACTCACGCTCTTCTGTTTGCCGTACCCGTCGCTCTGCATCATCTTCAGGCGCTAGTACGTTATCTTGCATGGGCTGAGCCGAGTATCCAGCGGCATCCACAGCTTCCTGGATTTCAGCGACATCAGTTTTGCCAGGATCATAGGTGATCGTGACTTGTTCAGCCCCAAAGTTAACGCTGCACGCTTCTACTCCTGGAAGGGAGGAAATTGCATCTTCAATGTTATTGGCGCAGGAGGCACAACTCATGCCTCGCAATTTAAGAGTCGTATTTTCCATTGGGTGATCTACTCCTCTGTAACGGAATAGCCTGCATCGATAATGGCCTGTTTAATGACAGACTCAGAAGCTTGAGTTTCAACGTTGACAAGCTTTGTTTTAGGATCAGCATGAACCGTAGCAGTTGGATCAATTGCCTTTACGGCTTGAGTAATGGTTTCGCTACAGGCGGAACAAGCCATGTTAGGAACAGTGAGTTGAAGTGTCATGATCTAAATCCTCTTGATGTGCAACTGATCCCATCTTGGAGTGTCTAGCAAGCTGGAGAGTCAAGGGGATAACAACAGAAACTTTACAAGTGTCTTGCAAAGCTTAAATCATGCAAAATTCTTCAACTATTCTGCTTGTAAAGAGCGGTTGAAGAATTTTGCCATCGTCGGTGAATGAGTTTTACGCCATTGCTGCTGCCATCTGGCGGCAGCAATGGGCACAGCGACGACAAGACTCGGCGCATCGCTTACAGTGGTCATGGTCATGCTTCTCGCACTCAGCGGTACAGCGGTCGCACGCTTCCGCGCACACTCCACATAATTGGGCATGAAGGTCAGAATTGCGAGCCATAAAACGGGCGCAGATGTCGCACGTATCGGCACAACTTAATGCATTGAGCCATCATTTGCACCATGTCACTGTCTAAGCAAGCGGTGGCGCAGTTCTCGCAGTCTCGTGGACAGTCAAAACAAGCCTCAATGCAGGTTTCAAGTCGAGATTGGTGAGATTGCCTTGAAGTCATAGTTTGTCTCCGGTGAATTAATAACCAGAACCTATTGGCTCTCTAGGCTTCACCCTAAAGTTGCATTGAAGCAATTACGTCTCTCCCTCGAAAGAGAGATAACTTGCACTTTTGAGCGAGAGCGATTTCATTCTGATTTCATAACTGTGTGCAATATTCTGAAGAGATGTACCGTTCTGCCATTAACTGACGCCTTTGCAGGTTTCCAGATTTGGAAAATTTGACTGGTTGACACTCCAGTCAGCTGGAGCATCCAGAATAGCAACATCACTTTTCTGACCCTTTATCTGAGGCACAGCAAACAGATGTCACGCAACTTCTTCGCAAAAACAGGTTTTCTAGCTCTCACACTTGGAGCAATCGCCACCAGTAGTTTTCTGAATGCCTGCTCTACCCCTGCTCAAAACCAAACCCAAGCCCCCAGTCCTGCTGCAACTGATGCTGGCTCAATGCAAGGCATGGATCACAGTAGTATGAACCACGGCAACCCGGGCAGCATGTCGATGGATCTGGGTCCAGCCGACGCTGAATTTGATCTGCGGTTTGTCGATGCCATGACTCCTCATCATCAAGGAGCCGTCGAAATGGCAAAAGAAGCGCAGCAGAAATCCAAGCGTCCTGAAATCCAAAAGATGGCGGCTGACATCATCGAAGCTCAAGACAAAGAAATTAACCAGATGAAGCAATGGCGGCAAGCTTGGTATCCCAAAGCTAGTGCAGAGCCAGTCGCTTACAACTCAAAAATGGGTCATTCCATGCCTATGTCTCAAGATCAGATGAAAGGCATGATGATGAATATGAATTTGGGTGCAGCAGATGCCGAGTTTGATCTGCGGTTTCTCAACGCCATGATTCCGCATCACGAAGGCGCAGTCGTGATGGCACAAGATGCTCTGAACAAGTCGAAGCGTCCTGAAATTAGACAGCTGGCTCAAGGCATTATTGCTTCTCAGAAAGCTGAAATTAAACAGATGCAGCAGTGGAAACAAGCTTGGTACAAGCAATAGGTCTGACTGCAAGATTTCACGTTGATTTCATTACTCTGTGAAACGCTGGTAATTGAGTGCTGTGCGAAGGAAGCTACCAAAATGACTTATCTCCCTCAACGATCGGCTGCCCAGGCGACAGTCTCCCTGCTAATGGTTTTGCTCCTAGCAACTCCAATTCGCGTTTTTGCTCATCCTGGGCACGGCAACGAATTTCAGGGAGGAAGCCATTCAGCTCAATCGGCAGATGCCATTGAAGTCGAAGCGGAAACGATGAAACAATTGGGCTTAGAAGTCGAATCTGTATCTCGTCAACGCTTGGCCTTTGGCATTAAAACCACTGGACAAATTGAATCTCTCCCCAACCAACAGGTTGAAGTGACCACTCCAGTCAGAGGAACGGTGACGCAGCTACTTGTTCAACCGGGAGATAAAGTGAGCGCGGGTCAGGCCGTGGCCATCATGACTAGCCCAGAATTGGCAGAACTGCGTACGGTTGCCTTAGACCGCCGATCAGAGGCGATCGGCTCTACCCAGCAAGCACAAGCTGATTTGCAACTGGCACAGCAAAACTTTGCTCAACAACAAAAAATCGCAGCAACAGACGTGGCTCAAGCCCGAACCCAACTGAACTTTGCTCAGGAGCGATTCGACAAAGACCGGGAACTGGCTAGCAGTGGTGCCCTTCCCCGACGCAGCTTTCTAGAATCGGAAACCAAACTGGCAGAAGCAAAAGCGGCTCTCACCAAAGCTGAAAGCCGCTTAGAGGTTTCAGAGGCATCGGCACAACTACGACGAGCTGAATCGGCTGTACAAGTCGCTCAATCACGAGTGCAACTGAGTGAAGAAACCTATCAGGCTCGCCTGAGGCAACTGGGTGCAAATGCAAACCAGGACGGCACAATCACCATAACGGCTCCGATTTCAGGCACCGTTGCCGATCGTGAAACCACCACCGGCGAATCGGGCGAGGACGCAGGCAAGAAGGTGATGACGATTATTAACGGCAGCAGTGTCCAGGTGAGCGCCAACATCTATGAGAAAGACCTCGATCGTATTCAGACTGGGCAGCAAGTCCAGATAAAAGTTGCCAGCTTGCCCGAGCGTACGTTTCAAGGACGCATCAGTGTGGTTGGATCAGTCGTCGAAGATGAAACCCGCATCGTGCCTGTAAAAGCGCAACTAGACAATCCGAATGGGGTGCTCAAACCAGGGATGTTTGCTGAATTGGAAGTGTTAACTGATCGGACTCCCGCTGCCTTGTTAGCAGTTCCAAAATCAGCACTGGTCACCACAAACGATAAAAAGACAATTGTATTTGTGCAAAATGGCACCGCGTTTCAACCGACAGACGTCACCTTAGGTAGAGACACAGGTGAATTGGTCGAGGTCAAGTCCGGGTTGTTTGATGGCGATCGCATTGTCACCCAACGCGCTAATCAGTTGTATGCTCAATCGCTACGAGGCGGCAGCAAGCCAGCCGATGATCATGGGAAGGCAAATTCTGCATCAGCCTCTAACCCACAGCCTTCGATTCCTTTATGGATTGGAATTCCTATTGGAGGAGCAGTTATGGCAGGTACTTTTGGGGCTGGAATGCTATGGGCGAATCGTCGCCGTCGCAAAGCATTCGTTCCATTCCCCAATGGGCACACAAGCCATGAGTCTCTCGATGGCGTGAGCCCGACTGATTATGACGCCCACCCGCCAACGCCTGCTTTGAAGTCAGAGGGTGATCATCATCCTCACCAACCGCGCTAGGTACACCGTCATGCTAAGTTCCATCATTCAATGGGCGATCGCTCGCCGATGGCTCGTGATTCTAGGGGCGATCGTCATCACTATTTGGATCTTCCGCACTATCATTCAGATGCCGCTGGATGTATTTCCTACCTTTGCACCACCGCAGGTTGAAATTCAAACCGAAGCGCCAGGCCTTGCACCCGAAGAAGTGGAATCTTTGGTGACACTCCCCATTGAAAGCGCAATTAATGGCACACCAGGGGTGAGTGCAGTGCGGTCTTCGAGTGCAGCCAGTATTTCAGTAGTGCGAGTGGTTTTTAACTGGGGCAACGATATCTATCAAGCCCGGCAGCTAGTGACCGAACGGTTACAGTCTGCTCAAAGTAAACTTCCAGAAGGGATTGAGACTCCACAAATTGCTCCCATCAGCTCACCCATTGGCACAATTGTCACTTACGCCTTTACCTCTAAAACAACCGACTTAATGGAAGTGCGGCGCATTGTCGATTGGCAAGTCACCAATCGCCTCCTGGCACTGCCAGGAGTCACGCAAGTTATCGTGTTTGGTGGCGATGTGCGGCAATATCAAGTTCTAGTTGCGCCCGAAAAGCTACAAGCCTTCAATGTGTCGTTGCAACAAGTATCAGAAGCAGTGGCAGCGGCAAATGTGAATGCGCCAGGTGGTTATTTAATTACGCCTGATCGCGAAAAACTGATTCGGGGCATCGGGCGAATCGAGGATATTGAAGCGTTGAAGCAATCGGTCATTACGGCTCGCAATGGGACACCCGTTAGGATTACAGACGTCGCCGAGGTCAAAATTGGCGCAGCCGTGAAGCGTGGGGATGCCAGCGTTAACGCTCAGAAAGCAGTCGTTGCGATCGTCAATAAGCAGCCGCAAGCCGACACACCCAAGGTCACTCGTGCCGTTGAAGCCGCGATGGCTGAGGTAAAAGCCGGATTGCCAGAAGATATTCAGGTTGCCACGACGTTTCGCCAAGAAACCTACATTGATGCCTCGATCGAGAATGTGCGGGAAGCATTAATTGAAGGCAGCATTATCGTTGCCTTAATCTTGATTCCATTCTTGATGAATTGGCGCAACTTAGCAGTATGCTTGGCGGCTCTACCTCTGTCTTTATTGATTGGGGTGCTAGCGCTCAACTGGCTAGGACAAGGGTTAAACACCATGACCCTAGGCGGTTTGGCAGTTGCCATCGGGTCTGCTGTGGATGATGCGATCGTCGATGCCGAAAATGTCTATCGCTGCCTGCGAGAAAATAAATATTCTCCCAATCCCCGCCCCGTTTTAGAGGTCGTGTTTGAGGGTTGTCAAGAAGTTCGAGATTCTGTATTTGGAGCCACTATCATTACGATCGTCGTCTTCTCGCCTATCTTTGCGCTCACGGGTGTAGAAGGCAGCATTTTCATCCCAATGGGATTGGGCTACTTGGCGGCAGTGCTGGCATCTAGCGTCGTTGCCTTGACCGTTACCCCTGCTTTGTGTGCGATTTTACTGCCCTACGGTCGTTTGCCTGAGCGAGAACCTTGGGTCGCCCGGTTCTTCAAAAGTCTTTATCTACCACTGCTCAGGTTTTCAATGCGCCGCTCGACCATTATTTTGGGTGTCGCAGGCGCAAGTCTAGTAGCGGCTGCGATCGTCGTTCCGTCGTTTGGACGAATCTTTTTGCCAGAATTTCAGGAGCAATCGCTGGTCAATACGCTGCTGCTGTATCCTGGCTCATCGTTAGAAGCCACAAATAGCGCTGCATCGGTGCTGGAACATAAGCTGAAAGATAATCCTAGCTTTCAAAGCATTCAAGTGAGATCGGGACGGGCAGCGGGTGATGCTGATGCCGCAGGGGTAAACCTGACTCACCTAGATGTAGAGCTGAGCGAGACGGGTATGAAAGACCGCAAAGTCAGTGTGGAGTTGTTGCGCAAGGAGTTTAGTAACGTGCCAGGGGCAGCACCCAACGTAGGTGGCTTCATTTCTCACCGCATGGATGAAGTGCTCTCAGGAGTCAGAAGCGCGATCGCTGTTAAAATCTTCGGTCCTGAACTGGAACAACTTCGCACCCTGGGACAGCAAGTTAATGATGCGATGCAATCGGTTAAAGGAGTGGTCGATCTTCAGCTTGAGCCCCAGATTCCGGTGGAGCAAATTCAGATTCAGTTCAATCGCGTTGCTGCTTCCCGGTATGGGTTAACGATTGGGCAACTCTCAGAAACGATTGAGACTGCCTTAAATGGACGAGTGGTTTCGCAAGTTTTAGAGCAACAGCAAACCTTTGACTTAGTGGTGTGGCTAAAGCCAGAAGCTCGCCAAAGTTTAGATACCATCAGCAATTTAGTGATTGATACGCCTAGGGGCAATAAAATTCCCTTAGCACAGGTGGCAACCGTTCAAGACGGCACAGGTCCCAACACGATTAACCGTGAAAATGTTTCTCGCTTGATTGTGGTAGCTGCCAACGCGCAGGGTAGAGATTTGCGCTCGGTGGTGAGTGATATTCAGGCAAAGGTCAAGCAGCAAGTTCAAACTCCGCCCGGATATTACATCCAGTATGCTGGGCAATTTGAAGCCGAAGAGCGGGCGTCCCAAAATATTTTGCTCTTTAGCGCCATCGCCTTTGTCGTTATCACTATCATCATGTATCTCTCGGTGAAGTCAGTGGCGTCCACCGCCATGATCATGATCAATCTACCTCTAGCCTTGGTGGGGGGTGTAATTGCCGTAGCGCTAACGGGAGGAATTCTCTCGATTGCTTCACTGGTGGGATTTGTCACGCTGTTTGGGGTCGCCACCCGAAATGGGTTACTACTGGTAGACAACTACAACACTAAGTTTGCCGCCGGAATGCCGTTAAAAGATCTCCTGATTCAAGGATCGATGGAACGGCTCAATGCCATTCTTATGACAGCGTTTACTTCTGCCTTAGGGTTAGCGCCCCTAGTCATCGCTGGTGGACCCGGAAAAGAGCTTTTGCAACCTTTATCGATCGTTGTTCTGGGTGGACTCTTTACCTCTACAGCTCTGACGCTGCTGATATTACCTGCGCTCTACGCCAGGTTCGGCAAGTACCTATTTCCGAAACGATTAATGGTTGAGAACGGCAAAGTCTCTCAACTAGAGATGGAGCACCTTCAAGAAAAGGCTTAACGGTCTAAAGCCAACAGTTTTGTTTATTAACGAGGAGAAACATCATGCAATTGAAAATGAATATAACAGCGATTTCAGCGATCGGGCTGCTATTTCTGGGCGCTTGCAGCAGCGGCAACCAAGCAACTAATTCCACCAGTAGTCCTACGGCTGCTGCTCCTGCGGAAACTCAACCTTCTCCCCCTGCTGGCAGTTCCGCTAAATCTGCATCTAGTGGGAATCACGGTGGGCAAGGCGGACAGGTGATTGAATCAGGACCCTATCATCTGGAACTTGTATCGAAAAAAGAGGCAGCGCAGACTCACATCGACTTTTTCTTACAGAAAGGCGACAATCATGAACCAATTCCCGATGCAAAGGTAATAGCTCAAGTTCAATTGCCTGATGGCAGTCAGAAATCGTTAGATATGAAGTACGACGCAAGCGATAAGCACTATACAGCAATCTTACCCAGCGCCACGCCAGGAGAATACAAGGCTGTTATTCTCTCAGACATTAGCGGAGAAAAAGTGAATGGGCGCTTCAGCTTCAAGCACTAATACTGATTGGTATTTGATTCTGCTTAAGGTGTTTCGATCACCCCTCTGATTCACAGCCATATTACATGGGTAGAGTTATCTATCAAGCGATCTCATGCGAGTGTTACTGGTGGAAGATGAACCTGATTTAGGCACCGCGATTCATCGTGTTTTGAGTCGGGAGAAGTATGTGGTGGACTGGGTGCAAGATGGCAGCACAGCTTGGGCATATCTCGACAACTCCGATGTTCACTATACCTTAGCCATTCTGGATTGGATGCTACCTAGACTATCTGGGGTAGAGTTGTGCAAGCGGCTCCGCTGTCAAAACAATCCACTCCCCATTCTGCTCCTGACTGCCAGAGATCGCATGGAAGATAAAGTAGCCGGACTCGATGCCGGAGCCGATGATTACCTAGTTAAGCCCTTTGGCATGGCAGAACTGTTGGCGCGACTGCGGGCGCTGCAACGACGATCGCCCGAACTTCACCCCCAACAGCTTCAAGTCGGCAATCTCATTCTCGACTATGGTGCCCACACCGTTTGCTGGCAAACCCTCGATGGGCACCAAATTCCTATTTCTTTGACTGCAAAGGAATTTCAGACACTGGAATACTTTATGAGACATCCGAGTCAGGACCGAAAAGCCTTTGATGCGCTGCTGCCGAGCTTTGAGCAGGCTTACGAGGCAAGCCGCAATGCGGCAAAGCCTGTGCGAAAACGGGCAAGGGGCGGCGGACGCAAAGCGAGA